>NZ_JAHBDI010000013.1:0-101503 GCF_019956275.1 Pseudomonas sp. GL-RE-26
CCCCCAAGCCTGCGCGCAAAAAGCCTGCCCCCAAGACCCCGGCCACGGCCGTCACCCCGAAGGAAAAGGCCAGCCTGCACCCGCGCAATCGCCATCAGGGTCGCTACGACTTTCCGACGCTGATCAAAAGCGCGCCGGAACTGAAGAAGTTCGTGATCATCAATCCTTACGGCAAGGAAAGCATCGACTTCGCCAGCCCGGAAGCCGTGCGGGTGTTCAACCGGGCGCTGCTCAAGTCGTTCTATGGCATCGCTCACTGGGACATCCCGGCCGACTACCTGTGCCCGCCGGTGCCAGGCCGCGCCGATTACGTGCACTTCCTCGCCGACCTGCTGGCCAGTGGCAATGACGGCGTGATCCCCCGTGGCGCCGCCGTGAAGGTGCTGGACATCGGCATGGGCGCCAACTGCGTGTATCCGCTGATCGGTTACAGCGACTATCGCTGGCAGTTCCTCGGCTCCGATATCGATGCGACCGCCATCGCCGCGGCGAAGGCCATCGTTCAATCCAATGGCCTGAACAAAGCGATCCAGGTACGCCAGCAGAGCAATCCCAAGCAGATCCTCACAGGCCTGCTGGAGAGCGCAGAGCGCTTTGACCTGACCATGTGCAACCCGCCATTCCACGCCTCGCTGGACGAGGCCACGCGGGGCAGCACGCGCAAATGGCGCGCCCTGGGCAAAGCCGATCCGAAACGCAAGCTGCCGGTGTTGAACTTTGGCGGCCAGTCGGCCGAGTTGTGGTGTGAAGGCGGTGAAGTACGCTTCGTGACCCAACTGGTCAGCGAAAGCGTGCAGGTCGCTCAGCAAGTGCTGTGGTTCAGTACATTGGTGTCAAAGGCGTCCAACCTGCCGGCGATCCAGACCGCCCTGAAAAAGGCCGGCGCCCTGGAAAGCCAGGTAGTGGAAATGTCCCAAGGGCAGAAGCAGAGCCGCTTCGTCGCCTGGACCTTCCAGACCAAAGCGCAGCAAGAGGCCTGGCGCCAGGCACGATGGAGCAACGCTTCAGCGTAGTGAGCGCTTTATCGCGCCCACAAAAAAACCGTGCCCGGATCGCTCCGGTGCACGGTTTTTTCTTAACAAGTCTTACTTGTTAACAGCGTCGGTCAGGCCTTTGGCCACAACCAGCTTGATCACTTTCTTGGCAGCGATTTCGATGGCGGCGCCAGTCGAAGGGTTGCGGCCAGTACGGGCAGGACGCTCAGTCACTTTCAGTTTGCCGATACCTGGCAGAGTGATTTCGCCGCCGTTTTCCAGCTGATCGGCAACGATTTGGCCCAGTTGGTCCAGAGCGTTACGCGCGGTGGTTTTCGGCGCGTCGATAGCTTCAGCGATGTCGGCGATCAGTTGGTCTTTAGTAAGAGCCATTTAGTGTTCCTTCCCTATCAAATTCATATGGATTGCAGAGTGCAATGTCAGCCATCGAGCCCGATCTTTTGGATCTGGCACCCTCGGCCAAATAACCTCGGGATCGGGGTTATAGATACCGAAATCAGGGTTTGGTTCGACCTGACAAATGCTGACTGCACGCTTAACGCAGTGACTTCGCGCAAGACCGGGCAAAGCTAGCACACAGGCGTGGAAATATCCGCCTCTAGCTACCCATTTGGTCAGCTTTATTGCGCTAAAACAGGAAAAAACTGCATAAGCGCCGTCGGTCGCCCTTCAATTGCCCTTCGCACCGCGCCAAAACCAGTGGTTGCGGTACACTGGGCGCTTTTTCGGGGGAGCACGCCCTCCTCTCCTCATTCAGCCGAGAAGCCCATGCCGATCCGTCATTGCATCGTCCACCTGATCGACAAAAAACCCGACGGCACACCCGCAGTTCTCCACGCCCGTGACTCTGAACTGGCTGAGTCCGCGGCCATCGAGAACATGCTCGCCGACCTCAACGAAAGCTATAACGCCAAACAGGGTAAAGCCTGGGGCCTGTTCCATCCGGAATCCGGCGCGTTCCCGTTCAGCGGCTGGCTGAAGGAGTACCTCGAGGGCGGCCAGGATTTCACTGCGTTCAGCCGCGTGGCGGTCGAGCATCTGCAAAAGCTGATGGAAGAATCGAACCTGTCGGTCGGCGGCCACGTGCTGTTCGCACACTATCAGCAAGGCATGACCGACTACCTGGCTATCGCCCTGCTGCACCACAGCGAAGGCGTGGCCGTGACCGACGAACTGGACGTGACCCCGTCCCGCCACCTCGACCTTGGCCAGTTGCACCTCGCAGCGCGGATCAACGTTTCCGAGTGGCAGAACAACAAACAATCCAAGCAGTACATTTCGTTCATCAAAGGCAAGAACGGCAAAAAGGTTTCTGAGTATTTCCGCGACTTCATTGGCTGCCAGGAAGGCGTCGACGGTCCGGGTGAAACCCGCACCCTGCTCAAGGCCTTCAGCGATTTCGTTGAAAGCGAAGACCTGCCGGAAGACGACGCTCGCGAGAAGACCAAGACCCTGGTGGATTACGCCAGCAGCCAGGCCAAGCTCGGTGAGCCAATGGGCCTGGAGGAGTTGTCGGGGCTGATCGACGAAGAACGCCCGAAGGCCTTCTACGACCACATCCGCAACAAGGATTACGGCCTCTCGCCGGAAATCCCGGCCGATAAACGCACCTTGAACCAGTTCCGCCGATTCACCGGCCGCGCCGAAGGCCTGTCGATCAGTTTCGAAGCGCACCTACTGGGCTCGAAGATCGAGTACGACGAAGAAGCCGGCACGTTGATCATCAAGGGCCTGCCCACTTCGCTCACCGATCAGCTGAAGCGTCGCAACTGATGCTCGGCGGCGTACTGAAGAAATTCCTGCTGATCCTGCTGGTGGTCGTGGCCTATCAGAACTGGGGCAAGATCGAGCGGGTGTTCAACCCATCGCAAGTGGTGCCGGAGCAGACCCAGGCCAAGGCCAATGTCGTGCTCTACGCCACCGAATGGTGTGGTTACTGCAAGCTGACCCGGCGCTTCCTCGATCAGAAAGGCATTGCGTACAAGGAATTCGATATCGAGAAGGATGCCGTCGCGCGCGGGGACTATCAGGCGCTGGGCGGTGGCGGCATTCCGATCATCGATGTGAACGGGACACTGATTCGCGGGTATGACCCGGATGCGATTCTGGCGGCGTTGAAGTAACCCATCAGATTCACCCAACCCTGTGGCGAGGGGGCTTGCTCCCGTTCGGCTGCGCAGCAGTCGCAATCCTACAAATGCGATTTGGCCCATTGAAATACTGGGGCCGCTTCGCTGCCCAACGGGGGCAAGCCCCCTCGCCACAGGTTCGAGTCAAAACCCATATCTGTTACGACGGTTACTGCACTTCAATCCGGAAACCAAACCGCGGGAAGTGCACGTGCACCACACCGCCACGCTCGTCCTCTCGTCGCACAATCAGCTCTTCGCGGCCGGCAAACAACAACTCCCCGGCCACCGGATCCACACCGTAGTCCGTGGCTGCGATCACTACCCGCTGCCCTGCCTTGAATCCATTGGGATCGACGAATTGCTCATCCGGCAATGCCGCTGGCGTGGACGTGCGCGCAACCTCCAGTGCCTCCTCGGACGTCATCTCGCTGGACGCACCATGACCGAAGCCCAACACCCGCGCATGCCATGCATTGACTGCCGGATAAGCTTCGACCAGCGGAGCCGTCACCGGCGTGGCCTTGAGGAACCAGAGGCAATGGGCCAGAGCGAAGTCGGCAATCGATGGCTCGCCAAACAGGTAGTCACCCTCCTCGCGCTGCAGCTGTTGCTCCAGTCGCGACATGATCGTTGGCCACTGATGCTTCGCCTGTTCGGTAGACAATTTTGTCGCGCTGCCACCACTGAACAAACCGGCACGGTCGGCCAGAAACGCCTTGATCGCTTCCGGCGATAAATTGCCAAAGCGCACCGCTATCGATTCCGGCTGGAACACCAGGCTGACCGCATGCTGGAACACCACCGAATCAGCCCAGGCGGCAAACGACGCAGTGATCATTTCCTGACCTTCCGGGAAGAACGCCGGCAAGGCCTTTTCCTGATCGAGTCGCCGGGCAATCAATGCCGTGTCGCAATAGATATCGGCACCGACCTGCAACACCGGGGTCTTGCGGTAGCCACCGGTCAACGCCGTGAGATCCGGTTTGGGCATCACTGGCGAGATCTTCACCGAACGCCAGGACAAGCCCTTGAAGCCCAGCAGCAAGCGGGCCTTCTCGGCAAAGGGGGACGTCGGGTAATGATGCAGAATCAACTCGGACATGCTCGGCTCCGCCGCAAGAATCAGGAGTCCGCAGCTTAGCGCGCAATCACCTGGCAGCCTACAGATCTGCCTGATGGGAACCGATCAGTCAAATTGATAAGCCAGGGGCTGCGCTCGCCACCAGGCATTCCTTGGCGCTCTTCTTGAGTTTCTTGATCAGCCGTTCCTGACGCAACGCATCGCTTTTGTCACGGCAGCGTTCGGTGTAGACCAGGGCCATGGCGGGGCTGGAAAGAAAGAATCGCGCGCCCTTGCCGCTTTGATGCTTGGCGAAGCGACGCACGGGATCATCGCTGATCCCACAATAGAGCGAACCGTTGGCCGCTCGAACGAGGTAGACGAACCAGGTTTTGCTCGCGGGGGTATCGGCGTCGACGGGGCTTTCGCTGAGGGTGGTCACGTAACGATCAGGGCTTGAAAGGAAACAAGCCGCGATCTTATCAGCGACTGGCCTGGAATGCCTTCAGCCCCTTCAGGGCCTGTGAGCGAACGGCGTTGCGTACAAGTGGCGTCCAACCCAGCAGCAGGCCTTTGAAACCCAACGCCTGACGCGACCATGCCCACAGGTCGAAACTGTCGTGATGCTCGCAGATCTTGCCATCGCGAAAGACAAAGCGTGCCTGGATGTCATTGACCACAGTATTGCCGGTCTGGCTGAACAGATAGGTCGCGACCCAATGGGCGCTACCGGTACGATCATCGGCACGGACATGATCGAAGGTCAGGGAGAAATCCTTGGCGCGAGTGGTGAGCATGCACCACATATCGCCAGCATCACGACCACGAAGCTCGCCGAACGCCGGGTCACTGAACACCACGTCATCGGTGTAGCAGGCAGCCATCGCTTCGCCATCGAGACGCTGGAAGGCCTGGTAGAAGCGGGTGATCAAAGCGCTGTGGACTTCACTCATGGGCAGACTCCCTGTTGTGCAATGGGTATCGAAAGATTGCCTGCACGATAGTCTGCAAATGGGTCGAACACTATCGGCATTCGCAGGACGAATACCGACAGTGTGTGGGGATCAGACCTTTTCGCTTTCGACCTGCACGTACAACGCACGTCCGGCCCCCAGACCGGCAAGGATCGCACCAAGGCCGATGACACCGAAGATCCAGCCCACGGCCGTCCAGCCGCCGGTCCAGTCATGCACGATGCCGACCGCGAACGGCCCCATGGACGCCAGGGTGTAACCGAAGCCCTGGGCCATGCTCGACAGGTTCGCCGCGACATGGGAGTCCCGCGAGCGCAGCACGATCAGGGTCAATGCCAGGCTGAACGTGGCGCCCTGCCCCAACCCCAGCACGATCGCCCAGCCCCACAGACCTTCAATCGGGGCGTAAAGGCAGCCGAACAGACCGCCGAGGGTCAGGGCCATCACGATCACAATCGCCAGGCGCTGATCTTTGCCGCGCGTCGCCAGCCATGGTGCGGCGAGGGAGCTGACCAGTTGCACGATCACCGAACCCGACAGCACCAGTCCGGCCTGGGTCGGGGTCAGGCCGCGCCCGATCAGGATCGACGGCAACCAGCCGAACACGATGTAGGCCAGGGACGATTGCAAGCCCATGTACAGGGTCACCTGCCAGGCCAGCGGATCGCGCAGCAATCCCCGAACGCGGTAGGCCACGTTGTGCGCGCCGTGTTTCTGGCCGACTTGCGGCAACCAGAACAGCGCAGCCGCCAATGCCGGAATGACCCACAAACCTAGGCCCATCGCCCAGTTCTTGTCGAAGTGTTCACTCAACGGCACGGTCGCACCCGCCGCCATCGCCGCACCCAGACACAGGGCCATGGTGTAGACGCCGGTCATGGTCCCGGCCTGTTTCGGGAAATCGCGCTTGACGATGCCCGGCAGCAACACGCCGATAACGCCGATGCTGGCACCGGCCAGCACACTGCCGGCAAACAGGCCGATCTCACCGAACGAGCTGCGCAGGATGATCCCGCCCGCCAGGGTCAGGAGAATGCCCAGCACCACCCGCTCCGCACCAAATCGCCGCGCCAGCACGGGTGCCAACGGTGCAAACAGGCCAAGGCAAAGCACCGGCAACGTGGTCAGCAATCCCGCCGCGGACGCCGACAAGCCAAGGGACTTCGAGACCTCGCTGAGCATCGGCGCCATGCTCGACAGCGCCGGGCGCAGGTTCAGCGCCACCAGAATCAGGCCCAGCAGCAACAGCCAGGGGCGGCGCAGAATCGGGTGGGTTTGCTGGACCTGTTCGTCATCGGCCTCGGCATCGATCAGCAGCTCTTCCAGTTCGGTCGAACGTTTGGAGGCTGTGGATAACTCACTGCGGTGCATGGACTTCTCGGTTTCAAGGTTCATTGATCAACTGCCTCGACAGGGCTTTGGCCCGTTCCGGGTCGCGTTGTTCGACGGCATCGAGCAGCTCGATGTGCAGGTCGAACACTTCCTGACGGCGCGGGACGATGCTCAGGGTCTGGCGCAATTGCGCGCCGACGATGCTGGAGAAATAGCGATACAACTCGCTGAGGGTCGGGTTATGCGCGGCGTCCACCAGACGGCGGTGGAACACCAGGTCGCAGGCGATGTAGGTGTCGAGATCGCCGTGATAGTGGCTGCCGCTGACGCCCAGGGCCTCGCGCAATGCCACCAGGTCTTCGTCGGTACGGCGCATTGCCGCCAGGCCAATGGCCTCGACTTCGAGGATGTGCCGGGTTTCCCTGGCCTGTTCAAGTGAACAACGGGACAGCGCCTTCAAGGTATCGAGCGGATCGACCACCGCCCGCAGGTAGCTGCCGTCGCCCTGACGGATCTCGATCAACCCGGAAAACGCCAACACCCGCATGGCTTCACGCACGGTGTTGCGGCTGATGCCCAGCTCGGCGGACAACTCAGGCTCGGTGGGCAAACGCTGGCCCACGACCCAAGTGCCCTGGTTGATGCGCAGGCGCAACTGATCCAGAGCCTGATCGACCAGGGATCGTTTCACCAATGGAGAAATTTCTGACATGGAATTCGCCCTTTCATCCAATCATAGGATGAATTTTCTGACATGTTAGTCAGCATTTTCCCACTGGGCAACCACAAAGATGCAATGAAGCAGGCAATTGTGGCGAGGGAGTTTGCTCCAGCTTGAGTGCGCAGCACTCACAATCGTCCATGATTTTGAAGACTTTAGGGCCGCTACGCAGCCCAACGGGAGCAAGCTCCCTCGCCACAGAAAAGCTTGAATTTCAGGCAAAAATAAACCCGGAACTCGGTCCGGGTTTATTTCAGTGCCTGGGTTCGATCAATGCAGGATCTGGCTCAGGAACAGCTTGGTGCGTTCGTTCTGCGGATGGTCGAAGAAGTCGTTCGGCGCAGCCTGTTCGACGATTTCGCCCTTGTCCATGAAGATCACGCGGTTGGCCACTGTGCGGGCGAAGCCCATTTCGTGGGTTACGCAGAGCATGGTCATGCCGTCTTCAGCCAGGCCGATCATGGTGTCCAGTACCTCTTTCACCATCTCCGGGTCGAGTGCCGAGGTTGGTTCGTCGAACAGCATGATTTTCGGCTTCATGCACAGCGCGCGGGCGATCGCCACACGCTGTTGCTGACCGCCGGACAGTTGCCCCGGGAATTTATGCGCCTGCTCCGGAATGCGTACGCGTTCCAGGTAGTGCATGGCAATTTCCTCGGCCTTGCGCTTGGGCAGCTTGCGCACCCACATCGGCGCCAGCGTGCAGTTCTGCAAAATGGTCAGGTGCGGGAACAGGTTGAAGTGCTGGAACACCATGCCGACTTCACGGCGGATCGCCTCGATCTGCTTGAGGTCGTTGGTCAGTTCCACGCCATCGACCACGATGCGGCCCTGCTGGTGTTCTTCCAGGCGGTTGAGGCAGCGGATAGTGGTGGACTTGCCGGAACCCGACGGCCCGCACAGGACGATACGCTCGCCTTGCTTGACGTTGAGGTTGATATCTTTCAACACGTGGAACTGGCCGTACCACTTGTTCACGCCCTGCATCTGAATAATGCCTTCAGGGCTCACAGGCTGTTTGATTGCTTCGCTCATAAGAGAACTTCCTAAATTAGGTACGGCGCTTCAGCGCTTGTGGCCAGTGTCGAGCTTGCGTTCCAGATGCATGGAATAGCGCGACATACCAAAACAGAAAATCCAGAACACCAGGGCGGCGAACACATAGCCTTCGGTGGCCATGCCCAGCCATTTCGGGTCGGCGGCGGCTTGCTTGACACTGTTGAGCAGGTCGAACAGGCCGATGATGATCACCAGGCTAGTGTCCTTGAACAGTGCGATGAAGGTGTTGACGATGCCGGGGATCACAAGCTTCAGGGCTTGCGGCAGAATCACCAGACCCATGCTGCGCCAGTAGCCCAGGCCCATCGCCGCAGCAGCTTCGTACTGACCCTTGGGAATCGCTTGCAGACCGCCGCGCACCACCTCGGCCACGTACGCCGACTGGAACAGGATCACGCCGATCAGGGCCCGCAGCAGTTTGTCGAAGTTCATGCCTTCGGGCAGGAACAACGGCAGCATCACCGAGGACATGAACAGCACCGTGATCAACGGCACGCCGCGCCAGAACTCGATGAAGGTCACGCAGACCACGCGAATCGCCGGCATGTTCGAACGACGGCCCAGGGCCAGGACGATCCCCAGTGGCAGCGCGCCGGCGATGCCGACAGTGGCGATCACCAGGGTCAGCATCAAGCCGCCCCATTGGCTGGTCGCCACGTTGGTCAGGCCGAAGATGCCGCCGTGCAACAGGAAGTAGGCAAAGATCGGGTACAGCACCAGGAAGCTCAGCCCGTACACCGCTTTATGGTGAAAGCGCGAGATGAACAACGGCGCCACGCCGACGATCGCCAGCCACACCGTCAGGTCCACGCGCCAGCGCAGTTCCGGTGGGTAGTAGCCGTACATGAACTGGCCGAAGCGCTGCTGGATGAACACCCAGCAGGCGCCCTCCTTTGTGCAGTCGGCGCGAGTCGTGCCCACCCAGTTGGCGTCGAGGATCGCCCAGTGCAGGATCGGCGGCACCACCAGGTAGATCAGGTAGAACGCAAACAGGGTCAGCAGGGTGTTGAGCCAGCTGGAGAACATGTTCGCGCGCATCCACGCCACCACGCCGATGCTGCGGCCCGGTGGAGGCATGTCAGGTTTGAAAGTATGAGTACTCATGCGCTTTTCCTTACCGCTCGATCAGCGCAATGCGCTTGTTGTACCAGTTCATCAGCAGGGAAATGCTGATACTGATCGCCAGGTACACGCTCATGGTGATGGCAATCACCTCGATCGCCTGGCCGGTCTGGTTCAGCACCGTACCGGCAAACAGCGAGACCATTTCCGGATAACCAATACCGGCCGCCAGCGAGGAGTTCTTCGCCAGGTTCAGGTATTGGCTGGTCAGCGGTGGAATGATCACGCGCAGGGCTTGCGGAATGATCACCTTGCGCAGAGTCGGACCGTTGCGCAGGCCGAGGGAATGCGCCGCCTCGGTCTGGCCATGGCTGACCGACTTGATGCCCGAGCGCACGATTTCGGCGATGAATGCCGCGGTGTACACGGTGAGGGCCAGGGTCAGCGCCAGCAGTTCCGGGATCAGCACCCAGCCACCGACGAAGTTGAAGCCTTGCAGCTTCGGCATTTCCCAGTGCAGCGGTGCGCCGAAGATCAGTGCGCCCAGTGTCGGGATCACCACGAACAACGCCAGCCCGACCCAGAACTTGTGGAACGGCACACCGGTGGCTTCGAAACGCTTGGTGGCCCAGCGACTCATCAGCACGATGGCGACGATGGCGACTACGACGCTGACCACAAACGGCCAGAAACCATCCGCCATCAGAGCGGCGGGCATGTTCAGGCCACGGCTGCTGACAAAGAAGGTGTCGCCGAAGTTATGGCTGTTGCGCGGCCCCGGCATGGTCAGGAACACCGCGAAGTACCAGAACAGGATCTGCAGCAGTGGCGGAATGTTGCGGAAGACTTCCACGTACACCGTCGCCAGCTTGGCGATGATCCAGTTCTTCGACAGCCGCGCCACACCGACGATGAAACCCAGGATCGTCGCCAGGATCACGCCGATGAAAGTCACCAGCAAGGTGTTGAGCAGGCCGATGACAAACACCCGGGCGTAAGTGTCCGATTCGGTGTAGTCGATCAGGTGTTGAGCGATGCCGAAACCGGCACTGCGCTCCAGAAAACTGAAGCCCGAGGTAATGCCCCGGTGCTGAAGGTTGGTCTGCGTGTTATCGAACAGATACCAGCCCATCGAGACCACCGCGACAATGGTGATGATCTGGAATAGCCAAGCACGCACACGTGGATCGCTGAGGCTGAGCCTCTGCTTTGGTGCGCCGATTGAATTTTGCATGAAGTGCCCCGGAAATAATGGAACAGAACATCACCCGGTGGTTGGCCCACCGGGTGATAGAACCATCAGCGCACTGGTGGTGCGTATTGAATGCCGCCAGCGTTCCACAGGGCGTTCAGCCCGCGGTCGATTTCCAGCGGAGTGCCCTTGCCGAGGTTTTTCTCAAACACTTCGCCGTAGTTGCCGACTTGCTTGATGATCTGCACGACCCAGTCTTTCTTCACTTTCAGGTCTTTGCCGTACTCGCCATCGGTACCCAGCAGACGGGCAACGTCAGGGTTCTTGGTGCCCTTGGCTTCGGCTTCGACGTTCTTCGAAGTGATGCCGGCTTCTTCAGCGTTGAGCATGGCGTAGCCAGTCCAGCGCACGATGGCCAGCCACTCGTCGTCGCCATTACGCACGACCGGGCCCAGAGGCTCCTTGGAAATGGTTTCCGGCAGAACCACGTAGTCCTTCGGCGAAGCCAGCTTGCTGCGCTGGGCGAACAGCTGGGATTTGTCGGAGGTCAGTACGTCGCAACGACCGGATTCCAGCGACTTGGCGCTTTCGTCGGAGGTGTCGAAGGTGATCGGGGTGTACTTCAGGCCATTGCCGCGGAAGTAGTCGGAAACGTTGAGCTCGGTGGTGGTACCGGCCTGGATGCAGATGGTCGCACCGTCCAGTTCCTTGGCGCTCTTGACGCCCAGCTTGTTGTTTACCAGGAAGCCGATGCCGTCGTAGTAGGTAATGAAGCCTGGAAACTTCAGGCCCATGCCCGCGTCACGGGAGCTGGTCATGGTGGTGTTGCGCGACAGAATGTCGATTTCGCCGGATTGCAGCGCGGTGAAGCGCTCCTTGGCGTTCAACTGGCTGAACTTGACCTTGGTCGCGTCGCCGAAGACAGCCGCTGCTACTGCACGGCAGTAGTCAGCATCGATACCCACGATCTTGCCGGTGGAATCCGGAACCGAGAAGCCTGGCAAGCCATCGCTGACGCCACACTGCACGAAACCTTTCTTCATCACTGCATCCAGGGTTGCGCCCGCCTGGGCAAACCCGCTGACACCGAGTACTGCGGCTGCAGTCACGATAGCCAGGGTGGATTTCAACATCTTCATTCAAACCTCCAGTTTTGCTCTTGTTGTGTCGGAGCGTGAGTCCTGTCGCACCCTTTTGAGGCGTAGTCGACCCGTGTTGGCTTGTTTTGGGGTCAACCGACGTAAGACGTTAGCTATGAGTCTAGTAGGAGAAAATCCACGTCATGGAAAACTCGCTCTCACCAGTCGGCCGAACGGGCTGTAGCCCTTTCACGTTCGCGAAGCCCCGTAGCGGCCATTGGCGAACATCCATCACCGGATTCATTGCTATCCCGCAGTCGGCATTACACTGATAGTGTTACCGCCGGGCGCGAGATGGGTTGCACCGTTTCCCCATAGCAAAGCCCGTACCACACTGCTTGCCAAAGCGGTTCCGGGACAGGTCAATAGCAAAACTTGTAACCTTGCGACATCTTCGTAACTGATCAACCAGACGCGCACTCAGACCTCGCACTCAATGAGAGCGCACGCACAACATTGGAGCAGACATGACCGAGCCCTTGATTCTTCAGCCCGTAAAGACCGCAGACGCCTGCGTTATATGGCTGCACGGCCTGGGCGCCGATCGCTACGACTTCCTGCCGGTGGCCGAAGCGCTGCAGGAAACCTTGCTGAGTACCCGCTTCGTTCTCCCGCAGGCACCGCATCGCCCTGTCACTATCAACGGCGGCTACGAGATGCCGAGCTGGTACGACATCCTGGCCATGAGCCCGGCGCGCGCGATCAACCGTGAGCAACTGGAAGTGTCGGCAGACCGCGTCATTGAATTGATCGAAGTGCAGCGAGCCAGCGGAATAGACGCTTCGCGGATTTTCCTGGCCGGTTTTTCCCAGGGCGGGGCCGTGGTTTTCCACGCCGCGTTTCTGAAATGGCAGGGCCCATTGGGTGGCGTCGTTGCCCTTTCTACTTATGCACCGACCTTCAGCGACGAACTGCAACTGTCCGCCAGCCAGCAGCGGATTCCGGTGCTGTCGATGCACGGCCAGTACGACGATGTGGTGCAAAACTCGATGGGGCGCAGCGCCTACGAGCATTTGAAGCTGCGTGGTGTCACCGTGACATGGCAGGAATACCCAATGGGTCACGAAGTGTTACCCGAAGAAATTCGCGACATCGGCGTCTGGCTCGCCGAGCGCTTGCGTTAAGCATTTCTGTTTAAAAGCGCCCTTTGATCCATCCCACTACGCCGCGCCCGATTCTTGCATTACACTGGCCGGCGTACATTCCTTAATCAATTGATGAGATGACCGTGCTCAAAGCACTCAAGAAAATGTTCGGTAAAAGCGAGACTGAGCAACTCGCGCCAGTTCCCAGCCCTGCGTCTCACGCTCCCGGCCACCGCACCGACGGTATTCAGTCTGAACGAGCCACCGCCACGGCGGCACCCAAGCATGAGCCGAAGACCGCAACAGCTGACCAGCCTGCGGCGATAACAGCCCCGGAGCAGCCGCTCAGCGAAACGCCGAAACCCGCCAAACCTCGCCGCGAACCCAAGCCCAAGGCACCGGTCATCCCATGGAAACTCGAAGACTTCGTCGTCGAGCCCCAGGAAGGCAAGACCCGCTTCCACGATTTCAAACTCGCCCCGGAACTGATGCACGCCATCCAGGACCTGGGCTTCCCGTATTGCACGCCGATCCAGGCCCAGGTGCTGGGTTTCACCCTCGCGGGCAAAGACGCCATCGGCCGCGCCCAGACCGGTACCGGCAAGACCGCTGCGTTCCTGGTCTCGATCATCACCCAGTTGCTGCAAACCCCGCCGCCAAAAGAGCGCTACATGGGTGAGCCACGGGCACTGATCATCGCGCCGACCCGCGAACTGGTGGTGCAGATCGCCAAGGACGCCGCCGACCTGACCAAGTACACCGGCCTCAACGTCATGACGTTCGTCGGTGGCATGGACTTCGACAAACAGCTCAAGCACCTCGAAGCCCGTCACTGCGACATCCTCGTGGCCACGCCGGGCCGCTTGCTGGACTTCAACCAGCGCGGCGACGTGCACCTGGACATGGTCGAAGTGATGGTGCTCGACGAAGCCGACCGCATGCTCGACATGGGCTTCATCCCGCAAGTGCGCCAGATCATTCGCCAGACGCCGCCGAAGTCCGAGCGCCAGACGCTGCTGTTCTCCGCGACCTTCACCGAAGACGTGATGAACCTGGCCAAGCAATGGACCACCGACCCGTCGATCGTCGAGATCGAGTCGCAGAACGTGGCCAACGAAAACGTCGAGCAGCACATCTACGCGGTGGCCGGTGCCGACAAGTACAAACTGCTCTACAACCTGGTCAACGACAACGGTTGGGAGCGGGTGATCGTCTTCGCCAACCGCAAGGATGAAGTGCGGCGCATCGAAGAACGCCTGGTGCGTGACGGCATCAACGCCGCGCAACTGTCCGGCGACGTGCCGCAGCACAAGCGCATCAAGACCCTCGAAGGCTTCCGCGAAGGCAAGATCCGCGTACTGGTCGCCACCGATGTGGCCGGTCGCGGCATCCATATCGACGGCATCAGTCACGTGATTAACTTCACCCTGCCGGAAGTGCCGGACGACTACGTGCACCGCATCGGTCGTACCGGTCGTGCGGGTGCCGACGGCGTGTCCATCAGCTTTGCCGGTGAAGACGACTCCTACCAGCTACCGTCCATCGAGGAAAAGCTGGGGCGCAAGATCAGCTGTGAAACGCCACCGACCCACCTGTTGCGGGCCGTTGAACGCAAGCGTCCTCATTAAGCGACGCTGAAAAGACAAGCGCAGCCGGCAACGGACTGCGCTTTTTTTTCGTCCGGATTTTTCAACAGGAGCTTGCGGCGGATATCTAAAAGTCCATAATGGACAAATTAGTTTACTTTCAACTCCGGAGCCGACCATGTCCAGCACGCCCCAAGTGATCCCTCAAGCCCAGGCTCGCGAGCTACTGGCGCAGGTCGATGTGCCGCAGATCCTGCGCAAACTGTTCCGCGACCTGGCCGCCGGGCAGGCCGTACAACCGGCGCAACAACTGGTGGAGTTTCCACAGGGCGCCGGCGATTTCATCAACTACCTGGGCGTGTTGGCTGAAGACGGTGTGTACGGGATCAAGACGTCGCCATACATCGTCCGTGAACAAGGGCCGCTGGTGACGGCGTGGACGCTGCTGATGTCGATGCAGACCGGTCAGCCGCTATTGCTGTGCGATGCCGGCGAACTGA
Source organism: Pseudomonas sp. GL-RE-26 (assembly GCF_019956275.1). Taxonomy (NCBI): domain Bacteria; kingdom Pseudomonadati; phylum Pseudomonadota; class Gammaproteobacteria; order Pseudomonadales; family Pseudomonadaceae; genus Pseudomonas; species Pseudomonas sp. GL-RE-26. The sequence goes on from NZ_JAHBDI010000013.1 coordinate 14,838, forward strand.
CCACAGCGCGCACCGCTGCGACCACCGCCGTAGCGGTCGATGCCCTCGCGCCACTCACAGCCATTCGCCTGGCCATCATCGGCAGCGGCAAAGTGGCCCAGGCGCACCTGCATTACGTGAAAGGCCTGCGTGACTGGCAGAGCATCAGCCTGTACTCGCCGAGCTTGAGCGAAGATGCCGAAACCGTGAGCCTGCTGAAAAACATCGAGCCACGCCTGAACATCGTCGACAGTCGTGAAGCAGCCGTTCAGGACGCCGACGTGATCATGCTCTGCACCTCGTCCGCCGGTCCGGTGATCGATCCATCGAGCTTGCGCAAACCGGCGCTGATCACCTCCATCAGCACCAACGCACCGCGCGCCCACGAAGTGCCGCCGCAGTGCCTGAACGACATGCAGGTGTTCTGCGACTATCGCCTGACCACCCCAGGCTCGGCCGGTGAAATGCTGATCGCCGCCGAACAGCACGGCTGGGACAAGGGCGCGATTGTCGGCGACCTGGCCGACCTGCTCAGCGAAAAAGTCCTGCGCCCTGATTACGATCGCCATGTGTTTTTCCGCTCCATCGGCCTGGGCCTGGAAGACATTGCGCTGGCCAATGCGATCTATCGCCTGTCCCGCTGACATCTCGGCCCCTACAGGGGATCACCATAATTCCGGCATTGTGCTTTACAGGAGACGTTCATGAGCCAGGCAGATTTCATCATCATCGGCGGCGGGATTGCCGGTGCTTCCACGGGTTTCTGGCTGTCGCAGCACGGCCGCGTGATCGTGCTCGAACGCGAATCCCATCCGGCCTATCACTCCACCGGCCGTTCGGCGGCGCTATACACCGCCGCCTACGGCACCCCGCAAGTGCGGGCGTTGACCCTGGCCAGCCGGGACTTTTTCGACAACCCGCCCAGCGGTTTCTGCGAGCACCCGCTGCTGACCCCGCGCGGTGAAATGACCGTGGACCTGACCGGTGACCCGGACGAACTGAACAGGCAATACCAGAGCGCAAAAACCACGGTGCCGGAGATGCAATTGCTCGGCGTCGACGAGGCTTGCGCGTTGGTGCCGGTCCTGCGCCGGGAAAAGGTCCACGGCGCCATCTACGACCCGACCGCCAGCGACATCGACACCGATGCCCTGCACCAGGGCTATTTGCGCGGTATCCGCCGCAACCAGGGCGAAGTGCATACCGACAGCGAAGTCGTCAGCCTGAGCCGCGACGACCAAGGAACATGGCACGTCCAGACCGGCAGCCAGACCTTCAGCGCGCCGATCATCATCAACGCCGCCGGCGCCTGGGCCGACAAGATCGGCGAACTGGCTGGCGCCAAGCCCCTGGGCCTGCAACCCAAACGCCGTGCCGCTTTCATCTTCGCCGGCCCCGAAGGCGTGGACATCCATCATTGGCCGATGCTGGTCAGCCTCGACGAATCCTTCTACATGAAACCCGACGCCGGGATGTTCCTCGGTTCGCCGGCCAACGCCGACCCGGTGGAACCCCACGATGTGCAGCCCGAAGAACTGGACATCGCCATGGGCATCTACCAGATCGAAGAAGCCACGACCCTGACCATTCGCCGCCCGACCCGCACCTGGGCCGGCCTGCGCAGCTTCGTCAGCGACGGCGACTTGCTGTCCGGCTTCGATCCGAAGGTACCGGGGCTGTTCTGGGTCGCGGCACAGGGCGGTTATGGCATCCAGACCTCGCCGGCCATGGGCCAGGCCAGTGCGGCACTGGTGCGCGGTGCCGCGTTGCCCGAGTCGCTCAGCCATTTCGGTCTGAATGCCGAAATGCTCTCCCCTGCCCGCCTCGGCTGATCCTGATCCTCAGGTGACGTGCCCACACGTTTACGGCACACTTTCAGCGCCCCTTTGATGGGGCGCTGACGCTGCCTGGAGTTCCACTGAATGAACGCCCCCGAAAAAGACTCGGCCCTGGACGACACGTCCCTGGATAACTTCCACGCGATCGCCGACGCCATCGCCACGTTGTTTTTCCCCCACGCCGAAGTGGTGCTGCACGACCTGCGCACGCAAAAGGTCGACTACATCGCCAACAACCTGTCCAAGCGGGAAATCGGCGACGACTCGGCGCTGGAAGACATGCTCAGCGACGATGTCAGCGAACGAAACATCGGGCCGTACGAAAAGCTCAACTGGGATGGTCAGAAGATTCGCAGCCTCAGCACGGTGCTACGGGACAGCGAAGGTCGTCCACTGGCGGTGCTGTGCATCAACCTGAACATTTCGTTGTTCGAAAATGCCAAGGCCGCCCTGGACCTGTTCCTGTCGCCGACCAAGCTGATCCCGCAACCGGATTCACTGTTTCGCGATGACTGGCAGGAGCGGATCAACACCTTCCTCCACGCCTGGCTGCGCGAGCGCCAGTTGAGCCTGAATCTGCTGACTCGCGACCACAAGCGGGAACTGGTGCTGGCGCTGCACGCCGAAGGCGCGTTCAAGGGCAAAAGCGCCTCGAACTACGTGGCCAATGTGCTGAACATGGGCCGGGCGACGGTGTACAAGCATTTGAAGGAATTGAAGGGCTAGGCCCGGAGATTTTGTAGTGTTTGATCTGACCTCATCGCGAGCAGGCTCGCTCCTACAATGGATCGGTGTACACCGTACCCTGTAGGAGCGAGCCTGCTCGCGAAAGCGGTTGATCAGTCGCCGTAGATATCGGACTTGAAGTACTTGTCCGAAATCTTCTGGTACTCCCCACTGGCACGAATGCCATCAATGGCCGTGTTCAGCTCGCTGACCAGTTCGGTGTTGCCCTTGCGCACCGCAATCCCCGCACCCTCGCCCACATACTTCGGATCTTTCAGCTCCGGCCCGGCAAAGGCGTAACCCTTGCCACGCGGCATCGACAGGAAGTCATTCAGTGGAATGGTGTCGGCAAAAATCGCGTCGAGGCGGCCGGCTGCCAGGTCCATGTAGATTTCTTCGTTGTTGCTGTAGCGCTTGACGTTGATGCCCTTGGGCTCGAACACCTCGGTGGCGTAACGGTCGGTGGTGGTGGCGCGCTGCACGCCGACAGTCTTGCCCTTGAGGCTGGCGTACTGATCATCCACCACCGCACCATCCTTCATCACCAGACGCGACGAAGTGAAATAGTACTTGTGGGTGAAGTCCACCGACTTCTTGCGGTCTTCGTTGATGGTCATGGACGACAGCGCCATGTCGATTTTCTTCACTTTCAGGGAAGGAATCAGACCGTCGAACTCGCCTTCGACCCACACACACTTGGCCTTCATCTGCGCGCACAGGGCGTTGCCGATGTCATAGTCGAAACCGACGATTTCGCCTTTGTCGGTTTTCGAGGCGAACGGTGGATACGCCGCTTCGATACCGATGCGCAAGGTTTTCTCGGCGGCGAACACAGCGCTGCACGCCAACAGGCTCAGGGCCAGACCGGTGATGAGGGGGAACTTCTTCATGTTCGTTTTCTCGCGGTTGTTGTTGGTTTGGCAAGACAGAAGAAAAAGCTGAAACGGGTGGAAACCTTTTTTGTACTTATAATTCCATACTGGACTTTTATGTATTAATCGTCAATGAGGCAAATGCAGCCCGTGCCGGCCGATGGTCGGGTGGTGGATCAGCAAGATTTTTAGTGGTGCAGATGACGCCATCGCGAGCAGGCTCGCTCCCACAGTGGTCCTGCGAACACATATCTACTGTAGGAGCGAGCCTGCTCGCGATGGCTTAATCAGAGACGCCGCAGAAATTACTGCTTCCAGCGATCCGCCGCCGCATGATCACTGTCACGCCCCTCGACCCAACGCGGCCCGTCACTGGTGATTTCTTTCTTCCAGAACGGTGCACGGGTTTTCAGGTAATCCATGACAAAGGCGCAGGCGTCGAAGGCCGCCTGACGATGGGCGCTGGCCGCGCCGACGAAGACAATCGGCTCGCCCGGCTCCAAGGCGCCGATGCGGTGCAGCACTTCCAGCTTGAGCAACGGCCAGCGCTGCTCGGCCTCGACGGCGATCTTGCCCAAGGCCTTTTCGGTCATGCCCGGATAGTGTTCGAGGAACATTCCGGCAACGTCGAGGCCGTCATTGAAATCGCGCACGTAGCCGACAAAACTCACCACCGCACCCACGCCGACATTGGCATCGTGCATGGCGTTGACTTCGGCCCCCGGGTCAAACGCGGTGGACTGCACGCGAATCGCCATGGCTCAGCCTCCGGTCACAGTCGGAAAGAACGCCACTTCATCGCCCTCGCTGACCGGCTCGTCGAGCTGGCACAGGTCTTCGTTGCGGGCGCACATCAGGTTCTGTTCGCTCAACACCTCGGCACCGTCACGTTGGGCCAACAGTGCGCGGACGTCGTCGACTGTGGAGAAGTTGCCTTCCACTTTCACCGAGTCCAGCCCCAGCGCTTCACGATAACGGGCGAAAAACTTCACGGTAACGTTCATGACTGCTCCGCTTGGAAATGTCCGCTCTTGCCGCCGACCTTCTCCAGCAGACGCACGCTTTCGATGGTCATGCCGCGGTCAACGGCCTTGCACATGTCGTAGATCGTCAGCGCGGCGACACTGGCGGCGGTCAGGGCCTCCATCTCGACGCCGGTCTGCCCGGACAGCTTGCAGCGCGCCACGATGCGCACCGAATCGTCGCCTTCGGCACTGAGCTCGACCTTGACGCCGGTCAGCATCAGCGGATGGCACAGGGGAATCAGATCGCTGGTCTTCTTCGCCGCCTGAATGCCGGCAATGCGCGCCACGGCAAACACATCACCCTTGGGGTGGCCGCCACTGACGATCATCTGCAGGGTTTCGGGCAGCATGCGCACCAGCGCTTGAGCGGTCGCCTCACGGAACGTCACGGCTTTTTCAGTGACGTCGACCATGTTGGCGCGACCTTGGGAATCGAGATGAGTCAGCACGGGATTACTCCTGATCAGGAGCGTCGATTGTAAACCTGCGGGTCAGATTTCCGCACGCACGATTGTCGGCCCATCACAAACCAATGTGTGCGAGCTTGCTCGCGATAGCGGCCTGTCATTAACCCGAGATGTCGACTGACACACCGTCATCGCGAGCAAGCTCGCTCCCACAGGTTCCTCATACGCCCGGACTCGGTGGACAGTTTCAGATGCGATTCCTTATTAAGTTTAAAAAACACAAATTAAAGTCATGCCAAACAACAGAAAGAAATGTAACAAAAGTCTACTGAACATTCGCTTTTTCTGACATCAGCGATCAGCTTTAATTGGTGCACCAGCCGATAAGTTACTGATTATTTTATAACAAATTCTGACGTAAGAATTTTCCGTAAGTACGCACTAATGGCCCGCCATGAAACTTCCTACAACTGAATGTTAGACCGATTTGTTAATTCGAGAAAAACTGACCAAGAAAGCTAACGATTCTAAAATTTCAGTACTGAGGTATCGCATAAGGTTTTTTCTACTGACCTCCGGCAGCAGCTCAACGGGGCAGGTCCTACACGTCAACCATGGTGGCACACGGGAGGCTAGTCATGTCAGCGCGGACAATTTACTCAGGAAAACACATCGTAATCTCTCACTGCCGGGACTGTGACATCCCGGGCTACATGATTATTTCTCTCAAGCGGAAGATATTTAAACTGGAAGAGTTAAGTTCGACGGAAAGTGCTGAACTGATGAAAGGCTTGGCACTTACGGAGCGAGCCTTAAACACGCTATTTTCTCCTGAGAAAATATACATAATGCGTATTTCCGAACTCAATCATGAACTGCACTTTCATGTTTTCCCCAGATATGCCTCCGTGACCAAGTTATATTTGGCGGAACACAATGAACGTATTATTGATGGCCCCTTCTTTTTCAGCTGGACGCGAAAAAAGTTCAGTAGCTCACAGCCTGAGCCGACCCAAGAGGTATTGAACGCTCAATCAATTCTTACGGAAACCCTCAATAGCTATTTTTCGCAATCTCTGTAAATAAGACTGCTTTCGCGCCAAGCTTTGCAGAAACACATTCATCGGTATTGGGTCTGGCCTGAGGCACGGGCCTTTACGCCGCGTACAAAAAAACCGGGCGACCTTGCGGCCGCCCGGTTTCGATGAAGCGATTACAAATGCGTTTCGGCGTATTCGGCCAGGATCGAGCGTGGTACCCCTTGCAGGGTGATGTGCACCCCGTTCGGGAAGTCCTTGAAGCGTTCAGTGAGGTAGGTCAGCCCGGAGCTGGTCGCGGACAGGTAAGGGGTATCGATCTGTGCCAGGTTGCCCAGGCACACCACTTTGGAACCGGCGCCGGCACGGGTGATGATGGTTTTCATCTGGTGCGGTGTGAGGTTCTGGCATTCGTCGATCAAAATCAGGCTCTGCTGGAAGCTGCGGCCCCGGATGTAGTTGAGGGATTTGAACTGCAATGGCACTTTGCTGAGGATGTAGTCGACGCTGCCATGGGTGCTTTCGTCATCCATGTGCAAGGCTTCGAGGTTGTCGGTGATGGCGCCCAGCCACGGCTCCATTTTTTCGGCCTCGGTGCCGGGCAGGAAGCCGATTTCCTGGTCCAGGCCCTGCACGCTGCGGGTGGCGATGATGCGGCGATAACGTTTGCTGACCATGGTCTGCTCGATCGCAGCGGCCAGCGCCAGGATGGTTTTACCCGAACCCGCGGCACCCGACAGGTTGACCAGGTGGATGTCCGGATCGAGCAAGGCGTACAACGCCAGGCTCTGATAGATATCACGCGGCTTGAGGCCCCAGGCTTCCTGATGCAGCAGCGGTTCCTGGTGCAGGTCGAGGATCAGCAAGCGGTCTTCTTCAATCTCCTTGATCCAGCCAACAAAGCCCTGCTCATCAATGATGAATTCGTTGATGTGCACCGCCGGCAGGTTGTCGATCAACTGCACCTGATGCCAGGTGCGGCCGTGGTCCTGACGGGTTTCGACCTTGCTCACGCGGTCCCAGAAAGAGCCGGTCATGTTGTGGTAGCCGTTGGGTAGCAAGGACACGTCATCGACCAGTTGGTCGGTGCTGTAGTCCTCGGCCGCGATCCCGCAGGCGCGCGCCTTGAGGCGCATGTTGATGTCTTTGGTGACCAGCACCACAGGCTTCTTAGGGTCGCGAGCGTGCAGATCGATCAGTTGATTGATGATTTTGTTGTCGTTCAGGTGCTCGGGCAGAATCAGGTTCGGCTCGGCATGTCTGCTCATCAGAATTGACAGCAAACCCTTGGGTCCGCTTTTGCCACGCTGGATCGGCACACCCTGCTCGACGTCCTCGGGTGAGGCATCGCCCAGGGTCTTGTCGATCAGGCGGATGGCCTGGCGGCATTCGGCGGCTACGCTGTGATGCCCGCTCTTGAGCTTGTCGAGCTCTTCCAGCACGGTCATCGGGATCGCGACGTGGTGTTCTTCGAAGTTAAGCAGCGCGTTTGGATCGTGAATCAATACGTTGGTATCGAGTACATAAAGGATTGGCTGGTTGGAAGAAGAGCTACGTCCGTGATCATCCATACTCGGTCACCTTTGTGGGAGCCATTCGACGCAATACCTTGACAGTGCTGCGCCTCGAAGTGACTGCCGAATACACCTGCGGGGACTCAAGTGTTCTGCATACATGCGGGGTCTTGGAAGACGCCACCTGTGTTGCAGGTTTCGGCGGTCTGTCTTCGTAATACTCCAAAACGTGTGACAGAAAAAAGTACTTTGACGCTTTTTTGAAGTTTATTTTGCAGATTGACCAATAGCACTTGGCGGACTGCCATCACCCGTTTAAAGTCGGAAGTCCACCCGCAACGAATCCCCTTCCAAAATTGCCAAAAACCCAATGTTTACGGGGTTTTGTCATTTTCAGCGAAACGCATCCTGGCAATCCTCCCAGCCGATTCCAACAGGCGCCGTTTGCGTGACCAGCCACGGCAACGCCGTTTTCACTGCATCCTGTTTCACATTGAAATTGATCACTCCGTGCCGCCACAGCAGCATCAGGGTCAGCACCCGTTGCGCACTCGGGTTGCCCTTGAGTTTGCCGGCGCCGTCCTGGGCGTCGATGTCCCACAACGCTACCTGCAGACCCTGAGTCTTGAAGAAGCCTTCGGCATCTGAACGGCGCTGACCGTCGGGCGGACGGAACAGGGGCACGTAGTTCTCCGGCAGCTTGCTTTTGACCAGTTCGGCGCTGCGGTGCACCGAATCCTGCCAGTCCTGCCAGTGGCTGTGGGAACGGAACTCCCAGCCTTGTACGCCGATGCACTGGCTCGAGTAGGTCGCTTGCAGGTTACTCACCGAATGCTCGGCCAAACGCGCCTGGATGTCCTTGCCGAGGACGAAGAACGTCCCGCTCAGATTCGACTTGCGCAGGTACTCGGTGACCCAGGCGGTGTTATCCGGCGCGGCGTTGGCGGCGCTGTCGAAGGTCAGCAGAAACAGCCGGTCATGCATCCCGTCGCCACTGCGTTCATAGTCGCCAAAATGATCGACTTCGCTGCTGGTTTGTGGAAACAAAGCCGCCTTGCGCAACTGTTCGTCCAGGTACTGGGTGTGGAACACACGGCTCGGCTCGGCCCACTTGGTGTAGTAGCTGTCTGCGCCGACCTGGAATTTGGCAGCCTGCTCGCGCAAGGTGGGCATGTCTTCGACCAGAAAACAGAAGGAGGCATCCTGGTCGCAGCTCTGTTGGGCGAAGTTGTAGTTGGCCAGAAGCCGTTGCCACATACGCTGGCGAACCCGGTTGACCGATTCCAGATTGATCGTGCGCAAGCCCAGGCGCTGGGCCAGGGCGGGTTCATCCAGTGCCTCGCTGGCCAACAGGACGCTGGAAAACATGAGGATCTCGGCCCTCGACGCCACGTCGAACAGCGTCGGGTTGCCGAGTTTTTCCGGCCAGGTGCTGCGATCGAGCGTCGCCACATCGCTTGGTGCCGCGATGGCGCCGAAGCTGAGTAGCCAGATCGAGATGAGAAAAGCGATACGCAATGGGATGTCTCCATAACAAAACCCGCGCGGCACTATAGCTGATAAGGCACCCACTCCTCCTGAGGCATGAATGCTTTCTGTGGCGAGGGAGCTTGCTCCCGCTGGGCTGCGAAGCAGACCTAAACCTGTCATCACATTCCTTCAGCCAGACCCCGACTACCGGTTTTGCGACCGCTTCGCGCTCGAGCGGGAGCAAGCTCCCTCGCCACAGAAGCCCATCCAGACAAAATCCGTGCTCCACCGGCCATCACCTATGGACGCCATAGCTGGAGTCAACGAGGACAACCCCCTAGAATCGCCGCCACGATTAAAGGAGACGACTTCATGCTGATGGTGATTTCACCCGCCAAGACCCTCGACTATGAAACACCGCCGGCGACCCAGCGCTTCACCCAGCCGCAGTACCTCGACCACTCCCAGGAGTTGATCCTGCAATTGCGTGAGCTGACGCCCGCGCAAATCAGTGAGTTGATGCACGTCTCCGACAAGATCGGCGGGCTCAACGCCGCGCGTTTCGGCAGCTGGACGCCTGCGTTCACCCCGGAAAACGCCAAGCAGGCGCTGCTGGCCTTCAAGGGCGATGTGTACACCGGCATGAATGCGCAAACCCTCAGCGAAGACGATTTCGACTACGCCCAAAAACACCTGCGCATGCTCTCGGGCCTCTATGGCCTGCTGCGCCCGCTAGACCTGATGCAACCCTATCGCCTGGAAATGGGCACCAGGCTGGCCAACGCCCGGGGCAAGGATCTGTATGCCTTCTGGGGCACGCGCATCAGCGAATGGCTGAACGAAGCCCTGGTCGACCAGGGCGATGACGTGCTGCTCAACCTGGCGTCCAACGAGTACTTCTCGGCGGTCAAACGCAACGCCTTGAACGCGCGCATCATCAATACCGAATTCAAGGACCTGAAGAACGGCCAGTACAAGATCATCAGCTTCTACGCGAAAAAGGCCCGCGGCTTGATGAGCCGCTTCGTCATCGAAGAACGCATCAACGACCCGGCCACCCTCAAGCAGTTCGACGTTCAGGGCTATCGCTACAGCGCCGAACAGTCCAAGCCGGACAATCTGGTGTTTCTGCGAGACCACGCACCAGAGTGATGCATCCGGTCGGCGCACGACCTCCTCACCCCCCTGGTGCGCCGACCCTTGACTCACTTCAGCCTTCCCCGCCTTTTCGCCATTTTTATGGCGCCAGAAAAATACCGACCAGTTTTCTAACTTTAGTTTCACTCGACTTCAATCATTTTTTTGCGTAGTGGCACTGACTTTTTTTAACAGTAGTGGCAAAAAAATATCCTGCCCAATGATCCGCCTATATATAAAGGGCGAAACGGTAAGTGCTATCAGTTTGAGAGCAGTGCCATCTTTCTCAATATTTCAAGAAATTTCAGATTTGACGATGAGCGGACTGGAACTATGTCCAAACGCGCCGTTCATACCACCGGTAACGATTCTCGCCGAGCGTGTACGAGATAACTTACGCAGATAAGCGATTCATGTAGTCAAGTTGTAATATTAACTTGCCCTCACTAATCACTGATTTGGACAACGGCAATCGGAGAGGAGATAACGCAGTATGGCTATCCCCTACAAGGCCACGGCAGCGCCCCTATAAACGTGCTCACCCGAGCACCCAACCGCTTGATCCACGGGCTTTCGGCCCGACATCAAGCGTGCAAGGCCGTTGCACCTGCATCCTTCTGAAAGGAGGATCGGCTGCATAACAGGGCAAATCATAACAACAAGGCCTAGTTGCGCACACCTTGAGTGCATTTATTTAGACACTCGTAACTTATATGCCAGCACAGGGCATTGTCGTGCCTGCAAGGCACACTTGCGAGTGCACTAAACACGCTGAACACCATTAACTCCGGCCATCTAATGGCTTGATGTATACAGGCTTGATAACAGAGAGGTAATTGCGATGCGCATCAGCATTTTTGGTTTGGGTTACGTCGGCGCAGTATGTGCCGGTTGCCTGTCTGCACGGGGCCATGACGTCGTTGGCGTCGATGTGGCCAAAGACAAGATCGATATGATCAATGCCGGCAAATCGCCGATCGTTGAACCGGGCCTGGGTGAACTTCTGGCCCAGGGCATCCAGACAGGTCGTCTGCGTGGCACCACCAACTTCGCCGAGGCGATTCGCGACACCGACCTGTCGATGATCTGCGTGGGCACGCCGAGCAAGAAGAACGGCGACCTGGAGCTGAACTACATCGAGGCAGTGTGCCGCGAAATCGGTTTTGTCCTGCGTGACAAGACCACCCGCCACACCATCGTCGTACGCAGCACCGTACTGCCGGGCACTGTGGCCAACGTGGTCATCCCGATTCTCGAAGACTGCTCTGGCAAGAAGGCCGGTGTTGATTTCGGCGTGGCCGTGAACCCTGAGTTCCTGCGCGAAAGCACCGCCATCGCCGACTATGACCAGCCGCCAATGACCGTCATCGGTGAATTCGACAAGGCGTCCGGCGACGTTCTGCAATCGCTGTACGAAGAGCTCGACGCACCGATCATCCGCAAGGACATCGCGGTTGCCGAGATGATCAAGTACACCTGCAACGTGTGGCACGCCACCAAGGTCACCTTCGCCAACGAAATCGGCAACATCGCCAAGGCGGTCGGCGTCGACGGTCGCGAAGTGATGGACGTGGTCTGCCAGGACAAGACCCTCAACCTGTCCCAGTACTATATGCGCCCAGGCTTCGCCTTCGGTGGCTCGTGCCTGCCAAAAGACGTGCGTGCCCTGACCTACCGCGCCGGTTCCCTGGACGTGGAAGCCCCGTTGCTCAACTCGCTGATGCGCAGCAACGAATCCCAGGTGCAGAACGCTTTCGACATCGTTTCCAGCCACGACAAACGCAAAGTCGCCCTGCTGGGCTTGAGCTTCAAGGCCGGCACCGACGACCTGCGCGAAAGCCCGCTGGTCGACCTGGCGGAAATGCTGATCGGCAAGGGCTATGACCTGAGCATCTACGACAGCAACGTCGAGTACGCCCGCGTTCACGGTGCGAACAAGGACTACATCGAGTCGAAGATCCCTCACGTCTCGTCCTTGCTCAACTCCGACTTCGACGCGGTGATCAACAACTCCGACGTGATCATCCTCGGCAACCGTGACGAGAAATTCCGCGCCCTGGTGCAGGACGTTCCACACGGCAAGCAGGTGATCGACCTGGTTGGTTTCATGTCCAAGGCCACCAGCACGAATAGCCGGGCCGAAGGTATCTGCTGGTAAAGCAGCCGCAAGCTTCAAGCTCCAAGCCGCAAGTTCAAAGCTCCTCGCTTGGGGCTTGAAGCTTGGGGCTTGCAACTGACTTTAGGATTCCGATTATGCACAGGCTAAAGCACGGCCTACTTCAGGCCGCCGGTTGGCTGTTCTACCTGAGTTTACTGATGGGCCTCGCCATGGCGTTGCCCGTGTCCACGTTCGACTCCGAGTCGAAGGACTTCATTTTCCTGATTGGCGCCGTAGGTATCTGGCGCTACTCGATGGGTGCCACTCACTTTGTGCGCGGCATGATTTTTCTGTACATCGTCTACCCGTACCTGCGGCGCAAAGTGCGCAAGCTGGGCAAAGCGGCTGACCCGTCCCACGTGTTCCTGATGGTCACCAGTTTCCGCATCGATGCCCTGACCACCGCACAGGTCTACAGCTCGGTGATCCGCGAAGCCATCGACTGCGGCCTGCCGACCACAGTGGTCTGCTCCATCGTGGAAATGTCCGATGAGCTGCTGGTCAAAAGCCTGTGGAACCGGATGAACCCGCCGTCCCGGGTCAAGCTCGACTTCGTGCGCATTCCCGGCACTGGCAAGCGCGATGGCCTGGCCTATGGCTTCCGCGCCATCTCCCGGCACCTGCCGGATGATCGTGCCGTGGTCGCGGTGATCGATGGCGACACCGTGCTGGCCGAAGGCGTGGTGCTCAAGACCGTGCCGTGGTTCCAGCTGTTCGGCAACGTCGGTGGCCTGACCACCAACGAATTCTGCGAAGTGCGCGGCGGCTACATCATGAGCGAATGGCACAAACTGCGTTTCGCCCAGCGCCACATCAACATGTGCTCGATGGCCTTGTCCAAGCGCGTGCTGACCATGACCGGCCGCATGTCGGTGTTCCGCGCCACCGTGGTCACCAACCCGGACTTCATCGCCGACGTGGAAAGCGACTCCCTGCAACACTGGCGCCTGGGTCGCTTCAAGTTCCTTACCGGCGATGACAAGTCGAGTTGGTTCAGCTTGATGCGCCTTGGCTACGACACGTTCTACGTGCCCGACGCGGCGATCAACACCGTTGAACACCCGCCGGAAAAGAGCTTCATCAAGGCCAGCCGCAAACTGATGTTCCGCTGGTACGGCAACAACCTGCGGCAGAACTCCCGTGCCCTGGGCCTGGGGATCAAACGCCTCGGCGTGTTCACTTCGGTGGTGCTGTTCGACCAGCGCGTGTCGATGTGGACCTCGCTGCTGGGCCTGACCGTGGCGTTGATCGCCAGCTTCAAGTACGGCACCGCGTTCATCCTGGTGTACCTGCTGTGGATCGGCATCACCCGGTTCATCCTGACCTTGTTGCTGTCGTGCTCCGGACACCGGATCGGCCCGGCCTACCCGGCGATTCTCTATTACAACCAGATCGTCGGCGCGCTGGTGAAGATCTACGTGTTCTTCCGCCTCGACAAACAGTCCTGGACTCGCCAACCCACTTCTCTGACCCGTGATCTCGCCAGCTTTCAACGTTGGTTCAACACCTGGTCGTCTCGGACCATGACCTTCTCTGCCGGCAGCATTTTTGTCGCCGTGCTGCTGTTGATGGTCTGACCGAACTCGCCTGAATTAACTAGGAAAACGCCCCTATGAATACCGCCGTCAACGCCAACGTAGTGCACGAATCCGAAGCCCAGCGCCAACACGCCCGAGTGAAAATCCCGGCCAAGTTGCGTTTCTTCGGCCCAGACCGGACGCCGGTCGAAGCCCGGGTGATCGACCTGTCCGCCGGTGGCCTGGCGTTCAACGCCGGTCAATTGCCGCTGAAGATCGGTGACGTGTACAAGGCCCGCCTGCAATTCGTCATCGACAACCTCGGCCTGGCCATGGACGTCGAGTTGCAGGTCCGCTCCTTCGATCGCGAGACCGGACGCACCGGCTGCCAGTTCCAGAACCTGGAACCACGGGACATCTCGACCCTGCGCCACCTGATCACTTCGCACCTGGCCGGCGACATCGTCAGCGTGGGTGAAATGCTGGCGACCCTGCAGCGCGACAACTTCACCAAGGCGCGCAAGATGAAGGACGGCGGTCACGGCATGACCGCGTTCGGCCGCATGAAAGCCGTGACCTTCAGCCTGGGGATCTTCGTTGTTGGCCTGGCTGCATTCGGCTTTGTTTTCAAATCGGTGTACGGCATGTACTTCGTCAGCCACGCCCAGGCCGGTCTGGTCAGCGTGCCGGGCGTGAACATCACCATGCCCCGCGACGGCACCGTGCAGAGCCTGGTGAAAGCCGACGGCGTAGCCGCCAAGGGCGCACCGCTGGCGACCTTCAGCACCAGCATGCTCGACGTGCTCAAGGGCCATCTGGACGAAGACCAACTGCAACCGGCCAAGGTTGAAGAACTGTTCGGCAAGCAGATGACCGGCACCCTGACCTCGCCTTGCGACTGCACCGTGGCCCAGCAAATGGTCGCCAACGGTCAGTACGCCAGCAAGGGCGACGTGATCTTCCAACTGGTGCCGCGCAACAGCGAAGCCAATGTTGAAGCGCGCTTCTCCTATCGCCAGTTCGGCGACGTGCGCCCCGGTACTTCGGTGCGCTTCCAGATCGCCGGCGAGGACAAGAGCCGCACCGGCAAGATCGTCAGCAGCACCAGCCTGAAAAGCGCCGACCTGTCTTCGGACATCCGCGTGCTGATCCAGCCGGACGAAACCCTGGACAGCTCCCTCGCCGGCCGCCCGGTGGAAGTGAACAGCGACCGTGGCCCGAACCTGAACTGGCTGATCGACAAAGCCATGGCTGTCGGTCTTTAAGTCGAGGACATGCCTGTGACTACTCCAACCCTCAACACGCCGCCGACCCTGTGGGAGCGAGCCAGCTCGCGATGGGATCGACGCGGTCTGTCTGATGCACCGAGTCGCCTGCTGCGCGAGCAGGCTCGCTCCCACACTGGATTGATGGTGTGCTCGCTGGCCTTGGCAATCAGCCTGGCCGGTTGCGCCGGCCTGCCCGACCAGCGCCTGGCCAACGAAGCGCTCAAGCGTGGCGATACCGCCACCGCCGCGCAGAATTACCGGCAACTGGCAGACCTGGGCTACAGCGAAGCGCAGGTCGGCCTGGCCGATATCCAGGTCGACAGCCGTGACCCGGCGCAGATGAAACAGGCCGAGGCGACCTATCGCGCAGCGGCCGATGTTTCGCCGCGCGCCCAGGCACGCCTTGGACGCTTGCTGGTGGCCAAGCCCGGCTCCACCGAAGCCGAGCAACACGAAGCCGAAACCCTGCTGAAAAAAGCGGCAGCCAATGGCGAAGGCAATACGCTGATTCCGCTGGCGATGCTGTACCTGCAATACCCGCACAGCTTCCCCAACGTGAATGCGCAGCAGCAGATCAGCCAATGGCGCGCCGAGAACAAACCGGAAGCCGGCCTGGCGCAAGTGCTGCTCTACCGCACCCAGGGCACCTACGACCAGCACCTGGATGACGTGGAAAAGATCTGCAAGGCCGCGCTCAACACCAGCGATATCTGCTACGTCGAACTGGCCACGGTCTATCAGAAACAGGCCAAGCCAGAGCAACAGGCCGAGCTGATCAAGCAGATGCAAGCCGCGCATGCCCGCGGCACCGTTTCGGCACAGCGCGTCGACAGCGTCGCCCGTGTGCTCGCCGATGCGTCCCTGGGCAAGACCGACGAGAAAACCGCGCAGTCGCTGCTCGAACCGATCGCACCGGGCTACCCGGCGTCGTGGGTCACCCTCGCACAACTGCTCTACGACTTCCCCGAACTGGGTGACGTCGACCAGATGATGAAGTACCTGGACAACGGCCGCGCCGCCGACCAGCCCCGCGCCGAGTTGTTGCTGGGCAAGCTCTACTTCGAAGGCAAACTGGTGCCTGCCGACGCCAAGGTCGCCGAAGCGCATTTCCAGAAAGCCGTCGGCCGCGAAGTCGCTGCCGATTACTACCTCGGCCAGATCTATCGCCGTGGCTACCTGGGCAAGGTCTATCCGCAGAAGGCCCTCGACCATCTGTTGACTGCTGCGCGCAACGGCCAGAACAGCGCCGACTTCGCCATTGCCCAACTGTTTTCCCAAGGCAAGGGCACCAAGCCTGATCCGCTGAACGCCTACGTCTTCAGCCAACTGGCCCTGGCCCAGAACACTCCGCAAGCCACCGAGCTTGCGCAAACAATCCAAACGCAATTGCCGCCCGACCGGTTGGCCGAAGCCCAACGCCTGTTGAAACAAGAACAGGCCGTGCGCGGTGCCCTGAGCCCGAACACGCCGGAACTGCATGCCCTGCAAGAAGAAGATGGCGAGGAATCCCAATGAAGTTGAATCCATTCATGAAGGCCGGCATTGGCCTGACATTCGCGCTGATCTGGTCTTGCCCGACGCTTGCTGCGATGACTGAAGAAACCAAGAACTTTGGCCTGGAAGTGAAGGTTACCGGCCAATCCGAAGACGACAGTGACCTCGGTACCCAGAGCGGTGGCGACGTCAACGGCGTCGGCCTCGACTTGCGTCCATGGATCTATGGCGAAAGCGGCGCGTGGAGCGCCTATGCCATGGGGCAAGCCGTGACGGCCACCGACATCATCGAGACGGACACCTTGCAAGGGACCGCCAGTGATGGCACCACGCCCACCGACAACGGTGATCGCAAGACCAAGAAAAACTACCTGGCCATGCGCGAATTCTGGGTCGGCTACAGCGGACTTACGCCGTATCCGGGCGAGCAGTTGAAGCTCGGTCGCCAACGTCTGCACAACGCCGACGGCCAATGGCGCGACACCAACATCGAAGCCCTGAACTGGACGTTCGACACAACCCTCTTGCGCGCCAACGTCGGGGTCGCCGAACGTTTCAGCGAGTACCGCACCGACCTCACGGAACTCGCCCCGAAAGACAAGGATCGCCTGCACGCCTACGCCGATGCTTCGTATCAGTGGACACCGGGCAACTGGGTCGGTATTCGCGGTCATCATACCCACGACAACGGCAAGCTCGACTACCCGGAACCGGGCGTGCCGGCCGATTCGCTGGACAAGAAACAGAACGGTGACATCAGCTGGATCGGCCTGACCGCCGACAGCGACGCCTATAACTGGCGCAATACCAACACGGTCAATTACTGGGGCAGCATCACCGGCATGAGCGGCGACATCGACAAGGTCAACCCGCTGAACGCCGATGGCACGTCGCCAGCTGAAGCCAAGCGCGGTGAAAGCCTCAACGGCTGGGCCACCGATGTCGGCGTGCGCCTGCGCCTCGATCCGCAATGGCAAGTCGGTGCTGCCTATGCCCGCGCCAGTGCCGAGTACGAACAGAACGGTCTGGAAAGCAACCGCTCGAACTACACCGGTACGCGCTCGCGGGTTCACCGTTTCGGCGAAGCCTTCCGTGGCGAAATGCAAAACATGCAGACCGCGACTTTGTTCGGCTCGTGGATGCTCAACGACGAATACGACGCCAGCCTGATCTACCACAAGTTCTGGCGCGTCGACGGCAACAAGCCGATCGGCAGCAATGGCATCAACGCCGTCGAAAACAACACCGACGATGCCACCGGCGCAATTCTTTCCACCACGTCCCTGCCGCTGAACGATGGCGAGAAAGACCTCGGTCAGGAGATGGATCTGGTAGTCACCAAGTACTTCAAGCAAGGCCTGTTGCCGGCGGCATTGAGCCAGTCGATCGACGAGACTTCGGCCCTGGTGCGCTTCCGTGGTGGCGTGTTCAAGCCAGGCGATGCGTACGGCAAGGAAGTCGATTCGTACATGCACCGCGCGTTCATCGACGTGATCTGGCGCTTCTGATGCACATTGCGAAGGGAGTCTCCCAGATGAATCATCCAGCCCGAAAAGGCTCGATCAGCCTGTTGGCCGGCGCGATGCTGCTGGCCAGCGCGACTGCCTTCGCCAATGTGGAACCGGCGAAGCCGGTAACCACGGCCAAGGAACTGCAACAGGCCAAGACCTACACCGTCAGCAGCGCGCCGACCGCGCCGTTGGAACTGGCCACGCCGAAACTGCCGGACGTTTCCGGCTACACCGCCGAGGCCATCGCCGCGAAGGTCGTGCGCAGCAAACCGGGCAAGATCAGCCTGCGCCGGATGATGCAGGAAGACGCCCTGAAGGACTTCATCGGTGGCGACAACAAGATGGCCGAATGGGTGGTGCGTCAGCACGGCATCCCCCAGGCAATCTTCGTCGACGACGGCTACATGAACCTCAAGGACCTGGCGAAAAAAGTCCCCAAGCAGTACTTCAGCGAAACCTCGCCGGGAGTGTTCCTCTCCCGGTTGCCGATCGTGGTCGGTCGTCGCGGCATTCTGGAAATCGACAAGCAGACCCAGGAACTGCGCCTGTCCCAGGAGGCCGGTGCGTTCCTGGTCAACGACGGCCAGCTGTTCGTGCGCGATACCAAGATCACTGGCTGGCGCGAGAAGGACAACGGCCCGGCGACGTTTACCTCGCCCAAGGAATTCCGTCCGTTCCTGCTGTCCTGGGGCGGCACCGAGACCTACATCGCCAACAGCAAGATCGCCAGTTTCGGCTACGCCAACAGTAAGTCCTACGGCGTGAGTATTTCCCAGTACACGCCGAACATGGCCAAGGTGCTCAAGCGCCCTGAGCCGACCGGCTGGATCGTCGGTTCCGAATTCTCGGACATGTGGTACGGCTTCTACTGCTATGAAACCCGCGACTTCGTGGTCAAGGGCAACACCTACAAAGACAACATCGTCTACGGCATCGACCCGCATGACCGGTCCCACGGCCTGATCATCGCCGACAACACCGTTTACGGAACGAAGAAGAAGCACGGGATCATTATTTCCCGTGAGGTCAACGACAGCTTCATCTTCAACAACCGCAGCTACGACAACCACCTCTCGGGGCTGGTGATCGACCGTAACAGCGTCAACAACCTGATTGCCCACAACGAGATCTACCAGAACCACACCGACGGCATCACCCTCTACGAGAGTGCCGACAACCTGCTGTGGGGCAACCGCGTGTTGAGCAACAAGCGCCACGGCATCCGCATTCGTAACAGCGTGAACATTCGCCTGTACGAAAACGTCGCCATGGCCAACGGCCTGACCGGTGTCTACGGGCACATCAAGGACTTGAGCAACACCGACCGTGACATCAAACTCGACCCGTTCGACGCCCAGGTATCGCTGATCGTGGTCGGCGGTGAGCTGGCGGCCAACGGCAGCGGCCCGCTGTCCATCGACTCGCCGCTGAGTGTCGAGCTGTATCGCGTGTCCATGCTCGCGCCAGCCAAGGCCAGCGGCATCAGCTTCACCGGCATCCTCGGCGAGCGCCAGGATGAAATTCTCGACCTGCTGGTGCGCCAGCAGAAAGCCGTGCTGATCGACCCTGTCGAACGCCAGACCGAAATGCGGGACTGAGGATAATCTTATGCACCCACACTTGATCAAATTACTCAGCCTGTCGGCCCTGACCGCCGGCATTCTCGCGGCCAGCGGCGGTGTTCGCGCCGACGAAATCAAAGCGCCGAGCTTCACCGCAGAACCGTGCTGCAGCCTGTGCCCGGCTGCTCACGATCCGAAGAACTACACCACCCGTTATCAGCAGAACTTCACCACGCTGGTGCAGGCCCAGGGTGACTGGCTGTTCCGTACGCAAGAAGACTTGCGCACCGAATTCGACACCACGCCCGCCGGCTACAAACGCATGAAACAACTGCACGATGCGTTCAAGAGCAAAGGCGTGGAACTGGTTGTCGTGTACCAGCCGACCCGTGGTCTGGTGAACCGCAACAAGCTCAACCCGGCGGAGAAAGCCAGTTTCGACTTCGACAAGGCGCTGAAGAACTACCAGTCCATGCTCGGTCGTTTCGCGCAGATGGGCTACGTGGTTCCGGACCTGTCGCCGCTGACCAACGAGTCGTTGCCCGACACCCTGCCTGCCCACGATTTCTACTTCCGTGGCGACCAGCACTGGACCCCGTACGGCGCCCAGCGCACGGCGAAAATCGTCGCCGAGAAGGTCAAGCAATTGCCTGAATTCGCCGACATTCCCAAGCGCGAATTCGAGACCAAAAAGTCGGGTCGCATGGGCAAGACCGGAACCTTGCACAACATGGCCGGTCAACTCTGTGGCACCAGCTACGCGATCCAGTACATGGATCAGTTCACCACCGAGCCGAAGGGCGAAGCGGGCGATGGCGATTTGTTCGGCGACTCCGGCAACCCGCAAATCACCCTCGTGGGTACCTCCCACAGTGGCAAGAACTACAACTTCGCCGGCTTCCTCGAAGAGGCCATCGGCGCCGACATCCTCAACGTGGCGTTCCCCGGCGGCGGCCTGGAAGGTTCGATGCTGCAGTACCTGGGCAGCGACGAGTTCCAGAAGAACCCGCCGAAGATTCTCATCTGGGAATTCTCGCCGCTGTACCGCCTCGACCAGGAAACCATCTACCGCCAGATGATGGCGTTGCTGGACAACGGTTGCGAAGGCAAGGATGCACAGATGTCCGGCAGCGCCACGCTCAAGCCGGGCAAAAACGAGTTGATGGTCAACAGCAAGAACATGGACCTGCGCAACGGTAGTCATCAGGTCGACGTCCGCTTCGCCGACACCTCGGTGAAAACCCTGCAAGCCACCCTCTGGTACATGAACGGTCGCCACGAGGACATCAAGATCGACAAACCGGAAACCTCCGAGACTGACGGGCGTTTCGCTTTCGAGTTGCGCACGGATGAAGACTGGGCCTCGCAGAACCTGCTGGCCGTTGAAGTCCAGGGCCCCGAAGCCGGTGCCGCACCACAGAAAGTCGAAGCGAAAATTTGCAAACGCAACGTATTCCCGGGCGCCGAACAGCGTACTGCTTCGGTCGGGCAATGAGGTCTGCTATGCGCTATCCGAAATTTTCAACACTGTTGGCACCGACGCTCTTGAGCCTGGCGATGTTCACCGGGGCCACGCAAGCGGCTGCGCCACTACGTCCACCCCAGGGCTATTTTGCGCCTGTGGATAAATTCAAGACGGGCGACAACAGCGAAGGCTGCGATGCGATGCCGACGCCGTACACCGGCTCGTTGCAATTTCGCAGCAAGTACGAAGGTTCGGACAAGGCCCGCGCGACCCTGAACGTGCAATCGGAAAAAGCCTTTCGCGAGAGCACCGCCGACATCACCAAGATCGAGCGCGGCACCAGCAAGCGCGTGATGCAGTTCATGCGTGACGGTCGCCCGGAACAACTGGAATGCACGTTGAGCTGGCTGACGGCCTGGGCCCAGGCTGACGCGCTGATGTCCAAGGACTTCAACCACACCGGCAAGTCGATGCGCAAATGGGCGCTGGGCAGTATGGCTTCGGCGTACATCCGCCTGAAATTTTCCGACTCTCACCCGCTGGCCACCCATCAACAGGAAGCGCAAGTGATCGAAGCCTGGTTCAGCAAGATGGCCGACCAGGTGGTCAGCGACTGGGACAACCTGCCGCTCGACATGACCAACAACCACTCGTACTGGGCCGCCTGGTCGGTGATGGCCACCTCCGTCGCCACCAACCGCCGCGACCTGTTCGACTGGGCGGTGAAGGAATACAAGGTCGGCGCCAACCAGATCGACGCCGACGGCTACCTGCCCAACGAACTCAAGCGTCAGCAACGGGCCTTGGCCTACCACAACTACGCCCTGCCGCCGCTGGCGATGATCGCCAGTTTCGCCCAGGTCAACGGTGTGGATCTGCGTCAGGAAAACAATGGCGCACTCAAACGCCTGGGTGACCGGGTGTTGTCCGGGGTGAAAGACCCGGATGAGTTCGAGGAAAAGAACGGCAAGGAACAGGACATGACCGACCTGAAAGAGGACATGAAATTCGCCTGGCTCGAACCGTTCTGCTCGCTCTACACCTGCTCGCCCGAGGTGCTGGCGAAGAAGCACAAGATGCAACCGTTCAAGACCTTCCGCCTCGGCGGTGACCTGACCAAGGTCTACGACCCGGCCAATGAAAAGGGCAACAAGGGTTCTTGAGGTTTAACACGATCCAATGTGGCGAGGGGGCTTGCCCCCGTTGGGGTGCGCAGCGCCCCCAAATCCTGACAACGCGGTAATTCAGACAGAGCGCGCGGACAGGTATTACGACTGCTTCGCAGCCGAACGGGGGCAAGCCCCCTCGCCACAGGTTCAGTGTCAGGTGTGAGTTTTTGTGTGATGCCCCCCGGTTTTTCTTGGGGGGTTTGGGGGGGCCGTTGGCCCTTGACTGTTGGTTCAAACAAGGAGAGATCGGGATGGTTTTTTCGTCCAACGTGTTCCTGTTTTTGTTCTTGCCGATCTTCCTCGGCTTGTACTACCTGAGCGGGCAACGCTATCGCAATTTGCTGCTGCTGATTGCCAGCTACGTGTTCTACGCCTGGTGGCGTGTGGACTTCCTCGCGCTGTTCGCCGGCGTCACGCTGTGGAACTACTGGATCGGCCTGAAAGTCGGTGCCGCCGGGGTCAGGACCAAACCGGCGCAGCGCTGGCTGCTGCTCGGCGTGGCCGTCGACCTGTGCATCCTCGGCTACTTCAAGTACGCCAACTTCGGCGTCGACAGCATCAACGCAATGATGACGTCGGTGGGCCTTTCGCCATTCATCCTGACCCACGTGCTGCTGCCGATCGGGATCTCGTTCTACGTCTTCGAGTCCATCAGCTACATCATCGACGTCTACCGTGGCGACACCCCGGCGACCCGCAACCTGATCGACTTCGCGGCGTTCGTGGCGATCTTCCCGCACTTGATCGCCGGCCCCGTGTTGCGTTTCCGCGACCTGGCCGACCAGTTCAACAACCGCACCCACACCCTCGACAAGTTCTCCGAGGGCTGCACGCGGTTCATGCAGGGTTTCATCAAGAAAGTCTTCATCGCCGACACTCTGGCGGTGGTGGCCGACCACTGCTTCGCCCTGCAAAACCCGACCACGGGCGATGCCTGGCTCGGCGCGCTGGCGTACACCGCGCAGTTGTATTTCGACTTCTCCGGTTACAGCGACATGGCCATCGGCCTGGGCCTGATGATGGGTTTCCGCTTCATGGAAAACTTCAAGCAGCCGTATGTCAGCCAGTCGATCACCGAGTTCTGGCGGCGCTGGCACATCAGCCTGTCGACCTGGCTGCGTGACTATCTGTACATCACCCTCGGCGGTAACCGCAAAGGCACGCTGATGACCTATCGCAACCTGTTCCTGACCATGTTGCTCGGTGGTCTGTGGCACGGCGCGAACATCACCTACATCGTCTGGGGTGCGTGGCACGGCATGTGGCTGGCGATCGAGAAAGCCATCGGCCTGAACACTTCTCCACGCAGCTTCAACCCGATCCGCTGGGCACTGACCTTCCTGCTGGTGGTGATGGGCTGGGTGATCTTCCGCGCAGAAAACCTGCACGTCGCCGGTCGCATGTACGGCGCGATGTTCAGCTTCGGCGACTGGTCGCTGTCGGAACTCAACCAGGCCAGCCTCACCGGTCTGCAAGTGGCGACCCTGATCGTGGCTTACGTAACCCTGGCGTTCTTCGGCCTGCGGGATTTCTACACCAATCAGCCTCCGGCCAAGACCAAGCCTGCGGTGAACGTCGACGCCGACGGCCCGGCCGCTGCGACACCGGGAACGATCAAGGCCGTGCCTGGGGATAACCCCGCGAGCATCCACCAGCCTGGCTACACCGTCGGCGTCGAAGCCCAGGTGCAACCGGCCTACTGGACCGCTGACTGGTCGCGCTACGTGATGCGTGCGCTGGTGCTGCTGCTGTTCATTGCCTCGATTCTCAAACTCTCGGCGCAAAGCTTCTCGCCGTTCCTTTACTTCCAGTTCTGAGGGATCTGACCATGACCCGCTCATTACGCATCTTCTACATCGCGCTGTTCCTGGTGACCCTGCTGGTGCTCGGTCTGTGGTCGGTGCGCAGCTTCTTCGGCTTCAGCACCAACGCCGATGCGACGGTGCTCAACGGTCGCTGGACCAAGGCCGTGGAAACGCACTACGACGACGAGTTCCCGATCAAGCGCCTGGGCACCAACCTCTGGGCCGCGCTGGATTTCAAACTGTTCAACGAAGGTCGTCCGGGTGTGGTGCTCGGTCGCGACCAGTGGTTGTACAGCGATGAAGAATTCCACCCGGTGGTCAACGAAGAGCTGAACCTGCAAGGCAACTACGCGCTGGTCGAAGGCGTACGCCAGACCCTGAAAGAGAAAGGCGTACAACTGGTGATGGCGGTAGTGCCGGCCAAGGTGCGCCTGTACCCGGAACACCTCGGTGAAGTGAAACCGGCGAGCATCCACGCCAACCTCTACAAGGACTTCCACCAGCGCCTGGCCGCCGACCGGATTCCGGCCCCTGACCTGCTCGGCCCGCTGCAACAGGCCAAGCAGAATGGCCAGCAAGTGTTCCTGCGCACCGACACCCACTGGACGCCGCAAGGCGCCGAGATCGCCGCCAACCGTCTGGCCAAAACCATTGCCGACCAGTACCCGCTGAGCGGCGAGCCGCAGCGCTTCGTCACCGAACCTGCGGAGACCATCACGCACAAGGGCGACCTGCAGTTGTTCCTGCCGCTCGACCCGCTGTTCGAAAACCTGATGCCGGCGCAAGAGCCACTGCAAAAGCGCAACACCGTGGCAGCGGATGACCAGCCGGCCGGTGACGATGCCCTGTTCGCCAACACCGAAGTGCCGGTGGCCCTGATCGGCACCAGCTACAGCGCCAACCCCAACTGGAACTTCGTCGGTGCGCTCAAGCAAGCGCTGCACAGCGACGTGGTCAATTACGCCGAAGACGGCCACGGCCCGATTCTGCCGATGCTCAGCTACCTCAAGAGCGATGCCTTCAAGAACAGCCCGCCACAGGTGCTGATCTGGGAGTTCCCTGAACGATATCTGCCTGTGAACAACGAAATCGGCGACGCCGACCCGCAGTGGGTCGCAGAGCTTAAACAAGCCGGCGCCCGCCAACAAAACGTAGCCATCAACAAATCCGAGACGCCCGACCGGGCGCAAAACTGAAAGAGAGGTACACCATGACTTTCACTACAACTCCTCGTCGTCTCGCCAAACGCATTGCCCTGGTTGCCGGCCTCAGCGTGCTGTCGGTACAGGCTTTCGCCGGTGGCGACGCCGCCCTGTACGGCCCGACCGCACCGAAAGGCTCGACCTTCGTGCGTATCTACAACGCGAGCAACTCCGAAGTCAGCGCCACCGTCGGCAGCACCAACCTGAGCGATGTCGCGCCACTGTCGAGCAGTGACTTCAGCTTCATGCCGGGCGGCGACTACAGCGCCAAGGTCGGTAGCCAGAGCCTGCCGGTGAAACTGGCCGGCGACCACTATTACACCCTGGTCAACAACGCCAGCGGCGCACCGCAACTGATCGAAGAGCCGCCGTTCAAGAACAAGCAGAAGTCCCTGGTACGCGTGCAAAACCTGAGCGACAAGGCGCTGACCCTGAAGACCGCCGATGGCAAGACCGACGTAGTCCCGAACGTTGCACCCAAGGGTCGCGGCGAGCGTGAAATCAACCCGGTGAAGGTCAGCCTGGCCTTGTACGACGGCACCACCAAAGTCGGCGACGTGAAACCGGTCGCCCTGGAACGCGGTGAAGCCGCGGTGCTGTACGTCACCGGCAGCGGCAGCAGCCTGTCGCCGGTCTGGGTGAAACGCCCGGTGTCGACGCGCTAAACGATTTGCCTGGCTGACGCCGCTCCCACACTGAATCGCAGCGTCAGCCCGGACACGGAACAAAAACAAGAGTGAAACGACAGAACGCAGTAGCTCTAACCAATCGATATTCAAGGAGTAACAACATGATTCCGGTGATCTTGTCAGGTGGTAGTGGCTCACGTCTTTGGCCGCTTTCCCGTAAACAATTCCCTAAGCAGTTCCTGGCCCTGACCGGCGAACACACCCTGTTCCAGCAAACCCTGGAACGCCTGGTGTTCGAAGGCATGGACACGCCAATCGTGGTCTGCAACAAAGACCACCGCTTCATCGTCAACGAGCAATTGGCGGCGCGCAAGCTGGAGTCCCAGCGCATCCTGATGGAGCCGTTCGGTCGCAACACCGCGCCGGCCGTGGCCCTGACCGCGATGATGCTGGTCAATGAAGGTCGCGACGAACTGATGCTGGTACTGCCGGCCGACCACGTGCTGGAAGACCAGAAAGCCCTGCAACGCGCCCTGGCCCTGGCCACTGTCGCCGCTGAAAACGGTGAAATGGTGCTGTTCGGCGTGCCGGCCACCAAGCCGGAAACCGGTTATGGCTACATCAAGTCGACCAACGACTCGCTGCTGCCTGAAGGTGTCAGCCGCGTCTCGCACTTCGTCGAAAAACCTGACGTGAAGCGCGCCACCGAGTTCGTCCAGTCCGGTGGCTACTTCTGGAACAGCGGCATGTTCCTGTTCCGCGCCAGCCGCTTCCTCGAAGAGCTGAAGAAGCACGATCCGGACATCTACGACACCTGCCTGCTGACCCTGGAGCGCAGCAAGCAAGATGCCGACACCATCACCTTCGACGAAGCCACCTTCGCCTGCTGCCCGGACAACTCCATCGACTACTCGGTGATGGAAAAAACCCAACGCGCCTGCGTCGTGCCGCTGACCGCAGGCTGGAGCGATGTCGGCTGCTGGTCGTCGCTGTGGGAGGTCAATGCAAAAGACGCCAACGGCAACGTCACCAAAGGCGACGTGGTGATCCAGGACAGCAAAAACTGCATGATCCACGGCAACGGCAAACTGGTGTCGGTGATCGGCCTGGAAAACATCGTCGTGGTCGAAACCAAGGACGCCATGATGATCGCCCACAAGGACAAGGTCCAAGGCGTGAAGCAGATGGTCAACACCCTCAACGAACAGGGTCGCAGCGAAACCCAGAACCACTGCGAGGTCTACCGTCCGTGGGGCTCCTACGACTCGGTGGACATGGGCGGCCGCTTCCAGGTCAAGCACATCTCGGTCAAGCCGGGCGCGTGCCTGTCGCTGCAGATGCACCACCACCGCGCCGAGCACTGGATCGTGGTCAGCGGCACCGCTGAGGTGACCTGTGATGAAAACGTGTTCCTGCTGACCGAGAACCAGTCGACCTACATTCCGATCGCTTCGGTGCATCGGCTGCGTAACCCGGGGAAGATCCCGTTGGAGATCATCGAAGTTCAATCGGGTAGCTACCTGGGCGAAGACGATATCGAGCGGTTTGAAGATATCTACGGGCGTTCGACACCGGTTGAGCGTGGCGTGGCGGTGAAAACCATCGCGCAATAACGTTCAGTAAAACAAGAAGCCCTCGTCCAGCCTGCTGCGTTCCCTATCCGCAGCAGGCTGGTTGGGGGCTATTAGAAATGATCTTAATTAACTTCAAGCACCAACCATCCCTTAACGTCATAAATTTCTGAATAGCACGAAACAATGATCATCCCTACAGAAGAAGGGGCGGTGTATAAGCCGTTTTGTGTAATAGTCCCTGAGTTTTCATTTATCCAACTATGTGCCTCCCACTTTACCGATGCAGCATTTTCCGAATCAGTACCTGCACCATCAAAAACAGGAAAAAAAGCTCCTAACTGTATAGGTTCCGAGGCTCTGACTTTTATCCATGAACGCTCCTGATCAGCAGGAAAAATAGCTAAAAACTTTGTTTGTTGAGTACCCATATTCGAATCCTCGCAGTACGTTATTTAATACTTCGAGGGCTAACGTACTCCGAAACAATTAACCTCACCACTAACAGAACTGATAGGTTGACAAACAAAAATCAATACACATCCACACCTAAAAATAAAACTTCTAGTTTAAAAATATAAAATTACAACAACCAGTTAACTCATTACGTTACTGCCAACGATAAGCTAAGAAGGAATCGATGATTAGCTTGGAAAACATCGTGGTGGTGGAAACCAGGACGCCATGATGATCGTTCACAAGGACAAGGTCCAAGGCGTGAAGCAGATGGTCAACATCCTCAACGATCAGGAGCGCAACGAAATCCACAAACCTGAGTGAAGACGAGATCGAGCGGTTTGGAGATATCTACAGTCGCTCCACTTCGGCTGTACGTGGGGGTTCGGTGAAGACCGTCGCGCAGTAACGTTCAGTAAAACAAGAAGCCCTCGTCCAGCCTGCTGCGTTCCCTATCCGCAGCAGGCTGGGCGGGGGCTTTTTTTGCACTGGGTTTTTTATTGCTTTACCTGGCCTCATCGCGAGCAGGCTCGCTCCTACAGGGTATTAGGTTGATCACAGATTTTGTGCTCGGCTCGGTCCAATGTGGGAGCGAGCCTGCTCGCGATGGGGCCAGTCAGCACGCCACCGAATCGCCCATCGCCAACCCCACCCGCGCTTAGGTAGGATGACCTCTCTATTCCCGAGATTTCACGTCATGTTCATCGGCGTCCTGCTGGTCATCACCTGGCTGATCCTGTTGCTGCGCTATCCGGCCAAGGCCTTGCCCGTATCCCTGGCGGCTGCCGTGGGGCTGGGCATCGTCGCCACCTGGGTCATCTGGATGGACCACCGCGAACTCAAGCAACTGCAACGCCTGGAGTTGCGCATCAGTTACGCGCCACAACAATGTCCCGCCGACCGCCCATTGCAATTGACCCTGAACAACGGCAATGACGTGCCGCTGACTGAGTTGCGGTGGCGGGTTGCGGCTTATGCACCGGGCGATACGGTGAACCTGGCCGACAATCAATACACCGCCCCGCGTTATCGTGGCCCTGGTGAATTGCAGGCCGGTGGCAAATGGGAAGACTGTTTGCCGCTGCCGCCACTGCGTCCTGGCTACCGTCCGGAAACCCTGGAGTTTCGCGCCGAGCGATTGCAGGGTAGTTTTTCCGACTGATCCTTCCCCCATTTTTTGCACAAGGAATGCGCCATGCCCGTTGCGTTGATTACCGGTTGCTCCAGCGGCATTGGCCGCGCCCTTGCCGATGCGTTCAAGGTCGCCGGCTATGAAGTCTGGGCCAGTGCGCGCAGGGCTGAAGATGTCGCTGCACTCACCGCCGCGGGTTTCACGGCCGTACAACTGGATGTCAACGACGGCCCGGCACTCGAAGCCTTGAGCGAGCGAATCAACCAACAGACCGGCGGCCTCGACGTACTGATCAACAACGCGGGTTATGGCGCCATGGGGCCGCTGCTCGATGGTGGCGTACCGGCCATGCAACGCCAGTTCGAAACCAATGTGTTCGCTGTCGTTGGCGTCACTCGCGCGATGTTTCCCGTGCTGCGCCGGAGCAAAGGATTGGTGGTGAATATCGGCAGCGTTTCGGGTGTTTTGGTCACGCCATTCGCCGGAGCCTACTGCGCCTCGAAAGCCGCCGTGCATGCCTTGAGCGATGCCTTGCGCATGGAACTGGCGCCGTTCGGTGTGCGGGTCATGGAAGTCCAGCCGGGGGCCATCGCTTCCAGCTTCGCAAGGAATGCCGGGCACGAAGCCGAGCAACTGATCAGCGAACAGTCGCCATGGTTTCCGCTACGCGAAGGCATACGCGCCCGAGCGAAGGCCTCTCAGGACAACCCGACCCCGGCCAATGAGTTTGCCGTCGGTTTGCTCAAGGCTGTGCAGCAGGACAAGCCACCGCGACTGGTGCGCCTGGGTAATGGCAGCCGCGCGTTGCCGCTGCTGGCCGGGTTGTTGCCCAAGGGGCTGCTGGAATCGGGGTTGATGAAGCGGTTCGGGTTGCGTGGGCAGCTCTGAGACCGAGTCGCCCCCTTCGCGAGCAGGCTCGCTCCCACAAGGGATTGGGGGCGTCCACACCGTCAGTGGCTGAACACTGAATCCCTGTAGGAGCGAGCCTGCTCGCGAAGGGGGCGACTCGGTCTACAAGTCATGCACCATCACCTTGCTTGACCACCACAGTACAAGTAATCCCCGCCGCCAACAGCACACCCTCCGGCACTTCATCGATGTGAATCCGCACCGGCACCCGCTGCGCCAGGCGCACCCAGTTGAACGTCGGGTTCACATCAGCAATCAGTTCGCGGCTCTCCGGGTTGTCGCGGTCGTAGATGCCGCGCGAGATGCTTTCCACATGGCCCTTGAGCACTTCGCCGCTCATCAGTTGCATGTCGGCCTTATCACCGACGCGCACATGGGGCAGCTTGGTTTCTTCGAAGAAGCCGTAGACCCAGAACGAGTTCATGTCGACCACGGCCATTTTCGCCTCGCCGATGCGCGCATAGTCGCCGCGGTGCACGTTGAGGTTGGTGACGTAGCCGTCCACCGCCGCGCGCACTTCAGTGCGCTTGAGGTTGAGTTCGGCGGCTTCCAGTTGCGCCTGGGCCTGCTGGTAATCGGCCAGGGCCGAGTCGGCGAGGTTACTGGCGTCATCGCGGTTTTCCCGGGAAATCACCAGGTTGTCCATATCGGCGCGACGATGGGCGTTGACCTTGCGCATCTCCCAGGTCGCCTTGCGCGATGCCACCAGGCTTTGCGCCTGTTTCACCGCTAGACGGTAGTGCTCGGGGTCGATCTGCATCAGCAAATCGCCCTTCTTCACCAGCTGGTTGTCGCGCACCGGCACCTCCACCACTTCGCCGGTGACGTCGGCGGCGACGTTGATGATGTCGGCGCGCACGCGGCCGTCGCGGGTCCATGGCGTGTTCATGTAGTGCTCCCACAAGGAGCGGCCGATCCACAGCGCGAGGGCCAGCACCAGCAAGGTCGCGAGCAGGCTGAAAAACTTTTTCATCGGGGCATTCTTCAGAGATAGAGAGTCAGTGATAGAGAGTCAACGGTAGACAGTCAGCGCCAACGCGCCGAACAGACAGGTAAACAGGCTCAGGCGCAGCAACGCCGGATGCCAGAAAAAACGGTACAGGTCGAACCCGGACAGAAACCGGTCCAACGCCCAGGCAAGCGCCGCCGCGATGAAAAACATCAGGGTCATGGTCGGCATGTACACGCCGTGGAAGGCGATTTCACGAGGCATGTTCAAGTCCTTGGGGCTGGCTGCTTGCGAAGGCGGCGAGCGGAGATTGCGGATCGAGCAGCGAGGTGCGGATGAAGTGCAGGTAGCTCTTCACCCGGCGCAACGCTGAGGTATCGAAGTGCGGGGCGAAGGGTTCGTCGGTGGACTGCACATGGCTGATCGCGTGATCGACGGCGATCAGCGCGCGTTCGAGGTTGCTGCTGTTCGGTTGCAGGAACAGCCGCACCAGCGCACGACCCATCACCCGGATCGCCTGGCGCCACGGCTGGGATTCGGCATAGGCCGGATGCACCGGCAGAATCGCCTGTTCCTTGCGCAACTCGATGATCGAGTGACCGACTTCCAGCACCACGAACATCCAGCGCAGCAAGTCCCGCTGCACTTGCGGTTGACCCGCCGCGAAGCCGTAGGCCTGATGCACCAGATCGCGGGTGCGGCTTTCGAAACTCGACGCCAACCCCTTGAGCTTGCCGCTGATGGCGTACACCACCTGACCGCGCAAATCCTGCTCCAGCCGACGCCACAGCCAGCGGCTGTTGGGCGGCAGAATGATCGCCCCGGCCGCTGCGCACACCAGCATGCCCAGCACCATGGCGATGTAGTCGTTGATGAAGGTGTAGGGGTTGTAGACCGTGAGGTTGTCCGGCACCGATCCGGTGCTGAAGAAAATCAGCAAGCCCAGGCCGACGCCGACATATTGCGGCCGCGAAGTCAGGAACGAGCCGAGTACGATCACCGGCGCGAGCATCACGCACAGCAACGGAAATCCGTCGATCCACGGAAAAATGAAAAACATCTCGACGAAGCCGATCAGCGCCCCGAGCAACGTCCCGCACGCCATCTGAAAGGCCATGCGTTTCGGGTTCGGGGTGGCGGCGGACAGGCCCACGGTCGCGGCCGCAATCAGGGTCATGGTCGCGCCGCTCGGCCAGGCGGTTGCCACCCAATAACTGCCCAATACCACCAGGATGAACGCTGCGCGTATCCCCGATGCTGCCGCTGCCATCCAGTTGGTTTGCGGAGTGAACGGCTCGTCCCAGCGCTCCCGTTCGTGACTGTGATCGGCCAGGGAGGCGTGGGTCTGTGCATAACTGTGCAGGTCGTCGACGAAGCGATAGAGCAGTTCGTAGGCGGTGTGGAAGTCCAGCAATTCGTCGTCGCTCGGTTCGCTCTCCTGAAAGATCGCCCGCAGGCTGCGCACCCGCGCCGGCAACCCTGCCTTGTATGTGCTCAGCGCCGTAACCAGACGCGCCGCATCGGCGCTGGTCAGCGCACGGCCACTGAAGCCGTCGAGTAATTCGGCGAGGTCTTGCAAGCCCGGTTTTATCGCCGCCACGGCATGATCCGTATTGTTGCTGCGCAAGCGTTCGAGCAACTGATGCAGGGCATTGAAGCGCGTGGTGATGCCCATGAACTCACTGTTCAGGCGGCTGAGCCGGCCATTGCGCCGACGCATGTGCGGGTCTTCGAACACAGTGACGCTGCGCAAGCCTTCCAGGCCCACGGCTTCAGCGATGAAACGCACGTTGCCGGCCTCGAACGCCTCGCGCTGACTGCGGCCACGCAAGCCGTCGGTGACGAACAGGGCGAACACGCCAAAGCGCTGATACAGGGCATTGCGCATGGCGGCGCTGGCGGTTTGCGGCAGGATGGCGGCACTGATCAGTGTCGAACAGAGAATGCCCAACGAGATTTCCAGTACCCGCCAGACCGCCGCCATGAACGCGCCGTCCGGGTGAGCCAGCGCGGGCAAGCCGACCATCGCCGCGGTGTATCCGGCGAGTACGAAACCGTAGGCGCGGAAGTTGCGGCAGCGGGTGGCGCCGGCCGTGCAGATACCTACCCAGATCGCCAACGAACCGAGGAACAGCTCGGTGTTCTGCGCAAACAGGGCGATCAGCGCAACCATCACCGCCGACCCGGCCAGGGTGCCGAGAAAACGATAGAAACTCTTGGCGAACACCTGGCCGCTTTGCGGCTGCATGACGATGAACACAGTGATCATCGCCGTGCGCGGTTGCGGCAGCTCCAGGCGCATGGCCAGCCACAGCGTCAGGAATGCCGCGAACAGCACCTTGAAGATGTAGACCCAGGTCACACCGTCGCTGCGTGCCCAGTCGAAGAAACCCCGACGCCATTCAAGGGAGTACAGCCAACGCAAGGGTGCGGGCAAGGGAGTCATCAAATCCTGCTCAGTGAAGTTCGATAAAAACCGGCACCTTGTAGGAGTGAGCCTGCTCGCGATAGCGGAGTATCAGCCGGCATCAATACTGGATGTGCCGCCCTCATCGCGAGCAAGCTCGCTCCCACAGGTTTTGTGTTCAACGCAAAAGGCTCGGGATTTTCGGCGCCTGAGTCTGGCTGTCTTTCGGCACGTCGTTGCCGGCACCGAGGCCACCACCGAGCGCGGTCACCAACTCGGCATGAGCACTCAAACGCGCCGCCTGAACCTGCTGCTGCACTTGCTGCTGCTTGAACAGCAGGGTCTGGGCATTGAGCACGTTGAGGTAATCGGTCAGCCCACGCTGGTAGGCGATCATCGCGATGTCGTAGGTCTTCTGCGCAGTGGCCACCGACTCGGCGGCGAAAGCCTGCTGCTTGTCCATGGACTCGCGGCGGATCAACTGATCGGAGATGTTTTTCAGGGCATTGACCAGGGTCTGGTTGTACTTGGCCACGGCAATGTCATAGCCGGCCGAGGCTTCACCCAACTCCGAGCGCAAGCGTCCGCCATCGAAGATTGGCAAGGAAATCGCCGGCCCCACGCTGTAGTTGAGCTTCTTGCCAGTCAAGAACTCCAGGGCCCCACCGCCGGTGGCCATGTAGCCGAGGCTGCCGACCAGATCGACGTTCGGATAGAACCCGGCATGGGCAACATCGATGCCCCGCGCCTGCGCCGCCACTTGCCAGCGGCTGGCGACCACGTCCGGGCGTTGGCCGAGCAATTGCGCCGGCAGCGACGACGGCAGTTTCAGCGGCGCACCCAGTGACAGCGTTGGCCGCTGCAACTGCGCGCCCTCCCCCGGCCCCTTGCCGGCGAGGGCGGCGAGCTGGTTGCGGCTCAAGGCGATTTCTTCGTCGAGGGCGTCGATCTGGCGATGGGTTTCCGGCAGCGGCGTCTCGGCCTGGCTGACCTCGAAATGGGTGCCGATGCCACCGCTCAGACGCTTTTGCGCCAGTTCAAGGATCTGCTGTTGCTGCTTCAGGGTCGCTTCGACGATGTCCCGCTGGGCGTAATGCAACGACAACTCGATGTAGACCCGTACGATGTTGTCCTGCAATTCAAGCTGAGCCTGGCGAGCTTCGGCGACGCTCATGTGCGCCATGTCTACGGCGCGCTCGGTGGCATTGCTTTCGCGGCCCCAGAGGTCGAGGGCATAGCTGAAACCCAGCGCTGCGTTATTGTCCCAGGTGGTGCTGTTGGCCAGCTCGCCGGGGCCATAGAACTGGTCGGTAGGCCAGTTGTGACGCTTGAGGGTGGACTCGCCATTGATCTGCAGCGACTCGGCCGCTTCGGCCACACCGGCCATGGACCGGGCCTGACGCACCCGGGCGGCGGCCATGGCCAGGGTCGGGCTGCCTTGCAGGGCGAGGTCGATCCAGCGATTCAGTTGCGGGTCGCCATAGGCTTGCCACCATTGCGCGGTGGGCCAGTGCGCATCCTGCGCGGCGCTCTGGATCGCTTCGTCGGTGGCCAGTGAATTGGTCTCCAGCGCCTTGCCTTGTGGGGCAATACCTCCGGTTCCGATGCAGCCGCTGATTGCCAGGGTTAAAGCCAAAACACTGAGCGGCTGAAGCGCTCTGCTGATGCGACGCGGCACTGCTGCGATTTCCTGAGGTGGGGAGTTTTGCGAGTTGCGCAATTCTATGGGGCGGCCTGAATGGCGATAAGCTGGGATTCCTGTGAATCTTTGTTACCGTTAACGAGATAATCCGTAAGTCGATCTTTAGTCGCCTGTAAATAAACAGAAACTTCGTGTCACAATTTGTCATTCGACGAGAGAGCACCCCATGGACACTTTGCAAAACATGCGCGCCTTCAGTTACGTGGCCGAAGCCGGCAGCTTCACCGCCGCCGCCGTGCAACTGGACACCACCACGGCCAACGTCTCGCGCGCGGTCTCCAACCTGGAAGCCCACCTGCAAACCCGCCTGCTCAACCGAACGACCCGCCGCATCGCCCTGACCGAAGCCGGCAAGCGTTACCTGTTGCGCTGCGAACAGATCCTGGCCTACGTCGAAGAAGCCGAAGCCGAGGCCAGCGACGCCCACGCGCGCCCGGCCGGGCAACTGAAAGTGCACACCATGACCGGCATCGGCCAGCACTTCGTGATCGACGCCATCGCCCGCTACCGCAAGACCCACCCGGACGTGACCTTCGACCTGACCATGGCCAACCGCGTGCCGGACCTGCTCGACGAAGGCTACGACGTGTCCATCGTGCTCGCCCGCGAACTGCCGGACTCGGGTTTCGTCTCCCAGCGCCTGGGCATCACCTACAGCATCGTTTGCGCCTCTCCGGCCTACGTCAAAGCCAACGGCTGCGCACAAAAACCCAGCGACCTGCTCAACCACGCCTGTCTGCGCCTGGTCAGCCCGGTGATTCCGCTGGAGAAATGGGCCTTCGACGGTCCTGACGGCCAGGAAATGGTCACCATCAACAGCTCACCGTTCCTGGTGAACTCCGCCGACGCGATGAAATCCGCGATCATCAGCGGCATGGGTGTTGGCGTCCTGCCGCTGTACGCCGCAATAGAAGGCCTGCGCAACGGCACACTGGTGCGCGTGATGCCCAACTACCGCTCGCAGGAACTGAACCTGTATGCGATCTACCCGTCGCGCCAGTACCTGGATGCGAAGATCAAGACCTGGGTCGAGTATTTGCGCGGATCGTTGCCGGAATTGCTGGCGGCGCATCAGGCGGAATTGGCGGCATATGAACTGAGCGGGAGTTTGGGTGGGGTTCGGGTGGCGAATTGATCCATCGGGTCAAAGATTGATTCCTTGCGGGAGCGAGCAGGCTCACTCCCACAGAAGAGCAAAAACAGATCGGCGCCCCCCACGCTTCTCACCACTCATCAGGCCGAGCGTTAGCTCGCCTGCAGCTCTTGATCTTGATCCACCCGCCCCCTCGGAAGGCTGAGTGGAGGCGTTTATCCGGGGATTGGCGCGTAGCGCCGTTCGACGCAGTCGAACTCATTGCATGTAGGTCGAAGCGAAGCCGACCGGAGGGCAATGCCCCCGGATGAATGCCGGAGCGAAGGCACGCCGAGCCCCAGCGAGGGGCCGGACGTTCGGGGCGAGCGCTTTTTTTGCTTACTTTTTTTGAGGCGCTTGTTAAAAAAAGTGAGTCGCCGTAAGGGCGAAACCATAGGTGGCCGTTACAGAAGAAACGGATATGTACACGGTCAACCAAGAACATGGTCGGCCCAGAGGCCGCCAAGACCAAACCAAACCGCAAACTGACAGCGCCGTCAGTTAGCCGTCACCCTCCTGACCAGCAAACAGGTTTATAAAGGAAACTACCTTACCCACCGACCGACCACCCAGCCCCGGCGCCCCACTCGCATGCGAATCCAGAAAAAACCCGCCCTGCTCGTCGCCCTTCTGATCGTCCTGGCAGCGCTGGGCCTGTGGTACGCCAACAAACCGGCCAAGGCCAAACTCGCCACCCCCACCGCCATCCCGGTGCGCGTGGTCGCCGTCGCCGAAAAAGACGTGCCGCGCTACGTCAGCGGCATAGGTTCGGTGCTGTCCCTGCACAGCGTCGTGGTCCGCCCGCAAATCGACGGCATTCTCACCAAAATCATGGTCAAGGAAGGCCAGCTGGTGAAAAAAGGTGACCTGCTGGCCACCATCGACGACCGCTCGATCCGCGCCAGCCTCGACCAGGCCAAGGCACAACTGGGCGAAAGCCAGGCGCAACTGCAAGTGGCGCTGGTCAACCTCAAGCGCTACAAGCTGTTGAGTGTCGACGACGGCGTGTCCAAGCAGACCTACGACCAGCAACAAGCCCTGGTCAACCAACTCAAGGCCACTGCCCAAGGCAACCAGGCCTCGATTGACTCCGCTGAGGTACAGCTTTCCTACACGCAAATTCGCTCCCCGGTCAGCGGGCGCGTCGGTATTCGTACTGTGGACGAAGGCAACTTCCTGCGCATGACCGACACCCAGGGCCTGTTCACGGTGACCCAGATCGACCCGATCGCTGTGGAGTTCTCCCTGCCACAGCAAATGCTGCCGACCCTCCAAGGCCTGATCAACGACCCGCAACACGCTCAGGTAAAGGCCTACATCGGTGCCGACACCGACGGCGAAACCGGCAACCTGCTCGGCGAAGGTCACCTGACCCTGATCGACAACCAAATCAACGCCAACACCGGCACCATCCGCGCCAAGGCCGAATTCGACAATCCGGGGCAGAAGCTCTGGCCGGGCCTGCTGGTGACGGTAAAGATTCAGACAGCCCTGGATAAAGATGCGCTGGTGGTGCCGCCGACAGTCGTACAACGCGGCCTCGACCAGCACTTCGTGTACCGGGTCAATGGCGACAAGGTCGAAGCCGTGCAGGTGCAGATGGTCTATCAAGGCAGCGGCCAGGACATCATCAAGGGTGTGAAGCCGGGTGATGTACTGGTCAGCGATGGTCAGTCGCGGCTCAAGCCCGGCGCTACTGTGCAAGTGCTGACCGAACCTCCTCAAGTGGTGCGATCGGAGGCGGCACAATGAAAGGCCATGGTTCGATTTCAGCCTGGTGCATCGACCACCCGGTGGCCACGGTCCTGCTGACGTTCGCCCTGGTGCTGCTAGGTGTCATCGCGTTTCCGCGCCTGCCGGTAGCACCGTTGCCGGAGGCAGAATTCCCAACCATCCAGGTGGCCGCGCAACTTCCCGGCGCCAGCCCGGAAACCATGGCTTCCTCGGTGGCCACGCCCCTTGAAGTGCAATTCAGTGCCATTCCCGGCGTAACCCAGATGACCTCGAGCAGTGCACTGGGCTCGACCAACCTGACCCTGCAATTCACCCTCGACAAGAGCATCGACACCGCCGCCCAGGAAGTGCAGGCAGCGATCAATACTGCCGCGGGCAAACTGCCCAAGGACATGCCGAACCTGCCGACCTGGCGCAAGGTCAACCCGGCGGACAGCCCGGTGCTGATCCTCAGCGTCAACTCGTCGCTGATGCCAGGCCCTGAGCTCAGCGACCTGACGGAAACCCTGTTGTCCCGTCAGCTCAGTCAGGTCGACGGTGTAGGCCAGGTCGTCATCACCGGTCAGCAGCGTCCGGCGATTCGCGTCCAGGTATCCGCCGACAAACTCGCCGCCATTGGCCTGACCCTCGCCGACATCCGCCTGGCGATCCAGCAGACCAGCCTCAACCTGGCCAAGGGTGCGCTGTACGGGGAGTCGAGCATCTCGACCCTGTCCACCAACGACCAGTTGTTCCACCCCGACGAATACAGCCAGTTGATCGTTTCCTACAAGGACGGTGCACCGGTTCACCTCAAGGATGTCGCGAAAGTCGTCAACGGTTCGGAAGATGCCTACGTTCAGGCGTGGGCGGGTTCGCAACCGGGCGTAAACCTTGTGATCTTCCGCCAGCCAGGCGCCAACATCGTCGAGACCGTGGACCGCATCCAGGCCGCCTTGCCGGCACTGGAAGCGATGCTCCCCGCCTCGGTGCAGGTCAAGACGCTGATCGACCGCACCCAGACCATCCGTGCCTCGCTGCATGAAGTGGAAATCACCCTGCTGATTGCAATCATGTTGGTGGTGGCGGTGATGGCGCTGTTCCTGCGCCAACTGTCGGCCACGCTGATCGTGTCGGCAGTGCTCGGCGTGTCACTGATCGCCAGTTTCGCGCTGATGTATGTGATGGGCTTCAGCCTGAACAACCTGACCCTTGTGGCGATCGTGGTCGCCGTGGGCTTTGTGGTGGACGATGCGATCGTGGTGGTGGAGAACATCCACCGGCATCTGGAGGCCGGTGACGGCATGCGCGAGGCGGCGATCAAGGGCGCCGGCGAGATCGGCTTCACCGTGGTTTCGATCAGTTTTTCACTGGTGGCGGCGTTCATTCCACTGCTGTTCATGGGTGGTGTGGTCGGTCGGCTGTTCAAGGAATTCGCCCTGACCGCCACCTCGACCATCATGATTTCGGTGGTGGTCTCGCTGACATTGGCGCCAACGCTGGCAGCGCTGTTCATGCGGGCACCGGTGCATCACGTTCATAGCAAACCGGGCTTTGGTGAACGTCTGCTGGCGTGGTACGAAAAAGGCCTGCGCCGCGCCCTCGCCCACCAGAAAATGATGATCGGCGTGTTCGGCCTGTCGCTGGGGTTGGCGGTCGCCGGTTACATCTTTATCCCTAAAGGTTTCTTCCCGATCCAGGACACTGGCTTCGTCCTCGGTACCACCGAAGCAGCTGCGGATATTTCCTACGGCGACATGGTGAAAAAACACCTGGCGATGGCCGAAATCGTTGCCGCCGACCCCGCTGTCGAAACCTTCTCGCACTCAGTCGGCGTCTCGGGCAGCAACCAGACCATTGCCAACGGCCGCTTCTGGATCACCCTGAAAAAACGCGGGGATCGCGACGTCTCGGCCAGCCAGTTCATCGACCGGATTCGCCCACAACTGATGAAAGTCCCGGGCATCGTCCTGTACCTGCGTGCAGGGCAAGACATCAACCTCAGCTCAGGCCCGAGCCGCGCCCAGTACCAATACGTGCTCAAGAGCAACGACGGTGCGACCCTCAGCACCTGGACCCAACGCCTGACGGAAAAACTGCGCGCCAACCCGGCCTTCCGCGACATTTCCAACGACCTGCAACTGGGCGGCAGCATCACCCACATCAGCATCGACCGCAGCGCCGCCGCACGTTTCGGCCTCACCGCCAGCGACGTCGACGAAGCCCTGTACGATGCCTTCGGCCAGCGCCAGATCAACGAATTCCAGACCCAGGTCAACCAGTACAACGTGATCCTGGAGCTGGACACCAAGCAACGCGGCAAGGCCGAAAGCCTCAACTATTTCTACCTGCGCTCGCCCCTGAGCGGGGAAATGGTGCCGCTGTCGGCCCTGGCCAGGTTCGATGCGCCGACCATCGGCCCGCTGTCCATCGCCCATGACGGGATGTTCCCCGCCGCCAACCTGTCGTTCAACCTGGCCCCCGGCGTGGCGTTGGGCGATGCGGTGATCATGCTCAACCAGGCCAAGGCCGACATCGGCATGCCGACCGCCATCAGCGGCAACTTCCAGGGCGCGGCCCAGGCGTTCCAGAGTTCACTGGCCAGCCAGCCGTGGCTGATTCTGGCGGCACTGGTGGCGGTGTACATCATTCTCGGCGTGCTCTACGAGAGCTTCGTGCACCCGCTGACGATCATTTCCACCTTGCCTTCGGCGGGCCTCGGTGCGGTGATCATGCTGTGGATTTGCGGCCAGGACTTTTCGATCATGGCCTTGATCGGGCTGGTGTTGCTGATCGGTATCGTCAAGAAAAACGGCATCCTGATGATCGACTTCGCCCTCGAAGCGCAGCGCAATGGCGGACTGTCGCCTGAAGAGGCGATCTTCAAGGCCTGTATCACGCGGTTCCGGCCGATCATCATGACCACCCTCGCCGCCCTGCTCGGCGCCCTGCCGTTGATGCTCGGCTATGGCACCGGTGCCGAACTGCGCCAGCCCTTGGGGATCGCCGTCGTCGGTGGCTTGCTGGTCAGCCAGGCGCTGACGCTGTTCACCACGCCGGTCATATACTTGTGGCTTGAGCGGCTATTCCATCGACCTAAACCTGCGCCAGAACCGGTGCTGGCGACCACAGACTGAGGCGGGGTCATGCGCGTTCTGATTATCGAAGACGAAGAAAAAACCGCGGACTATCTGCACCGCGGCCTGACGGAACAGGGTTTCACCGTGGATCTGGCCCGCGATGGTGTGGACGGTCTGCACCTGGCGCTGGAGAGCGACTACGCGGTAATCGTCCTCGACGTGATGCTGCCGGGCCTCGACGGCTTCGGTGTGTTGCGCGCCCTGCGTGCGCGCAAGCAAACCCCGGTGATCATGCTCACCGCCCGCGAGCGTGTGGAAGATCGCATCAAGGGCCTGCGTGAAGGCGCCGATGACTATCTGGGTAAACCGTTTTCCTTCCTTGAACTGGTGGCACGCCTGCAAGCGCTGACTCGCCGTAGCGGCGGCCATGAACCGGTGCAGGTGAGCATCGCCGACCTGTGGATAGATTTGATCAGCCGCAAGGCCACCCGCGCCGGTACACGTCTGGACCTGACCGCCAAGGAGTTCTCGCTGCTCAGCGTGCTGGCCCGGCGCCAAGGCGAAATCCTGTCAAAAACCGCCATTGCCGAGATGGTCTGGGACATCAATTTCGACAGCGACGCCAACGTCGTCGAAGTCGCGATCAAACGCCTGCGGGCCAAGCTCGACGGGCCGTTCGAAGAGAAACTGCTGCACACCATTCGTGGCATGGGTTATGTGCTGGAGAGCCGTGGTGTCCAGTAATTCCATCGCGCTGCGTCTAAGCGGGATGTTTACGCTGGTAGCGCTGCTGGTGTTCCTGTTGATCGGTTGGGCGCTGTACCAGCAGGTCGACAAAGGCCTGGGCCTGCTGCCAGAAGCCGAACTCGATGCGCGCTACAGCGTGCTCGAATCCACGGTCGGCCGTTACGGCACGCCCGAGCATTGGGTGAAGATCAACAACAAGCTCAATCTGTTGAGCGAAGAAGACAAGCGCATCAGTTTCTGGATCATCAGCGGCGATCCACACTACGAATACGGCAACCTGACACCGCAGATCCGCGCCTTTGCCCAAGGGCCACTGGGCACGCGCGACATGCATCTGCCGGAGCACCCGTATCCGCTGAAAGTGCTGGTCAGTGAGTTCCCGGCCAAGGACCAGCGCCCGCCGCTGCGCTTCATGATCGCCATCGACACCGAAACGTTTTTCCACACCCAGCATCACCTGCTGGTCGCGCTGATCAGCCTGGCGATTGTCGGTGTGCTGCTGGCCTCGGCACTGGGTTATTGGGTGGCGCGGATCGGCCTCAAGCCGCTGATCAAACTGTCCCAGGAAGCCCGGCGCCTGGCCCCGCCGTTGCGCTCGGGGCGCTTGCGATTGTCACCGTTGCCGCCGGAACTCGATC
This sequence comes from Pseudomonas sp. GL-RE-26, assembly GCF_019956275.1. Taxonomy (NCBI): domain Bacteria; kingdom Pseudomonadati; phylum Pseudomonadota; class Gammaproteobacteria; order Pseudomonadales; family Pseudomonadaceae; genus Pseudomonas; species Pseudomonas sp. GL-RE-26. The sequence continues at coordinate 57,059 of NZ_JAHBDI010000013.1, forward strand.
AATTCGTCAGCTCGTTCAACTCAACCCTGGAACGGGTCGAGCAGGCCTACTCGCGCCTTGAGTCATTCAACGCCGATGTTGCCCACGAACTGCGCTCGCCACTGACCAACCTGATCGGCCAGACCCAAGTCGCATTGACCCGCGGACGCTCCGCCGAGCATTACTTCGAAGTGCTGCAATCAAACCTCGAAGAGCTTGAGCGACTGCGTTCGATCATCAACGACATGCTGTTCCTCGCCAGCGCTGATCAGGGCAGCAAGGCGACCAAACTCACCTCGACCTCGCTGGCCGATGAGGTGGCCACGACCCTGGAATATCTGGACTTCATTCTCGAGGACGCTCAAGTCCAGGTCGAGGTCAGTGGTGACGCGCAAGTGCGGATCGAGATCGCCCATCTGCGCCGGGCGTTGATCAACTTGTTGAATAACGCGGTGCAGCACACCGCGCCCGGGCAGGTGATTCAAGTGCGGATCGAAGCCCAGGAGCATCAAGTCAGCATCGGCGTCGCCAACCCAGGTTTGCCGATTGCCAGTGAGCATCTGCCGCGCCTGTTCGAACGCTTCTATCGGGTCGATGCGTCGCGTAGCAACAGCGGCCACAATCACGGCCTGGGGCTGGCCATCGTCAAGGCGATTGCGCTGATGCATGGCGGGGATGTGTTCGTGCGCAGTGATCATGGGATGAATACGTTCGGCATACACCTTCCCGTCTGAAACACACAAACTACTGTGGCGAGCGAGCTTGCTCGCGCTGGGCTGCGAAGCGGCCCTAAAAACCTGTGTGCGCGTTCTTTCAGACAGTCCATATTCCTCGGACCTGCGACTGCTGCGCAGCCGAGCGGGAGCAAGCTCCCTCGCCACAAAAGCGCTCGACACCACCAACTGTTGCTCAAGTCGCAACAGTCCTTTCATGAATCCGCTCTTTTTCCCCTCGCCTCATATCCTTATCTTTGCCCGCACCAAACAGCACTTGCCAAGCAAGAAGGTTTTAAAGATGTCCAACAGTATGGGTATTGCCAGCGCTTTCGTTTTGTCCTCTTTGTTCCTGTCGCCATTGGCGATGGCGGAAGAATCGCAGACTTTCGTCGCGCATAACGCCGCACGCGCTGCGACGTTCGAAGAGCATCAGGTCGAGATGACAGCCAAGGCTGCCCAAGATACCCAAGCCCCGCAAGCGTCCAGCATCCAGGCCCAGCCACGGGTCGAGAAAGACAGCTGACCGGCACCGATCACCCCCGTTTTCATCGACACTTTTCATCGGCTCTTCCCTTTGAAAAGTTGTCTCCAAAGCCGCTGCTGTCAGCGGCTTTTTTTATAGTGGCGACTCGGCCTTCTTTGCAATTTCTGTAACGAAAGTCACTGACGCCCACGCCATTGATCAATCGTTCGAGCAACAGGAAGGATTCACTCGGCTGCTACGTTTATGCAACTACGCTTAGAGCGTCCCTTTAGCAGACGTCAGCCCTATGACCGCAAGCCGCACCGCACATTTTCAAGGCCCGACCGGGCGACCCGAGATCTTGGTGATCTTCGGCAGCACCCTGACAGTCATCTCGATCCTGTGCATCGTCACCTTCCTGCTGATCCGCGAACACGCCAACGCCCAGCAGACCGCCACACGTAGCGCGACCACCATCGCGCAACTGATCGACGCCGATGTCTTGCGTACGGTCGAGCTCTATGACTTGACCCTGCAGGGCCTGATCGCTGCCGCCCAGCGGGACGACCTTAAACAGGTTGCACCGCAGATCCGTCATCTGGTGCTGTTCGACCGCTCCACCACTGCGCGCTACAAGGGCGACATCCTGCTGCTGGACAAGCACGGCGACGTACTGGCCGACTCATCATTGATCGAGCCGAAACCGGGGAACTTCGCTGACCGCGATTATTTCCTGGCCCATGTCTTCAATCGCGACACCGGCATGTTTATCAGCCGGCCGTTCAAGCCACGCTGCGACTGCGATGACAGCGACGAATGGCGCATCAGTTTCAGCCGGCGCATTTCATCGCCCACGGGTGAGTTTCTGGGGGTCGCGGTAGCGTCGATGCGCATGAGCTATTTCGATCAGCTGTTCAGCAGCCTCGACATCGGCAATGGCAGTACGCTTGGCATCATCAACGACGACGGGATTCTCCTGGCGCAGAAACCGTACCGTGAACAAAACGCCATCGGCAAAAGCATCTCCAGCCGCCCTAACGTCGTACGCATGCTGCGCGAGCGCAGTGGCACCTTTGAAAGCGTGTCGAGTGTCGATCATCAACGGCGCCTGTACACCTTTACCCGGGTCGGCAATCTGCCGTTGACCGTCATCGTGGCCCTTTCCATCGACGAAGTGTTCGCTACCTGGAACCGCACAGCCTATGCGATCAGCGGTGCAACAGGGGTTTTGTGCATCGGCCTGTTGTGGCTGACCTGGCTGCTCTGTCGGGAGCTGCGACGGCGCCAAAGTGCCGAGCAGGAATTGGCGCAACTGGCGGCCACCGATGCCTTGACCGGCGTGGCCAACCGTCGATCCCTTGATCAGACCCTGCGCCATGAATGGTTTCGCGCGCAGCGCAGCGGCAAGCCGTTGTCATTGCTGATGATCGATGCCGATCACTTCAAGGCCTTCAATGACCGACACGGGCATCAGGCCGGCGACGAAGCCTTGCGGGCGTTGGCCGAGGTCATCCGCGCCAATGTCCATCGCCCGGCGGACCTGGTGGCTCGCTATGGTGGCGAGGAGTTTTCGGTGATCCTGGCCGAAACTGACAGTGAAGGCGCGAAGCAGATCGCCGAGCACATCCGCGAGGCGGTGCAGAAACTGCCACTGGTGGACCCCGGTGAGCCGCCGATGAGCGTGAGCATCGGCATTGCCACCTGGACGGCGGCCAGCGATATCAACCTGGAGCAATTGCTGTTCAGCGCGGACAAGGCGTTGTATCAGGCCAAGGAAGGGGGGCGGAACCGGGTGGTGTGCGCCGGCTGATTTTTTTGTTGAGTGGACGGACGTCATCGCGAGCAGGCTCGCTCCTACAAGGGAATACAATCCACTGTGGGAGCGAGCTTGCTCGCGATGAGGCCAGCCGAGGCAACACAAAATTCGGGACATAAAAAAAGGCCACCCGAAGGCAGCCTTTAAAAACTAGAGAGGTTTTTTGCTTACACCGCCGCAACCGGGCGCATGTAAGAGATTGGTGCGGTGCTGGCGTCTTCGAACGTCACGACTTCCCAGGCATCTGTCTGCTCAATCAACTTGCGCAGCAGCTGGTTGTTCAGTGCGTGGCCGGACTTGAAGCCCTTGAACTCACCAATCAGGCTATTGCCCAGCAGGTAGAGGTCACCAATTGCATCGAGAATCTTGTGCTTCACGAATTCGTCTTCATAGCGAAGGCCGTCTTCGTTCAGTACGCCATCGGCGTCGACCACGATTGCGTTTTCAACGCTGCCGCCGAGTGCGAGGTTGTGCTTGCGCAGGTACTCGATGTCACTCATGAAACCGAAAGTACGGGCGCGGCTGACTTCTTTTACGAACGAAGTGCTGGAAAAATCCACGCTTGCACTTTGGGTGCGGTCCCGGAAAACCGGGTGATCGAAATCGATCTCGAAGCTCACCTTGAACCCTTCGAAAGGGACGAAAGTGGCGCGCTTGTCGCCGTCTTCCACTGTCACTTCACGCAGGATGCGGATGAATTTCTTGGCGGCGTCCTGTTCTTCCAGGCCTGCCGATTGAATCAGGAATACGAAGGGTCCAGCGCTGCCATCCATGATCGGGACTTCGGACGCGGAGAGCTCGACGTAGGCGTTATCGATGCCCAGGCCAGCCATGGCCGAGAGCAAGTGCTCTACCGTGTCCACTTTGACGTCGCCATTGATCAGCGTGGTCGACATAGTGGTTTCGCCGACGTTTTCCGCGCGGGCAGGAATCTGCACCACAGGGTCGAGGTCAGCGCGACAAAACACAATGCCAGTGTCGACAGGCGCAGGCTTGAGGGTCAGGTAGACCTTCTCCCCGGAGTGCAGGCCTACACCTGTGGCACGGATAATATTTTTCAGTGTGCGTTGTTTAATCATGGCTTGGGCCGCTTCAGCGCAAATTGCGAACTGGTATCAACAAAGGCTGGCGATGATAGCAGACCGAGCCTTTGCTGAACACCAATCACCTTCATAGCCCTGATACATTCCATCAATCGGCCTGACGACGCAGGAAAGCCGGGATGTCCAGGTAGTCCAGGTCATCTTGCGGATTCATCTTCGCGGCAGTCGCAGCACCGGCCTGGGCCTGGTTGCGCATGACGGTCGGACGGTCCAGGTCACGGTAGTTAACCGCTGGAGCTTCCTGACGAACAGGGGCCTGTTGTTGTGGCTGTGCAGCCATCGAAGTGTGAACGGTGTTGTCGATGACCTTCACAGGCTTCTCGATTTTAGCGCCAAGACCTGTGGCAACGACAGTCACGTGCAGCTCGTCGCGCATGTCCGGATCGATAACGGTACCGACCTTGACCATCGCGTGCTCGGAAGCGAAGGCTTCGATGATGCTACCCACGTCGGAGTACTCACCCAGGGACAGGTCAGGACCGGCGGTGATGTTCACCAGGATGCCGCGTGCGCCTTGCAGGTTCACGTCTTCGAGCAGCGGGTTGCGGATGGCCGCTTCGGTTGCTTCGCGTGCACGGTTCGGACCGCTGGCGCAGCCAGTGCCCATCATCGCCATGCCCATTTCGCTCATCACGGTACGCACGTCGGCGAAGTCGACGTTGATCATGCCCGGACGCTTGATGATGTCGGAGATACCGCGAACGGCACCGGCCAGTACATCGTCAGCCTTGGCGAAAGCCGACAGCAGGCTTGCGTCTTTACCGAGGATGGTCAGCAGCTTCTCGTTGGGAATGGTGATCAACGAGTCGACGCTTTCAGACAGCAGACGGATGCCTTCGTCGGCGATCTGCATACGCTTGCGGCCTTCGAACGGGAACGGACGAGTCACGACCGCAACGGTCAGGATGCCCATTTCCTTGGCCACTTCGGCGATGATCGGCGCAGCACCGGTACCGGTACCTCCGCCCATGCCAGTGGTGATGAACACCATGTTGGTGCCCTGCAGGACTTCGGCAATGCGCTCACGGTCTTCCAGAGCAGCCTGACGACCTACTTCAGGGTTGGCGCCAGCGCCCAGGCCCTTGGTCACACCGGTACCCAGTTGCAGGATGGTCCGCGCGCCGATGGATTTCAGCGCCTGGGCATCAGTGTTGGCGCAGATGAACTCGACGCCTTCGATGTTGCTCTTGACCATGTGGTTGACAGCGTTGCCGCCGCCACCGCCGACACCGATAACTTTGATTACCGGGCTTGCGGGGATGTTGTCTACGAGTTCGAACATTTTCCCTCTCCTTTCAATTCTCTAGTTTTTTCGCCTACTGCGTGCTTCGGTGTAACGGTATTACGGTAAATCTTCAGAAATTGCCCTGGACCCACTTCTTCAGGCGGTCCAGCAGCGGAGCCTGTGGCTCTTCGTTGCTGTAGCTGTCGCGGCTGCCGATGCCCGAGAACGAGATGCCGTCGGACTGCTTCTGCAGGCCGTACATCAACAGGCCGACGCCGGTGGAATAGATCGGGTTGCGCACCACGTCATCCAGACCTTTCACGCCGTGAGGCACGCCCAGGCGCACCGGCATGTGGAAGATTTCCTCGGCCAGTTCAGTGGCGCCTTCCATTTTCGCGGTACCGCCGGTCAGCACGATGCCGGCCGGGATCAGGTCTTCGTAGCCGCTGCGGCGCAGTTCGGCCTGGATCAGCGTGAACAGTTCGTCGTAGCGCGGTTCGACCACTTCGGCCAGGGCCTGGCGGGACAGTTCGCGCGGCGGACGGTCGCCGACGCTTGGCACCTTGATGGTTTCGCCGGCACCAGCCAGTTTGGCCAGGGCGCAGGCGTAACGGATCTTGATTTCTTCGGCGTACTGGGTCGGAGTGCGCAACGCCATGGCGATGTCGTTGGTCACCTGGTCACCGGCAATCGGGATCACAGCGGTGTGACGGATCGCGCCTTCGGTGAAGATCGCGATGTCGGTAGTACCGCCACCGATGTCCACCAGGCACACGCCCAGCTCTTTCTCGTCATCGGTCAGTACCGAGTACGCGGAAGCCAGTTGCTCGAGAATGATGTCGTCGATTTCCAGACCGCAGCGGCGCACGCATTTTTCAATGTTCTGTGCAGCGTTGACGGCGCAGGTGACCACGTGGACCTTGGCTTCCAGACGCACGCCGGACATGCCCAGCGGCTCGCGGACGCCTTCCTGGTTATCGATCACGTAATCCTGCGGCAGGGTGTGCAACACGCGCTGGTCAGCCGGGATCGCCACGGCCTGGGCGGCGTCGAGCACGCGTTCAAGGTCTGCCGAGCTGACTTCGCGATCCCGAATCGCCACGATGCCGTGGGAGTTCAGGCTGCGGATGTGATTGCCGGCCACGCCGACGAACGCCGAGTGAATGCGGCAACCGGCCATCAACTGCGCTTCTTCGATAGCGCGCTGGATCGATTGCACGGTGGATTCGATGTTCACCACCACGCCTTTTTTCAGGCCACGGGACGGATGAGTACCGATCCCGACGATTTCCAGCGTGCCGTCGTCCGCGACCTCGCCCACCAGCGCCACCACCTTGGAGGTGCCGATATCGAGACCGACGATCATTTTGCCGCTTTGCACGTTTGCCATGGGTCCTGCCTCTTCTTAATTCTTCGCGACAGCGGGTTGGGCTGCCGTGGGCGCTACAGGTTCCCGCCAGCCAACAGCGAGGCCGTTGGCGTAGCGCAGATCGATGCGCGCAATGTTCGTAATCTGTTCTTTGAGCGTCTTGTCATAGATGGCGATGAAACGGCGCATCTTTTCCACCTGGTTGCCGCGTCCCAGCAGCAGTTCGATCCCGGGACCCGCACTGCCGGGGCCGGTGGTCAGGAACCAGCTGCCGCGATCACGCAGTTCCAGGCGTGCAATCGAGAAGCCCAGCGGCCTGAGCATCTGGCTCAGCACCTGGTATTGCTGCATCACTTGCTGCTGGGCCCGTTGTGGGCCGAACAGCTGTGGCAGGTGTTCATAGTTCGCCAGCTCGCGCGGGGTGAAGGCCTGGCCCTGGTTGTTCAACAGCGACTCGTCGCCCCAACGGGCCACCGGCAGTTGTTCTTCCAGGCGGATCACCACTTGATCCGGCCACACCCGGCGCACTTCGGCATGGGCAATCCATGGCATCGTTTCCAGCTCGGTGCGCATGCTCGCCAGGTCGATGGTGAAGAAGCTCGACGCCACGTACGGGGCGATCCGCTGCTGCACTGCTTGCTGGCTGATGTAGCTCAGGTCGCCCTGCACGTTGATCTTGGTGATCGGCCGGTCGGCATACGGCAACAACCGTGTAGCGCCTTCGTAAGTACCGAACCCCAAAGCCACCAGCAGCACCGGCCAGAACAACGCTTTGAGAAAACCGAAGTTGGCTTTCGGCAGGCGCGCGGACATCGGCTCTTTGGCCACCATTCGGCTGGCGCCCCGCGGTACCGGCTTGCGGCCGGTCGGTGCGGTGGGCTGATGTCTGAGCTGAGCGCCTTGCATGGCCTTAACCTCTCGTCGACTCTTGGTTACCGGCAGCATTGCCGGCAACGCTCTCGGCCAGAATGGCCAGAACCAGTTGCTGGAAATCCAGACCGGCGGCACGGGCCGCCATCGGCACCAGGCTGTGATCGGTCATGCCCGGTGCGGTGTTGACTTCCAGGAACCAGAACTGCCCATCGGCGTCCTGCATCACGTCTGCCCTGCCCCAACCGGCGATACCCAGCGCTTCACAGGCTTTCGCCGTGAGGTCCATGAGTTCCTTTTCCTTGGCGCTGTCCAGACCGCACGGAATGCGGTACTGGGTATCGTTGGCGATGTACTTGGCGTCGTAGTCGTAGAAGCTGTGCGTCGTGCCCAGGGCAATTGGTGGCAACACCTGGTCACGCAGGGTGGCGATGGTGAACTCCGGACCGTGAATCCATTGCTCGACCAACACTTGCGAATCGTAGGTACTGGCCGCTTTCCATGCGTCGATCAATTCGGACGCTGAACTCACTTTGGCCATACCGATACTTGAACCTTCATGGGCCGGTTTGACGATCAAAGGGAAGCCCAGTTCCGTGGCCGCCGAAATACAATCGGCCTCGCTGCTCAGTACCGCGTGACGTGGGGTCGGAATGCCCAGGCTGTGCCAGACCTGCTTGGTGCGCAGTTTGTCCATCGCCAGGGCCGACGCCAGAATGCCGCTGCCGGTGTACGGAATGCCCAGGCATTCGAGCAGGCCCTGCATGCTGCCGTCTTCACCGCCACGACCGTGGAGGATGATGAAGGCGCGGTCGATCTTTTCGTTGAGCAGACGCTGCAGCAGGTCATCGCCCACGTCGAGGCCGAACGCGTCCACACCGGCGCTTTGCAGTGCGTCCAGAACAGCGTTACCCGACTTCAGGGACACTTCTCGCTCGGCACTCTTGCCGCCGAACAGCACGGCGACGCGGCCGAAATCTTTCGGCGCGATCGTGGAGACCAGGTTGGCGTAGGCAGCAGTCATTTCAACGTCCCCTTCTCCGGCGCGGCAACGGCACCGGCGAACAACTCACTTTTCAACAGTTTTGGTGCGAGACCGCCGATATCGCCGGCGCCCTGGCACAGCAGGATGTCGCCGGCGCGCAGCAGCGGCTTGACCACTGGCGCCAGGTCAACACCACGCTCGATATAGATCGGATCAAGCTGGCCACGCTGACGGATGCTGTTGCACAGCTTGCGGCTGTCGGCGCCCGGAATCGGCTCTTCGCCGGCCGGATAGACTTCCATCAGCAGCAGTACGTTGGCGTCGGCCAGTACATTGACGAAATCGTCGTACAGATCACGGGTGCGGCTGTAACGGTGCGGCTGGTAGACCATCACCAGGCGGCGCTCCGGCCAGCCACCGCGTACGGCCTTGATCACGGCCGCGACTTCCGTCGGGTGGTGACCGTAGTCATCGACCAGCATCACATTGCCGCCGTCCACCGGCAGTTCGCCGTAGACCTGGAAGCGTCGGCCGACACCCTGGAACCCGGACAGGCCCTGGACGATGGCTTCATCGCTGACGCCTTCGTCAGTGGCGATGCAGATGGTCGCCAGTGCATTCAATACGTTGTGGTTGCCCGGCATGTTCACCGAAACATCCAGCGGCTCGCGGTCAGGGCGCAGCACGGTGAAGAAGGTCTGCATGCCTTGCTGGCGCACGTTGATGGCGCGCACGTCGCAGTCTTCGCCGAAGCCATAGGTGACCGTCGGGCGTTTGACCTGCGGGAGGATTTCACGCACCACCGGATCGTCCAGGCACACCACCGCCAGGCCGTAGAACGGCAGGTTGTGCAGGAATTCGACGAAGGTTTTCTTCAGCTTGTTGAAGTCACCGTCATAGGTCGCCATGTGGTCAGCGTCGATGTTGGTGACCACGGCCACCAGCGGCTGCAAGTGCAGGAAGCTGGCGTCGCTTTCGTCGGCTTCGGCGATCAGGTAGCGACTGGTGCCGAGCTGGGCATTGGTGCCCGCGGCATTCAGGCGTCCACCGATCACGAATGTCGGGTCCAGGCCACCGGCGGCGAACACCGAAGCGATCAGGCTGGTGGTGGTGGTTTTGCCATGGGTACCGGCAACGGCGATGCCGTGGCGATAACGCATCAGCTCAGCCAGCATTTCTGCACGCGGCACCACCGGGATACGGCGTTCCAGCGCGGTAGCGACTTCCGGGTTGGAGGTGTTCACAGCGCTCGACACCACCAGCACGTCAGCGGCCGCGGCGTTCTCGGCGCGATGACCGATGAAGATCTGCGCCCCGAAGGACTCCAGACGCTCGGTCACCGGCGAAGCCTTCAGGTCAGAGCCGGACACGGCATAACCCAGGTTCAGCAGCACTTCGGCAATCCCGCACATGCCCACACCGCCGATACCGACGAAGTGGATACGACGGATGCGGCGCATTTCCGGTTGCGGCATGGCTTTCTGACTCTCAACCATGGGCCACCTCCAGGCAGCTATCGACCACGTTACGGGTGGCATCGGGTTTGGCCAGGCGGCGTGCCGCGGTAGCCATTTCGTTGAGTCGTTGTGGTTGCATCAGGACCTCTGTCAGGCGAGCGGCAAGATCCGCTGCACCAGTCGTTCTTTGCGGCATCAGGAAGGCTGCGCCTTCACGGGCCAAATATTCGGCGTTGCGGGTCTGGTGATCGTCGATGGCGTGAGGCAAAGGCACCAGCATCGAGGGCAGACCGGCGGCGGCCAGTTCACTGATGGTCAGCGCGCCTGCGCGACATACCACCAGGTCGGCCCAGCTGTAGGCTTGAGCCATGTCTTTGATGAAGGGCTGCACCTGCGCCTCGACGCCAGCCGCGCGATAGCGCTCTGCAGTCACTTCATCGTGGTTTTTGCCGGCCTGATGGAACACTTCCGGACGCAAGTCGGCAGCGACTTGCGACAGGGCTTCAGGCAGCAACTTGTTCAACGGTTCTGCGCCCAGGCTTCCGCCCAGGATCAGCAAACGCGCCTTGCGACCGGCCAGGGCAGGTCGCGATGTCTCGAGGAACAGCTCGGTGCGCACCGGATTACCAGTGGTCCGGCGGCTGTCCGACAGGGTAAAGGTGTCGGGGAACGCTTCACAGACTCGGGCGGCCAACGGCACCAGCAACCGATTGGCGGTACCGGCCACGGCGTTCTGTTCGTGAACGATCACCGGCACGCCGGCCAGTTTTGCCGCGACGCCGCCAGGACCGGTCACAAAGCCACCAAAACCCACGACGCAGACCGGTTGCAGACGGCGAATGATCGCCCGCGCCTGCCAGACCGACTTGAACAACATGAACGGCGCCTTGAGCAGGGACAATTTGCCCTTGCCGCGCAGACCGCTGGCGTTGATCCGGTGCAGCTCGATACCGGCTGCCGGTACCAGATCGTTCTCGATGCCACGCGGGGTGCCGAGCCAGTGCACGGTATAGCCGCGCGCCTGGAATTCGCGGGCACAGGCCAGCGCCGGGAACACGTGGCCACCGGTACCGCCTGCCATGATCATGACGTTAGCGCCCATGGTTCGGCTCCTCAGCGAAGTCGCTCTCATGGAACTCCATCTCTTCACTGCCCAGGTGGGTTCGACTTTCCCACTCGATGCGCAGCAACAAGCCGAGACAGGCACAGCAGATCACCAACGAACTGCCACCATAACTGAGGAACGGCAGGGTCAGACCCTTGGTCGGCAGCAGGCCGACGTTCACGCCGATGTTGATCAGGAACTGGCCGATCCACAGGAACGACAAACCGTAGGCAACATAAGCGGCGAAAAACTGCTTGGCCTTTTCCGCCCACAATCCGATGTACATGCCGCGAATACACACGAAGACGAACAGTGCCACGGTACACAACGAACCCACGGCACCCAGTTCTTCGGCCAGGACCGAGAACACGAAGTCGGTGTGGGCTTCCGGCAGGTAGAACTGTTTCTGCACGCTGTTGCCCAGGCCGACGCCCAGCCATTCGCCGCGACCGAAGGCGATCAAGGCTTGGGACAGCTGATAGCCGGCACCGAACTGGTCGGCCCACGGGTCGGCAAAGTTGGTCAGGCGCGCCATTCGATACGGCTGCATTTGAATCAACAGCACCACCGCGCCGACAGCCAGCACCACCATCAGGGAAAAACGGAACAGCCCGACGCCCCCCAGGAACAGCATCGCCGCCGCAGCGCCCATCATCACGACGGTGGCACCGAAGTCCGGCTCCATCAGCAGCAGGCCCGCCATCGGCAGCAGCACGATGAACGGCTTGAAGAAGCCCATCCAGCTTTCGCGCACTTCTTTCTGGCGACGCACCAGATAACCGGCGAGGTAGATCACCACGAACACCTTGGCGATCTCGGAAGGCTGGACGTTGAAGAAACTGAAGCCGATCCAGCGCATCGAGCCGTTAACTTCACGGCCGATCCCCGGAACGATCACCATCACCAGCAAGCCGAACGCACCCAGCAGCATCAGCCAGCCCAGACGTTGCCAGGTAGCGATCGGGATCATCATGGTGACGATGCAGGCACCCAGGCCCAGCACCACGTAAATAAGGTGGCGAATCATGTAATACAGGGCGCTGCCCGACTGCACGGCCGCCACTTCGGTCGATGCCGAGGCGATCATGATCAGCCCCAGGCCGAGCAGCGTCAGGCAACCGGCAAGCATCGGGAAGTCGAGGTCGATACCGCGCCCGGTGATGAGCGGCGATGGATACGGCTTGATGATGCCTTTTAGGCTCATGCCAGATCCTCCACGGCTTGGACGAACTGGTGACCACGGTCTTCGTAGTTCTTGAACATGTCGAAACTGGCGCAGGCTGGCGACAGCAGCACCACGTCGCCCGGCTGGGCTACGGCGCGGCATTGCTCGACGGCTTCGATCAGGGAGCCGGCGCCGATCAGCGGTACGGCATCGCCGATGGCCTCGCCGATCTTGTCGGAATCGCGGCCCATCAGGACCACGGCGCGGCAGTTGGCCGCCACCGGATCGCGCAGCTCCTTGAACTCGGCGCCCTTGCCATCGCCACCGGCGATCAGCACGACCTTGCCGTCAATGTCCGCGCCCAGGCCTTCGATGGCAGCCAGTGCAGCGCCAACGTTGGTGGCCTTGGAATCGTTGTAATAGCCCACGCCGTCGAGGTCACGGACCCACTGGCAGCGGTGTTCGAGACCGGCGAAGGTGCGCAGGCTCGACAGCATGGCATCGAATGGCAGGCCGACTGCATGGCCCAGGGCCAGGGCTGCCAGGGCGTTGGACTGGTTGTGGGCGCCGCGAATCTTCAATTCTCGCACTGGCATCAGAGTCTGGAATTCGAAGGCCAGGTATTTCTCGCCGTCTTCTTCACGAATACCGAAAGCTTTGAAATCGGGTTTGCTCAGGCCGAAGGTCCAGCATGGCTGCCCTTCGCCTATCAACGGACGACTCAGGGCGTCCTGACGATTGACCACAAACTGCCTGGCGCCACGGAAGATCCGGTGCTTGGCCAGGTGATAGGCCGGCAGACCGCTGTAACGGTCCATGTGGTCTTCGCTGACGTTGAGCACAGTCGCCACTTCGGCGTTGAGCTGATCGGTGGTTTCCAGCTGGAAACTCGACAACTCCATCACGTACAACTCGATGTCGTCGCTGAGCAAGTCCAGCGCCGGCGTACCGAGGTTGCCACCGACGGCAACACGCTTGCCTGCCGCAGCCGCCATCTCGCCGACCAGCGTGGTGACGGTACTTTTCGCGTTGGAACCGCTGATGGCCACGATCGGCGCCTTCGCGTTACGCGCGAACAACTCGATGTCGCCGGACAACTTCACGCCACGGGCGGCGGCAGCCTGCAGGGCCGGGGTCGCCAGCGCCAGGCCGGGGCTCACGTAGAGCTCGTCGGCACGGCACAGAAATTCGACGTCCAGCTCGCCACAACGCACTTCCACGTGCGGATGGTCACGCTTGAGCGTGGCCAGTTCCGGTGGATTTTCCCGCGTATCGGCCACGGCAAACGCCACGCCCCGGTTCGCCAGGAAGCGAACCAGGGACATGCCGCTCTTGCCGAGGCCGACAACGATGCGGAAGTGGTCAGAAGCGATCAGAGACACGTATTTCTACCTCAGCTTCAGGGTGGCAAGGCCAACCAGCACGAGAATCACGGTGATGATCCAGAAACGGACGATCACGCGCGGCTCGGGCCAGCCCTTGAGTTCAAAGTGGTGGTGAATGGGCGCCATGCGGAATACACGGCGACCGGTCAGTTTAAAAGAGGCAACCTGAATGACGACTGACAGGGTTTCCATCACGAACACGCCGCCCATGATGAACAGGACGATTTCCTGACGGACAATCACCGCGATGGTGCCCAGGGCCGCGCCCAGCGCCAGTGCGCCGACGTCACCCATGAAGACTTGTGCCGGATAGGTGTTGAACCAGAGGAAGCCCAGGCCTGCTCCGATCAGTGCGCCACAGAACACGATCAACTCACCAGCGCCCGGTACATAAGGAATCAGCAGGTATTCGGCGAATTTCACGTTACCCGACAGGTAGCAGAAAATGCCCAGGCCACCGCCGACCATCACGGTCGGCATGATCGCCAGGCCATCGAGGCCGTCGGTCAGGTTGACCGCGTTACTCGAACCGACGATCACGAAATAGGTCAGCACGATGAAACCGGCGCCCAGCGGAATGCTGTAGTCCTTGAGCATCGGCAGGATCAGGGTGGTTTCCACCGGCGTAGCGGCAGTCATATAAAGGAAGATCGCCGCGCCCAGGCCGAACACCGACTGCCAGAAATACTTCCAGCGGCTCGGCAAGCCACGGGAGTTCTTCTCGATGACCTTGCGGTAGTCGTCGACCCAGCCGATGGCGCCGAACAGCAGGGTCACCAGCAACACGACCCAGACGTAACGGTTGCTCAGGTCAGCCCACAGCAGAGTGCTGACACCGATGGACGACAGAATCAGCGCGCCACCCATGGTCGGTGTACCCGACTTGGACAGGTGCGACTGCGGGCCGTCGTTGCGAACGGATTGACCGATCTGACGGTTCTGCAACGTGCGGATCATCCATGGGCCATAGCACAGCGACAGGACCAGCGCGGTCAGTACACCGAGAATCCCGCGCAGGGTCAGGTACTGGAAGACCGCGAAGCCTTTGTAGAACTGTTGCAGATACTCCGCTAGCAGCAGCAGCATTAATGTTTCTCCAGACTGGACCCGCACAAGGCGGCGACGACGTTTTCCATCGCAGCGCTGCGCGACCCCTTGATCAAAATGGTGGTATTTGTGTCTTGCTCGGCACCCAGGGCCTTGATCAGTTCAGCCTGTGTGCTGAAGTGAAAAGCCTGCGGACCGAATGCGTTCACGGCGTGAGCCATCATTGGCCCGACGGCGTACAGCGCAGAAACCTTGCCACGGGCGTACTCGCCCACGTCGCGGTGCCCCTGCTCCGCCCATTCGCCCAACTCGCCGATATCCCCGAGCACCAGGACGGTGCGACCGGAAAAGCCGGCCAGTATATCAACGGCAGCGCACATTGAGGTGGGGTTGGCGTTGTAAGTGTCATCGATCACGCGCATGCCATTGCTGGCCAATTGCGCAACGGTGCGACCCTTGACCGGTTGCACCGCGCCAAGGCCGGCGGCGATACCGAACAGCGACACACCCAGGGCATGGGCGGCGGCAGCGGCGGCCATGGCATTGGCGACGTTGTGGGTGCCGAGCAGGTTCAGTTGAACGCGCTCCGAGCCTTCAGGGCTGTGCAGGTTGAACGCCGGGCAGCCGCGAGCATCGGTGGCCAGGTCACTGGCGTAGAAATCGGCACTGGTGTTGCTCAACGCAAACGTCAGCACTTTGCGGTCACCGGCGCGCGCCTTCCAGATACCGAATGCCTTGTCGTCGAGATTGAGAACGGCGACGCCATCGGCATCCAGCCCTTCAATGATCTCACCCTTGGCTTCGACGATTTTGTCCGGACCGCCGAACTCACCGACGTGGGCGGTCCCGGCGTTATTGAGAATGGCCACGTGCGGCCTGCTCAGGCCGACGGTGTAGGCAATTTCGCCCAGACGCGAAGCACCCAGTTCGATCACGGCAGCGGTGTGTTCCGGCGCCAGTTCGAGCAAGGTCAGCGGCACGCCGAGGTCGTTGTTTAAATTGCCACGAGTGGCCAGCACTGCGCCGCGCGTGCGCAGGATGCTCGCAAGCATTTCCTTGACCGTGGTCTTGCCGCTGGAACCGGTGACGGCCGCGACCGGATGGACGTAGGCGACGCGATTCAGCGCGCCCAACTGGCCCAGGGCCTGGCGGGTGTCGCTGACCAGTAACTGCGGCAGCGTGCTGCCAGCGACTTCACGCTCGACCAGCGCAGCCACGGCGCCCTTGGCGGCGACTTCGTTCAGATAGTCATGACCGTCAAAACGCGGACCGGTCAGGGCAATGAACAACTGCCCCGGCTTGATTGCACGGCTGTCGATGCTGACACCGTCGAAGCTGGCATCGACGGACACAAGGCGAGCATTCAGCGCAGCAGTCAGTTCACTCAGTTTCAAGGCCTTAAGCATGGGTCACCTCCCACGCAGTCAAGGCGCGATCGGCCTCGACCAGATCGGAAAAGGCATGACGCTCGCCGTTGATTTCCTGATAGTCCTCGTGACCTTTACCGGCCAGGACAATCACGTCATCCGCTGAGGCACTGGCGATCAGCCGGGCAATCGCCTGACCACGACCGGCAACGAATTCCACTTTATCCACTGCCGTGAAACCGGCGCGGATGTCATCGAAAATCACCGATGGGTCTTCAGTGCGCGGATTGTCATCGGTCACCAGCACGCCATCGGCCAGGCGCTCGACCACTTCAGCCATCAACGGGCGCTTGCCGCGATCGCGGTCGCCGCCACAGCCGAACAGGCACAACAACCGGCCCTTGGCGTGCGGACGCAGGGCCAGCAATACTTTTTCCAGGGCATCCGGGGTGTGGGCGTAATCGACCACCACCAGCGGCTGCGAACCACCGCCCAGACGCTGCATGCGACCGGCAGGGCCTTCAAGCTGCGGCAGCACCTTGAGGATTTCGTCCAGGGCGTAATCCAGACCGAGCAACGCGCCGACCGCCGCCAGGACATTGCTCAGGTTGAAGCGACCGAGCAAGGTGCTGCGCAAGTGGTGCTCGCCTTGTGGCGTGACCAGCGTGGCGCGCACGCCTTCGTCGTCGAATTGCGCCTGGCGGCAATACAGGTAAGCGCTGGAATCTTCCAGGCTATAGGTGATCAGCCGCGATTCGCACTTGTCGGCGGCCAGTTGCCGACCAAACTTGTCGTCGAGGTTGACCACGCGGCATTTCAAGTCATTCCAGGCAAACAGCCTGGACTTGGCTTCGCCGTAAGCCTGCATGGTGCCGTGGTAATCCAGGTGATCGCGGGACAGGTTGGTCATCACCGCCACATCGAAGGCCAATGCCGTCACGCGGCCCTGGTCCAGGCCATGGGAAGAAACCTCCATCGCCACGGCTTTGGCCCCGGCCTTTTTCAGGTCCGCCAGGGTCGCTTGCACGGCAATCGGATTCGGCGTGGTGTGCAGGCCGCTTTCCAGCGCGCCGTAGAAACCGGAACCGAGCGTGCCGACCAAGCCGCAGTGCTGGCCGAGCAGGTCCAGTGCCTGGGCAACCAATTGAGTCACGCTGGTCTTGCCATTGGTGCCGGTCACGCCCACCAGGTTCAGGTGATGGCTCGGCTCGCCATAAAAGCGCCCTGCGATGTCCGACAGCTGAGCCGCCAGGCCTTTGACCGGAATCAGCGGCACTTCAGTGATCGGCAGGACTGTGGAGCCTTCTACTTCATAGGCCACTGCGGCAGCACCGCGTTGCAAGGCGTCGGCAATATGCGCGCGCCCATCGAATTTCCCACCCGGCACGGCGAGGAACAGATCGCCCGCGCGCACATTGCGGCTGTCCAGGGCGAGTTCGCGAATCAGCAGATCGTGGCCGGCGTGAGGGAAAATCTTGTTCAGGCTCAGAGACATCAGCCGCGCCCTCCATTGGCTTTCAGCGGAACGACCGGTGTTGCGTTCGCTTGTTGAGTAGGTGGCAGGTTGTCCGGGGTAATGTTCATCAGGCGCAGGGTGCCCGACATCACGCGGCTGAACACCGGTGCGGAAACCAGGCCGCCGAAGTAACCGGCCTTGGTCGGCTCGTCGATTACCACCACGATGGCGTAACGCGGGTCGCTCATCGGGCCGAAGCCGGCGAACAGCGAACGGTAGGAGTTCTCGGCGTAACCCTTGGTGCCGACCGAGGTTTTACGCGCAGTACCCGACTTGCCGCCCACGTGATACGCCGGCACCTGCGCACGGAATACACCGCGCGGGGCCTCGATCACTTGCTGCAGCATGCCCTGCATGGTTTTCGCGACCGCCTCCGGCAGCACCTGGGTGGTTTGCGGCGCTTTGTCAGTCTTGATCAGGGTCAGCGGTGCGAGGCGACCATTGTTGGCCAAGGCCGAGAAGGCGTGGACCAGCTGGATCGCGGTCACGGAGATACCGTAGCCGTAGGACAGCGTGGCGGTTTCTGCCTTGCGCCATTCGCGGTAGTTCGGCAGGTTGCCGACGCGCTCGCCCGGAAAACCCAGGCCGGTGTCCTGGCCGAGGCCGACTTTCTGCGCCAGACGGAAAATGGTTTCGCCACCAATATCGAACGCGACCTTGCTCATGCCGACGTTACTGGAGTTGATCAGGATGCCGGTCAGGTCGAGCACCGGACCTTCGGTCTTGGAAACGTCCTTGATGGTGTACTTGCCAATCTGCAAGGAGCCCGGATACACCTCGACGGTGTCGCTCGGTTTCCAGCGGCCGGTTTCGATCGCGGCGCTCATCGAGATCGCTTTCATGGTCGAGCCTGGCTCGAACACGTCGATCATCGCGCGGTTACGCATCATCGCCGGCTGCAGGTTGCGGCGGTTGTTCGGGTTGTAGGTCGGCTGGTTGACCATTGCGAGAATCTCGCCGGTCTTCACGTCCATGATCACCAGGCTGCCGGCCTTGGCGCCGTTCTCGATGATCGCATTGCGCAATTCGCGGTTGGCCAGGTATTGCAGGCGCAGGTCAATGGACAACGCCAAGGGCTTACCGGCCTTGGCGTTTTTGGTGACCTGCACATCCTTGATCAGCCGGCCGCGCCGGTCCTTGATCACTTGACGCTTGCCAGGGACCCCGGCCAGCCATTCGTCGTAGGCCAGTTCGACGCCTTCACGACCGTGATCATCGATGTCGGTAAACCCGACCATATGAGCAGTGACTTCGCCGGCCGGGTAGAAACGCCGGAACTCTTCGATGCCATAAACACCCGGCACCTTCAGATCGAGCACAGCCTGGCCCTGCTCCGGGGTCAGTCCGCGCACCAGATAAATGAATTCTTTGTTGGCCTGGGCTTCGAGACGTTCGGCCAGGGCTTTCGGGTCCTGCCCCAAGGCAGCCGCCAGTGCCGGCCACTTCTCTTTGGCTGTTTGCATTTCCTTGGCATTGGCCCAAAGGGTGGTGACCGGAGTACTCACGGCCAAAGGCTCGCCGTTACGGTCGGTGATCAGACCACGGTGAGCCGGAATGGGAATATGACGAACACTGCGGGCATCGCCCTGACCTTTAAGGAAGGCACGGTCGACCACTTGCAAATCGATGATGCGCCAGGCAATCGCGGCCACCATGATACCGAGCAAACCCAGCACCACGCGGAACCGCCAAGGAAAGAGTGCACCTTCGAGTTTCATCATGGCGCCACCATCTTCACGTCAGCGGCACCAGGGATATGCATTTTCAATTGTTCGGTAGCCAGCACTTCGATACGACTGTGGGCGGTCCAGGTGCTCTGCTCCAGAATCAACCGGCCCCACTCCGCCTGCGCCTTGTCGCGCACGCTCAGTTCGTTGTACAGCGAATTCAATAGCTGACGGTTCCAGTGCGCGCTGTAGGACACGCCGATGGCCGACACGAGCACGCCGATAAACAGCAGCAGCATGAAGAAGCTTCCGCCGGGCAATGGCTTGGCGAAAAGCTTGCTCACCGCAGCTTCTCCGCCACGCGCATGACAGCGCTACGGGAACGTGGGTTGGCTTTGAGTTCGGCGTCGGAGGCCGTCTGCGCTTTGCCATGGACTTTGATTTTCGGTTCGAAGGCGACATGCCGAACCGGCAGGTTGCGCGGCAGGTTGTCGGCTTCGCCTTTGACCAGCTTGCGCATGAACAGTTTGACGATACGGTCTTCCAACGAATGGAAGCTGATCACCACCAGGCGACCGCCCACTTCCAGGCACTCCAGCGCGGCTTCGAGACCGGTTTCCAGATCACCCAGTTCGTTGTTGACGTGAATACGCAATCCCTGGAAAGCGCGGGTTGCAGGGTTCTTGCCCTTTTCCCACGCCGGGTTGGCGACCTTCAGGACTTCAGCCAGGTCACCGGTGCGCTCGAATGGCTTGATGTCGCGGCGCTCGGCCACGGCACGGGCCATGCGGCCGGAGAAACGCTCTTCGCCGTATTCCTTGAACACCCGGGCGATTTCTTCCACCGGAGCGGTGTTGACGAATTCGGCGGCGCTGATGCCACGGGACGGATCCATGCGCATATCCAGGGGACCGTCGTTGAGGAAGCTGAAGCCGCGCTCAGGGTCGTCGAGCTGTGGCGAAGACACGCCCAGATCCAGCAGAACGCCGCTGACCTTGCCGGCCAGACCGCGTTCGGCGACTTCCGAACCGAGCTCGGCAAAGCTGCGCTGCACAACGACAAAGCGGCCGTCTTCGGCCGCTAGCGTCTGCCCAGTGGCAATCGCTTGTGGATCTTTATCGAATCCGAGCAACCGACCATCGGGACCGAGCTGGCTGAGGATCAACCGGCTGTGTCCGCCGCGCCCAAACGTGCCGTCCAGATAGCAGCCATCAGGACGTACGGCGAGAGCCTCGACGGCTTCGTCAAGCAGTACGGTGATGTGGTTAAAGCCGCTATCAATAGTCACAGGATCAAATCACGCAGTTCATCAGGCATCGCGCCCGGTTGTTGAATGGCAGCCAGGTCAGCGGCAGAAACCGCGTTCCAGGCATCCTCGTCCCACAATTGGAACTTGTTCAGTTGGCCTACCAACATCGCGCGCTTATCCAACTTGGCATATTCACGAAGACGCGGCGGAACCAGAAAACGACCACTGCCATCGAGCTCGAGGTCGACGGCATTACCAATCAGTAAACGTTGCAGGCGACGGTTCTCTTCGCGAAGCGAAGGCAGTGCGCGCAGTTTGGTTTCAATAATTTCCCACTCATCGAGGGGGTAAACACACAAACAAGGATCAACGGCATCAATTGTCACGATTAACTGACCGGAGCTGCGCGAATCGAGCTCGTCACGGTACCGGCTCGGCATTGCGAGACGGCCCTTTGCATCGAGACTGATAGCGTTGGCTCCGCGAAACACGTCAGCGTTTCTCCAAATTCTAGCGTTTTGAGTTCAAAAAACCCACTTCATGCCACTTTCCGCCACTTGCGCACACTATAGGAATGCGCCCACCACACCGTCAAGGCACGGAGCAAAGGAAAACCCTTACAGAACTGAGATTTAGGAGCATTAACGGAGAGGTAACGAGAATCCGGCAGATGAAACTGACCGATAACTTGAATCAGCACGGGAGGCTGCGTTCGGAAGTTAAAGTAATTTATTAAGAGTAAGATTTTTTTGGTATTACAAAAGAGGTTCTGCGGATGATTGTGTAAGGAGGGAAACCGGTGCTGCGTGGAGTTTATGCGATCACTACAAGCGCGGGCTAATCGATATCACAAAACCGCTTCTGCTGACGATGGTGCAGGAGGGAAATTGCTACCACCGACACACTCTGCCCAATAAATTAAGCAGAGAGGAGAAAAAGGTGGAGAGTCGATCTGTAAGCCGGGTTCTGTCTTGAACAGTCATTCGTCTACGATGGCCATCACTGGACATCTTTAGCAACCTACCCGGTCCCAGCGCGGGCCACGCCTTGGGACCCTATTTGGTCTTGCTCCAAGTGGGGTTTACCTAGCCACGAACTGTTGCCAGACGTGCGGTGCGCTCTTACCGCACCTTTTCACCCTTACCGGCGCCGAAGCGCTTAGGCGGTTATTTTCTGTGGCACTTTCCGTAGGCTCACGCCTCCCAGGCATTACCTGGCACTTCGCCCTATGGAGCCCGGACTTTCCTCCCCCCCCTAATTTTCATAGAGGGCAGCGACTGTCCGATCGACTCTCCGCCGCGAAGGTTACCGGCACAGCGCCCGAAGAACAAGCGCCAAGCGCCATTGAGCACGCCTATGCGTCGGGTTTTACTCGCCCTTCTGCTGATCCAGCGCGATCTGGTACAGCACATTCTTTCGCTCGCCGGTGATTTGCGCCGCCAACGCCGCCGCACGCTTGAGCGGCATTTCTTCGAGCAACAGGTTGAGGATGCGCATCGCTTCGCTGCTGACAGCACCTTCCTCCTCGGGCGCGGACCAGCCCGCCACCAGCACCACGCACTCGCCGCGCTGCTGATTGCTGTCCGACTCGACGAACTCGCGTAGCTCCGCCAGCGGCAACCCCTTGAGGGTTTCAAACGTCTTGGTCAGCTCACGGGCAAGCAGCGCCGGGCGCTCGGGACCGAACACCAGCTCCATGTCTTGCAGGCATTCAAGGATGCGATGCGGGGCCTCATAGAAGATCAATGTGCGAGGTTCTTCTTTTACCTGCTCGAGACGCGCACGCCGCCCCACCGCCTTGGCCGGCAGAAAGCCTTCGAAAATGAAACGGTCGGAAGGCAGCCCCGCCGCCGACAACGCTGCAATCAATGCGCAGGCACCCGGAACCGGCACCACATTGATGCCCGCCGCCCGGGCCTGCCGCACCAGGTGATAACCCGGATCGGAAATCAGCGGCGTCCCGGCATCCGAGATCAACGCCACGTTGTCACCGGCAAGCAGGCGAGTGATAAAGCGACTACCTTCATCACGCTCGTTGTGCTCATGGCAGGCCGCCAATGGCGTCGAGATGCCGAAGTGTTGCATCAAGCGCTGGGAATGACGGGTGTCTTCCGCGGCGATCAAGGCCACTTCACGCAGGATCTTCAGCGCCCGCGCACTGATGTCATCCAGGTTGCCGATGGGCGTCGCCACCACATAAAGCGAGCCAGCAGCGGAATTCAAAGCACCTGGAGCAGTCAAAGCGCACACCTCATGATCGGTAAAAGTCGCCATTGTAGCGCGTAGCGAGACTCACGATACCCGCAAGCAAACGAGGTATCGGTGACCGTTTGTGCGCTGGCGCAACATTTACACCAGCTAAATTGATCGATTCACGCCAGTAACATCGCGCCCCGGCCAGTGCTTGGGTACAATTCCACGCTAATTTGATCGAGTATCAGGAACGCTTACATGATCGCTTGCCTGCGGCTGTTATCTGCCCTCTGCCTCGCTGCCTTGCTGGCGGCTTGCGCCAGCTCGCCCTCGTCCAGCCTTGGCGAACTTCCACGGACACCGGACGCCAGTATCGAGCAACTGCTTGAGAAGGCCTCCCAAAGCAAATCACCGGAAGATGCCGCCCTGCTGCGCTTGAGCGCTGCCGACCTGGCCTATCACCAGGGCAATGCCGGCCAGTCCGCGCAAATCCTGCAACAGGTTCCGATCGAACAGCTCAAGCCTGGCCCACAGGTTTTCGCCAACACCCTGGCGGCCGAACTGGCCATGACCCGCAATCAGCCCAAGGCCGCACTGGCCGCCTTGAGCCACCCAAGCATGCAACGCTTGAGTGAACTGCCCGTCGAACAACAGGTCCGCACCGGCACCGTTCATGCCCGCGCACTTGAAGCCGATGGCCAGACCCTCGCCGCAGCCCGCGAGCGCATTTTCATCGCCCCGATGCTCAAAGGCGAAGCCGCGAGCAAAAACCATGAAGCCATCTGGACCCTGATCGCTTCGCTGCCGACCGATCAGTTGCAGCCAAACACCACCGACGACCTCGGCGGCTGGATGGCCCTGGCACTGGCCGTGAAATCCGCCGGCACCCTGGAGCAGCAACAGGCCGCCATCGATAACTGGCGCGCGCAGAATCCGAAGCACCCGGCAGCCAAACAATTGCCGCAGTCACTAACCCAACTCAAGGAGCTGGCCAGCCAGCCCCTGAGCAAGATCGCCCTGCTGCTGCCTCAGGACGGCCAACTGGCCTCGGTCGGCAAGGCACTGCGCGACGGCTTCATGGCCGCTCACTACCAGGCCCAACAGGCCGGGCAGAAACCACCTGCCATCGAGTTTTATGACAGCTCGCGCCTGACGTCCATGGATGAGTTCTACCGCAAGGCCCAGGCCGATGGCGTGCAACTGGTCGTCGGCCCGCTGGAGAAGCCGCTGGTCAAACAGCTGAGCACTCGCCCGCAATTGCCGATCACCACCCTGGCACTCAATTACAGCGAGGGCGATCAAGGCCCGGCGCAGCTGTTCCAGTTCGGCCTTGCCGCCGAAGACGAAGCCCGCGAAGTGTCGCGCCGCGCTCGCGCCGACGGCCTGCATCGCGCAGCCATCATGGTGCCGAAAGGTGAATGGGGCGACCGCGTACTCAAGGCGTTCAGCCAGGATTGGCAAGCCAATGGCGGCACCATCGTCGTCACCGAACGCGTCGATCAGCCGGTCCAGTTGGCCCAGCAGATTGCCGACATGTTCCAGCTGCGTCAGAGCGAAGGCCGCGCCAAGAGCCTGCAAAGCACCGTTGGCTCGCAAGTGGCTGCCCAGCCATCGCGCCGCCAGGACATCGAGTTCATTTTCCTCGCCGCAACACCGCAACAGGCCCAGCAGATCAAACCGACCCTGAACTTCCAGTACGCTGGCGATGTTCCAGTCTACGCCACCTCCCACGTGTTCAGCGCCAGCGGTGACGTCAACCAGTACAACGACATGAATGGCATTCGCTTCTGCGAGACGCCATGGTTGCTGGACGCCAATGATCCACTGCGCCGCCAGGTCACTGCTCAGTGGCCACAAGCCGCCGGCAGCCTGGGGCGCCTCTATGCCATGGGCGTTGACGCTTATCGCCTGGCGCCACGCCTGGGCCAGCTCAAGTCACTGCCGGACAGCCGCATCGACGGTGAGTCGGGCAGCCTTGGCATGTCTCAGAGCCAGCGGGTCGTGCGCCAGCTGCCATGGGCCGAGTTCGCCAATGGTCAGGTTCAGCGCCTGCCGGACACCGCTCGCTGATGCCCGACAGGTCACGCCAGCAAAGCGGCAAGGATGCCGAGCGCCATGCGCTCGAGCATCTTCAACAACAGGGTCTGCGCCTGCTGGCGCAGAACTGGTTGTGTAAACGCGGCGAGCTTGATCTGGTCATGCTAGATGGCGATACAGTAGTATTCGTTGAAGTCCGCTACAGAAAAAACACTCAATGGGGTGGCGCGCTCGATAGCATCGATGAGCGCAAACGGCAAAAACTGGTTTTCGCCGCGCAATACTTTCTTCAGCGCGAGCCGCGCTGGGCCAATTCCCCTTGCCGCTTCGACGTGATTGCCATCGACAGCAACCTCGATCAATTGAACTGGCTACAGAATGCCTTCGACGGCTGATCGCCGGCATTGCGAACCGGACACTATCACCCAACACTTTTGCTCTTTGCTTTGCGGGCTGCACATTCACGTGCCGAACAGCCGCGCTACTTAAGGTCACACAGATGGACATGCAATCCCGAATTCGCCAGCTTTTTCAGGCCAGTATCGACACCAAGCAACAGGCGATGGAAGTACTTGCACCGCACATCGAGCAAGCCAGCCAGGTTATGGTCAACGCCCTGCTCAACGAAGGCAAAATGCTTTCCTGCGGCAACGGCGGTTCGGCTGGCGACGCCCAGCACTTCTCGTCCGAGCTGCTCAATCGCTTTGAGCGCGAGCGCCCGAGCCTGCCGGCCATCGCCCTGACGACCGACAGCTCGACGATCACCTCGATCGCCAACGACTACAGCTACAACGAAATCTTCTCCAAGCAGATCCGTGCACTCGGCCAACCGGGAGATGTGCTGCTGGCTATCTCCACCAGCGGCAACTCGGCCAACATAATTCAAGCGATCCAGGCCGCACATGATCGCGAAATGATTGTCGTAGCTATGACGGGACGTGATGGCGGCGGCATGGCGTCGCTGCTGTTGCCCGAGGACGTCGAGATTCGCGTACCGGCCAACGTCACCGCTCGTATTCAAGAAGTCCACCTGCTGGCGATCCACTGCCTTTGCGACTTGATCGACAGCCAATTGTTCGGGAGTGAAGAATGACCCCTAATCGCCTTGGCCTACTGGCCTTGACCCTGTGCCTCGGCATCAGCGGCTGCACCTCGGTAGTGACCGCCAGCCGTGAAGCACCGATTGAAGATGACCGTGGCACTCGCACACTGGGCAGCAAGATCGACGATTCCCTGATCGACACCAAGGTTGGTGTGAACGTCGCCAAGGCCGACCCGGCCCTGGATAAGGATTCACACATCGTCGTCACCAGCTTCAACGGTGTCGTGCTGCTCGCCGGGCAAACGCCACGCGCTGACCTCAAGGCCAAGGCCGAACAGGCCGCCGCCGCTGTCCAGCGCGTGAAACAGGTACACAACGAACTGCAAGTCCTGCCACCCTCCTCGTTGCTGGCACGCCAGAACGACACCTGGCTGACCACCAAGATCAAGGCCCAGATGCTCACCGATGCGAACATCCCTGGCTCGCGCATCAAGGTTGTCACTGAAAACGGCATCGTCTACATGCTGGGCCTGCTGACCAAGCAGGAAGCGGCGCAGGCGACCAACCTGGTTCAGGGCGTTTCCGGCGTACAGAAGATTGTGAAGTTGTTCGAGTACATCGACTGACCTGCAATCCCGCGCAATAAAAAAGGCGATCCATCTGGATCGCCTTTTTTATTACTTCACCACTTTCAGACTGGGGCGACCGCTTGGACGCGGTGGCTCACTGTCAGGTGGCGGAAGATCGTCATCCGGTTCGATCTCGTCGTCCTCGCCCATCGGCGATTCCAGATCGAACACCATGCCCTGGCCATTCTCCCGGGCGTAGATACCCAGGATCGAAGCAATTGGCACGTACAAGGTGTGCGGTACGCCACCAAAACGCCCTTCGAAACTGACCGCCTCGTTATCCATGTGCAAATGACGCACGGCTTGTGGCGATACGTTCAGGACAATCTGTCCGTCACTGGCAAACCCCTGAGGCACCTGCACCGACGGGTACTCGGAATTGACCAGCATGTGCGGGGTGCAATCGTTGTCCACAATCCACTCATAGAGCGCACGGACCAGATAAGGTCGACTGGAGTTCATAACGGCTCCTTAAGCCTTAGCGCATGTCGCGTTCGACACCAGACAGACTTGCCTGGAAAGCCTCACGCGCAAACTGGCGCTCCATATAATCAAGCAGCGGCTTGGCCGGCCGCGGCAGTTCTATACCCAGAATCGGCAATCGCCAGAGTATTGGCAATAGGCAGCAATCCACCAGACTTTGTTCCTCACTGAGGAAAAACGGTTTGTCGGCAAACAGTGGCGACACACCCGTCAGGCTTTCGCGCAACTCTTTTCGAGCCACGACACGGGCCGCTTCCTTGGTCCGCGAGTCCAGAATCAGATCCACCAGACCACACCAGTCGCGCTGAATGCGGTGTATCAGCAGGCGGCTGTTGGCACGCGCCACGGGATAAACCGGCAGTAGCGGCGGATGCGGGTAACGCTCATCCAGATATTCCATCACCACAGTCGACTCCCACAACGCCAGGTCGCGATCGACCAGTGTGGGCAGACTGCCATAAGGGTTCACTTCAATCAGTTTAGGTGGCTGGCGACCAGCCTCCACGTAAATGATCTCGGCGCTGACACCCTTCTCTGCCAGTACTATGCGCACTCGGTGGGAATAGTGGTCGGCGGGGTCGGAGTAACAGGCCAACCGATTGGTCACGCCCATGGCGATCCTCCTCGCTTGTAGAAATTATCGAAAGCTCAAAAACGAGCGCGCCCAGAGGGCGCCTCTCGTAACGACTGGATCACCAGTTTCGCTACATCTTCAGAGGCGCCCTTGGGCGCGCGCGATTAACAGCAATAGCTTGAAGCTTTATCAGTGCACGTCTTTCCAGTATTCGCGCTTGAGCAGGTAAGCGAAGACGAAGAAGAACGCCAGGTACAACAATACGTATGTACCGATGCGCTGATGTTGCAGCTTAACCGGGTTAGCCGAGTAAGCCAGGAAGGTTACCAGATTCTTGACCTTCTCATCGAACTGCTCTGCAGTCAGGGCACCGCTTTTCGGCACGATGGTCAACTGATCGCACGCTTCATGAGTCAGCGCCGTACCAGTCAGAGGATCATATTGCTTCTTGCCGTCTTCGACGATCTGAACCTGTTTGCAACCAACCACCTGGCGACCTTGCAGGCCGGCCAGGACGTTAGGCATACCCACGTTCGGGAAAACCTTGTTGTTCACGCCCCATGGGCGCGCAGGATCTTCGTAGAACGACCTCAGGTAACCGTAGAGCCAGTCGGTGCCGCGAACACGGGCAACCAGGGTCAGGTCCGGTGGCGCCGCTCCAAACCAAGCCTTGGCGTCCGCCGGCTGCATGCCGATGCTCATGTGGTCGCCGATCTTGGCACCCGTGAACATCAGCTTCTCGAGCATCAACTCATGGGGAATGCCCAGGTCGTCGGCAACACGCTCATAGCGTTGGAACTTGGCACTGTGGCAACCCATGCAGTAGTTGGCGAACGTACGTGCGCCGTCCTGCATGGCTGCTTTATCGGAAACGTCAATATCGACTTTTTCCAGCTCGGGGCCACCGTGTTCAGCTGCGAAAGCAAACACTGGCAGCGCAGCAAGCATCAATACAGCAAATAGTTTTTTCATCAGCCAGTCACCCTTTCCGGAACCGGTTTGGTCTTCTCGAGCCTGGTGTAGAACGGCATCAGAATGAAGTAGGCGAAGTACAGGAAGGTACATACCTGCGACAGCAACGTACGCTCAGGGGTTGGGGCCAATACGCCCAGCACGCCCAGGATCACGAATGCGATGCAGAACACCCAGAGCCAGATCTTGCTCAGCCAGCCCTTGTAGCGCATCGACTTGACCGGACTACGGTCCAGCCACGGCAGGACGAACAGCACAGCGATGGCCGCGCCCATGGCGATTACGCCCAGGAGCTTGTCCGGAATCGCACGCAAGATGGCGTAGAACGGGGTGAAGTACCAGACCGGAGCGATGTGCTCTGGGGTCTTGAAGGCGTTCGCCACTTCAAAGTTCGGCTTTTCGAGGAAGTAGCCGCCCATTTCCGGGAAGAAGAACACGATCGAGCAGAAGATGAACAGGAACACCACCACGCCGACGATATCTTTCACGGTGTAGTACGGGTGGAAGGCAATGCCGTCCAGCGGTATGCCGTTTTCGTCCTTGTGCTTCTTGATGTCCACGCCGTCCGGGTTGTTCGAACCGACTTCGTGCAAGGCCAGGATGTGCAGCACCACCAGACCCAGGATAACGATCGGCAGGGCAACCACGTGCAGGGCAAAGAAGCGGTTCAGGGTAATACCGGAAATCAGGTAGTCACCACGGATCCACTGGGTCAGGTCGTTGCCGATGACAGGGATCGCACCGAACAGCGAGATGATCACCTGGGCACCCCAGTAGGACATCTGGCCCCATGGCAGCAGGTAGCCCATGAAGGCTTCGGCCATCAGCGCAAGGTAGATCAGCATGCCGAAGACCCACACCAGCTCACGCGGCTTCTGGTACGAACCGTAGAGCAGGCCACGGAACATGTGCAGATAGACCACGATGAAGAACGCCGAAGCGCCGGTGGAGTGCAGCAGACGCAGGATCGAGCCGTACTCGACGTCACGCATGATGTATTCGACGGAAGCGAACGCCTCTTCCGCCGACGGGTTGTAGCTCATGGTCAGCCAGACACCGGTGACGATCTGGTTGACCAGAACGAGCAGCGCCAGGGAGCCAAAGAAATAGAAGAAGTTGAAGTTCTTCGGAGCGTAATACTTGCTGAGATGGTCTTCCCACATCTTGGTGGCGGGAAAGCGTGCATCAACCCAATCCATGAACTTGCTCATCACGCTTTCTCCGTATCGACGCCAATGATAATGATTTCATCGGTCTCATAGGAATGCGGGGGAACTGGCAGGTTCAAAGGCGCAGGCTGCGACTTGTAGACGCGACCGGCCAGATCGTAGTGGGAACCGTGACAAGGGCAGAAATAGCCGCCTACCCAGTCTTTACCCAGATCCGCAGGTGCCACTTCGGGACGGAAGGTCGGCGAGCAACCCAGGTGCGTGCAGATACCGATCAGCAGCAGGACCTCGGGTTTGATCGAACGGGTTTCCGGATCAACGTAAGTCGGTTGTGTCGAGTTCTTGGAGGTCGGGTCAGCGAGCTGGCCCTCGATCTTCTTCAGATTCCCCAGGATTTCCTGTGTACGGCGGACGATGAACACCGGCTGGCCGCGCCACTCAGCAATCATCTGCTGGCCTGGCTCGATTTTGCTGACATTCACTTTCACCGGTGCACCTGCGGCTTTCGCCTTGGCACTGGGAAACCATGACCCCACGAACGGGACCGCAGCCCCCACCGCTCCTGCAGCACCCACCACGGATGTGGCTGCTACCAAGAAGCGACGCCGGCCTGCATTCACGCCGTCATTGCTCATTCAGTCCTCTCCCATCAGCTT
Source organism: Pseudomonas sp. GL-RE-26 (assembly GCF_019956275.1). Taxonomy (NCBI): domain Bacteria; kingdom Pseudomonadati; phylum Pseudomonadota; class Gammaproteobacteria; order Pseudomonadales; family Pseudomonadaceae; genus Pseudomonas; species Pseudomonas sp. GL-RE-26. The sequence continues at coordinate 87,298 of NZ_JAHBDI010000013.1, forward strand.
TGTGGCCTGTTAAATCAGGCATCTACTAAGTAAAACTATGTACTTATAAAAATTTTGCCGAATGGTAATGAAAAGCCCCAATTCTGACAAGGTAATTACCGGAGCCCATCACCCCCAAGCCTTGTAGTATAGGGCGTCTGCGGATGTGGCAAGTTGTCACAGCGCAATTCTTTGATAAATCGCAGACATAAAAAAACGCCCAGCTCCGTGAGGAAACTGGGCGTTCTTTTTTTGAACGTGAAAGCGAATTAACGCTTCGAGTACTGCGGACGCTTACGCGCTTTACGCAGACCGACTTTCTTACGTTCAACTTCACGAGCATCGCGGGTTACGAAGCCGGCTTTACGCAGGGCGCTGCGCAGAGTCTCGTCGTAGTCCATCAGAGCACGAGTGATGCCGTGGCGGATTGCGCCAGCCTGACCACTCACACCACCGCCGATCACGGTGACGTAGATGTCGAACTTCTCGACAGTCTCAGTCAATTCCAGCGGCTGACGAACTACCATGCGGGCAGTTTCGCGGCCGAAGAAATTATCCAGCGAACGGTTGTTGATGGAGATGTTACCAGTACCCGGACGCAGGAAAACGCGTGCGGTTGCGGTCTTGCGACGGCCAGTGCCGTAATTTTGAGTCGCCGACATAATGTACTATTCCGTTAAAACTTCAGTTCTTGGGGCTGCTGAGCAGTATGTGGGTGTGCAGCGCCCGCATAGACTTTCAGCTTACGGTACATGTCGCGACCCAGCGGGTTCTTAGGCAGCATGCCTTTGACCGCGGTCTCGATCACGCGCTCAGGGGCCTTGGCGATCAGCTTTTCAAAGTTGATCGACTTGATGCCGCCCGGGAAACCGGAGTGGGAGTAGTACATTTTGTCAGTGGTTTTAGCACCGGTAACACGGATCTGCTCAGCATTGATTACGACGATGTAGTCGCCGGTGTCAACGTGAGGAGTGTACTCAGGCTTGTGCTTGCCACGCAGACGGCTCGCGATTTCGGTGGCCAGACGACCCAGGGTCTGACCAGCAGCGTCGACGACAAACCAGTCGCGCTTTACTGTTTCCGGTTTAGCAGTAAAAGTCTTCATTCTTTATAGCCTCAGGGGCCGCCCTGTAAATTAGACGGCGGATCTTACTGAATAGTGCGTACTTTGACAAGTCAAAGGCAGCCGGATACAGACGCTTTCGGGGGCTCGGGTCGGCGCGTCCGTTCAACGGCAAGATTCTTCGGCGGCGGCGCATCACTTCCACTGCAGAAAGAGGTGCGCAATTATGCAGATTGCGAAAAATAATTCAACCTGCTTTTATGATTGTTTTGCCCAAGGAGCACCCGATGGACTATCGCCAGCTAGGCCGGACCAATCTGAACGTGAGTGCCCTCTGCCTCGGAACCATGACCTGGGGCGAGCAAAACAGCGAGGCAGACGCCTTCGCCCAGATTGAACGGGCCAAGAGCGCATGGATCAACTTCATCGACACCGCCGAGATGTACCCGGTGCCACCCAAGGCCGAAACCTACGCCACCACCGAACGCTATATAGGCAATTACTTCAAAAGCCGCGGTGACCGCGCCGACTGGATCCTGGCCAGCAAGATCGCCGGCCCCGGCAACACCATCGACTACATCCGCGATAAAAACCTGCGCCACAACCGCCAGCACATCAGCGAAGCGGTGGACGCCAGCCTCCAGCGCCTGCAGACCGATTACATCGACCTGTACCAATTGCACTGGCCGGAGCGCAGCACCAACTTTTTCGGACAACTGGGCTACAAGCACAAGATCGAAGCCAACCTGACCCCGCTCGAAGACACCCTCGAAGCGCTGGACGAGCAGGTTCGCGCCGGCAAGATCCGCCACATCGGCCTGTCCAACGAGACGCCATGGGGCACCATGCGCTTCCTGGCCCTGGCCGAAGCCCGAGGCTGGCCACGCGCCGTGTCGATCCAGAACCCGTACAACCTGCTCAACCGCAGCTTCGAAGTCGGCCTTGCAGAAATCGCCATCCGCGAACAGTGCGGCCTGCTCGCCTATTCGCCGCTGGCGTTCGGTTTCCTGTCGGGCAAGTACGAAGGTGGCGCCCGCCCGCCAAAAGGTCGCCTGAGCCTCTACAGCCGCTTCAGCCGCTATTTCAACCCGCAGTCGGAAGCGGCCTGCAGCCGTTATGTGGCCCTTGCTCGCGAGCACGGCCTGGACCCAGCACAAATGGCCTTGGCGTTCGTGACGCAGCAGCCATTCGTGACCAGCAACATCATTGGTGCGACGACGATGGAGCAACTGGAGAGCAACATCGCCAGTTTCGACTTGAAGCTGTCGGAGGAAGTGCTGGAAGGGATCGAGGCGATTCACAAGGATCACCCGAATCCGGCGCCTTGATCGATAGATAAACAGCATTCGCGAGCAAGCCCGCTCCCACATTCGACCGCATTCCCCTGGGAGAGCTCGATTAAATGTAAGAGCGGGCTTGCTCGCGAAAGCGTCCGCCCAGTCACCGCAAATTCAAAGCGACCGCGCAATGATCTCCTTCATGATTTCATTGGTGCCGGCATAGATCCGCTGCACCCGCGCATCCGCCCACGCCCGCGCGATCGGGTACTCCCACATGAACCCGTAGCCACCGTGCAACTGCACGCACTCGTCGAGCACCTTGCATTGCAGGTCGGTGCCCCAGTACTTGGCCATCGCCGCCGTCGGCACATCGAGCTTGCCTTGCAGGTGCAGTTCCAGGCAGCGGTCGACGAAGACGCGGCCGATCTGGATTTCCGTGGCCATCTCCGCCAGTTTGAACCGGGTGTTCTGGAAATCCGCGATCGACTTGCCGAACGCCTTGCGCTCGCGGGTGTAGTCCAGCGTCCATTGCAGCGCCGCTTCCGCTGAAGCCAGCCCGCCAATGGCCACCGTGAGGCGCTCCTGGGGCAACTCCTGCATCAGGTAGGCAAAGCCCATCCCAGCCTGCCCCAGCAGGTTTTCCTTGGGCACACGCACGTCCTGGAAGAACAGCTCCGAGGTGTCCTGGGCTTTCATCCCGACTTTCTCCAGGCGCTTGCCCTTGTCGAAGCCCGGCGTATTGGCTTCCACCAGAAACAGACTGGTGCCCTTCGCGCCGGCCTTCGGATCGGTCTTGGCGACGACGATCACCAGATCGGCCAGGTAGCCGTTGGTGATGAATGTCTTGGAGCCGTTGATCACGTACTCATCGCCATCGAGCACGGCCGTGGTTTTCACCCCTTGCAGATCGGAACCGGCGCCCGGCTCAGTCATGGCGATTGCGGTAACCATCTCGCCGGACACCAGTTTCGGCAGGTATTTATGCTTCAGCGCTTCACTGCCGTAATGCAGGATGTACGGCGCCACGATGTCCGAGTGCAGGGAAAAACCGATGCCGGTCAGGCCCAGTCGCCCCACTTCTTCGATCACCACCGCACTGTAGAGAAAGTCCGCCCCCAGGCCGCCGTACTCTTCCGGCAGGTGCGAACACAGCATCCCCGCCTCCCCCGCCTTGTTCCACAGCTTGCGGTCGATATAGCCCTGTTTTTCCCATTGCCCATGGAACGGCACCGCCTCTTTTTCGAGGAACGTCCGCACGCTGTCACGGAAAAGCTCGTGCTCGGAACTGAACAGGGTTCTGGGGATCATGCGGCACCTTTTCTTTGTTTTTAGAAGGAGTTGACCTTCAGAGACTATGCCTCGCTTCCGATACAGGACACTGGACACATCCGACAAAAAATAAGACGATCCAGCCGTCTGGTGACCACTTCCCCCTATAAAAATAAAGTTGAATTATGTCTAACCAAGCCTCCACGCCCCTGCGGCGCGTCAGCATCCTGGCCATCGACCGGGTTTTCGCTTCCACCCTCATGCAAGCCAAGGATTTCTTCCACCTCGCCAGCCTGCGCTACGGCAAACAGCTGGGCCAGGGCCTGACACCGGCGTTCGAAACCCGCTTGGTCAGCCCCGACGGCAAACCGGTCAACACCTTCAGCGATGTGATGATCCCGGTGGATGGCGGGCTGGAAAACGCCGACATCATCATTCTTCCCGCGTTCTGGGACGATTTCGACAGCCTCTGCAAACGTTATCCGCAAGTCCTGCCCTGGCTGCGCCAGCAACATGCCCGCGGCGCCGTACTGTGCGGCGAGGCCACCGGTGTTTTCTGGCTGGCCGAAGCCGGGCTGCTCAATGGCAAGGAAGCGACCACCTACTGGCGCTTCTTCAATGCCTTCGCCGAACGCTTCCCCCAGGTCCAGCTCAATCAGGACAAGCACCTGACCGACGCCGATAACCTGTACTGCGCCGGCGGCACCACCTCGGCATGCGACCTGTACATTTACCTGATCGAGCGCTTCTGCGGCGCCAACGTGTCCCAGGCCGTGGCCCGGGACATCCTCTATGAAGTGCAGCGCAGCTATTCACCAGGACGGATTGGATTCGGCGGGCAGAAGCTGCACCAGGACGTGATCATCCTGCAGATCCAGCACTGGCTCGAAGAACACTTCGCCGACAAGTTCCGTTTCGAGGACGTCGCCCGCGAGCACGGCATGAGCATCCGCAACTTCATGCGCCGCTTCCAGACCGCCACCGGCGACAAGCCATTGCATTACCTGCAACGCCTGCGCATCGAAACCGCCAAGGGCTTGCTGTCCGGCAGCCGCAAGAGCATCAAGACCATCAGCTATGAAGTTGGCTATGACGATGCGAGCTTTTTCGCACGCCTGTTCCGCCAGCACACGGAGTTGTCACCGAACCAGTATCGGCAGCAGTTTCAGCAGGCGGCGTAGGCCTCAGGCCAACAATTTTCCAATGTGGGAGCGGGCTTGCTCGCGAAAGCGGAGTGTCAGCAAAAAGAGTATCAACTGACACGACGCCTTCGCGAGCAAGCCCGCTCCACACGGAGTTGCGAAGAACCTGCAGGGTTTCGTCAGCGCACAAAAAAGGCCTGCAATCGCAGGCCTTTTTTATTTTCCGAATCGTCCTACGGCTTGTGCGCCCGGGCCAGGAATTCGTGGGATTGCATTTCCAGCAGTCGGCTGAGGGTTCGCTGGAACTCGAAGTTCAGGCGGCCACCCGTGTACAGGTCTTTAAGCTCGACTTCAGCAGAAATGATCAGCTTCACGTTACGGTCGTAGAACTCGTCGACCATGTTGATGAAGCGTCGAGCGATGTCGTCGGTGGTGACGCTCATCTGCTCGACATCGCTGAGCAGCACGGCGTGGAAGATCTTGCCCAGCTCGATGTAATCGTTCTGGCTGCGTGGACCGTCACACAGTTCGCGGAAGTTGAACCAGGCCACGTCATCGCAGGTGCGCACGGCACGAATTTCACGGTTTTCGATCATCAGCACGTCATTTTCGACCGCCGCCGTGCATTCCGGCGTCAGCGCCCGGAAGCTCTTGCGCAGGCTTTCGTTGGCGGCCTCGTCGAGCGGATAGTGGAACAGCTCGGCTTGTTCGAGGTGACGCAGACGATAGTCCACGCCGCTGTCGACGTTGACGATCTCGGTATTCTGCTTGATCAGCGCAATGGCCGGCAGGAAGCGCGCGCGTTGCAGGCCGTCCTTGTACAGGCCGTCCGGCACGATGTTCGACGTCGCGACCAGGGTCACGCCGTTCTTGAACAGTTCTTCCATCAGGGTGCCAAGGATCATGGCGTCGGTGATGTCGGAAACGAAGAATTCATCGAAGCAGATGACCCGGGCTTCGGTGGCGAAACGCTTGGCGATGATGGTCAGCGGGTTTTTCTCGCCGCTCAGGGTCTTCATCTCTTCGTGCACGCGCTTCATGAAGCGGTGGAAGTGCGTACGGGACTTTTCCTTGAAGGGCAGCGCTTCGAAGAAGGTGTCCACCAGGTAAGTCTTGCCGCGACCTACGCCGCCCCAGAAATACAGGCCCTTGACCGGGGTCTGATCCTTCTTGCCAAACAACTTGCCCAGCAGGCCCGGCTTGTTTTGCTCGGCCGCGACCAGGTCGTCGTAAAGGCGCTGCAAATGACGCACGGCAGTTTCCTGTGCGGCGTCATGGAAGAATTCCGGGCGTTTCAGATCAGCTTGATATCGTTCTAGGGGCGTCATAATTCGTTAGCAAGGCAACAAAAACGGGCCGACACTGTAGCGACGGCCCCGAGGAATGGCAATCGGCCCTTGGTCGGGCCGAACCGTTGTTTATTCCTGAACCGGCGTCAGGGCGATGCGCAAGGCTTCGATGGCAGCGTCACGCACGGCGCTGTCGGCAAAGGCCGGGCTGTCGGCAACGCAATCGCCTTCCAGCCAGACGCTGAAGCCCAGGCCTTCACTGCGCACGTCCAGATCCTGGCCCGCTTGCAGTTGCTTGGTCACCTGCCCCGCGGTTTTACCGTCGGCGAAGTTGCGCGACAGCAGCAGTTGTTCGCCATCGGCCGCCAGCAGACGGAAGCGGAAACTGCCGTCGTCTTCACGGAAGCTGACAAAACGCGCAGCCTTCACGGCTTTCTTCTTGGTGGTCGCCGCCACTTGGGTCTGGGCAACGAAGGAGCGCAGGCCCACCGCCTCACGCAGTTCGTTGAGGAACGGCGTCGCTACCGAACGGGCCTTTTTCGCGCCGTGCTGCAGGATGTCTTCCAGATCCGCCGGACGCTCGATCAGCTGGTTATAACGCTCGCGGGATTCGCCCAGTTCGCTGTCCAGCAGCTGGAACAGACGATTCTTCGCCTCGCCCCAACCCAGGCCCTGCAAGAGTTCGCTGCGGAACTCGTCGGCTTGCGCCGGGGTGGCGAACGCCTGGAACAGGGTGAACAGGTGCGAGTTATCCGGATCCTTGGCTTCGCCCGGCGCGCGGGAGTCGGTGACGATCCGCGAAATCGCGTCCTTCATCTCTTTGGCGCTGCTGAACAGTGGGATGGTGTTGTCGTAGCTCTTCGACATCTTGCGGCCATCCAGGCCCGGCAACGTGGCGACGCTCTCTTCGATCAACGCCTCGGGCATGGTGAAGAACTCTTTGCCCTGGCCAAACAGGTGGTTGAAGCGTTGACCGATGTCCCGCGCCATTTCCACGTGCTGGATCTGGTCACGACCGACCGGCACCTTGTGCGCATTGAACATCAGGATGTCCGCGGCCATCAGTACCGGGTAGCTGTACAGGCCCATGGTGATGCCGGCGTCCGGGTCTTCACCGGTCTCGACGTTCTTATCCACCGAAGCCTTGTAGGCATGGGCGCGATTGAGCAGGCCCTTGGCGGCAACGCAGGTCAGCAGCCAGGTCAGCTCAGGGATTTCCGGGATGTCGGACTGGCGGTAGAAGGTCACGCGGTCGACATCCAGGCCACCGGCCAGCCAGGTCGCGGCGATTTCCAGACGCGAGCGCTGGATGCGCAGCGGGTCATCGCACTTGATCAGGGCATGGTAGTCGGCCAGGAAGTAGAACGAATCGGCATTGCTGTCGCGGCTGGCGACGATCGCCGGGCGGATGGCGCCAGCGTAGTTGCCCAGGTGCGGCGTGCCGGTGGTGGTGATGCCGGTGAGGATACGGGTACGAGTCGTCATGGGTAATCGCTTGTCAGACTGCAATCAATTCGAGAGACGCGGCAGGATCAGATCCTTGAGATCGGTCAGCTTGCCATGAAAAAAGTGCCCGCATTCTGCCACTTTCAGCAGCTCATGGGGACGTTCAAGCTTGTCGGACCATTCGTAAACCAGCTGCGGATCGATCACTTCGTCGGTTTCCGGCTGGATCAGGGTCAGTTCGCCCTGTTGCGGCAGCTGATCCTGATCGCCCAGGCGCATGACCGCCGGCGCGACCATGAACAGGTGCTTGAGCTGTTCGCCCTTCGCTTCCAGACGTCCACCGAGACTTGCTGCAACAAATCCACCGAAGGAGAAACCGAACAGGGTCAGCGGCAATTCCGGGTGTTTGGCCCGGAACCACTCGGCCACAGCCTGGGCATCATCGACTTCACCGGTACCCATGTCGTGGGTGCCTTCGCTGGCGCCGACTCCACGGTAGTTGAAGCGCAAAGTAATCAAACCGGCATCACGCGCGGTGCGCTGCAGGGTCGAGACCACTTTGTTGAGCATGGTGCCGCCCTGCACCGGGTTCGGATGGCAGATGAGCGCCAGGCCACGCAGCTGCTCATTGTCCAGGTACAGTGCTTCCAGTTGACCCACCGGGCCATCAATCACTACAGGGGTTTCACGCATAAGCAAGGAAGGAACTCCGTGACCTCGAATCGGGTCGACTCGTCTAGCAAATTGTCTGTGGCTGTCTATTGCGAGTGAATCGCGGTATACAGCGCAGGTTCGAGCCGTTAACGTAAAGCAAAGCCGTTTATAGAGGAAGGACTCGTGGAACACTCGCTCTTAGTTTGGTTGTTACCGACTCTTGCCCTGGTTGTGGGTGTCGCCATTGGGTTCCTGATCGCTCGCGTTGCTCCGAACGCCGCGCCCAGCCGCACGCAGCGTCAGCTGGACGATATTCAGGAACGTTTCGACAGTTATCAGAACGAGGTGGTGACCCACTTCAACAGCACCGCGACACTGGTCAAGAAACTGACTCAGAGCTATCAGGAAGTGCAGGACCATCTCGCCGAGGGCGCCAACCGCCTGGCCCTGGACGAACAGACTCGCCAACGCCTGCTGGCCTCCCTGCACGCCGACGCGGCGCAGGCACCTCGTGAGCGCCTGACGCCACCGCGCGATCAGGAGCCGCCACGCGACTACGCTCCCAAATCCCCGAACTCGCCTGGCATGCTCGATGAGCACTACGGCCTGAAGAAGTAATCAGCTTTCGCGCGTAGCAAAAAGCCCCCGGACATTCACTTGTCCGGGGGCTTTTTTGTTTCTGCGTTCTTCGTTGACTGTACTGGCCTATTCGCGAGCAGGCTCGCTCCCACAATTGATCTTCAGCGGACACAACCTCTACGACCAAAGAAGATCCCCTGTGGGAGCGAGCCTGCTCGCGATGGGGCCAGAACTGACGGTACAAAAAAGCCCGCCTGATCTGGTTAGGATCGAGCGGGCTTTTTACACCTGGGGTTCAATCAGACGATCAAGGGTACTGCTGAACCTGACCTTGCTGCTGACCACCATACTGCTGGCCAGGAATCGCCTTGAGGTTGACCTCTACACGGCGGTTCTGCGCACGGCCATTGACGTCAGCGTTACTGGCAACCGGGCCATCCGGGCCGGCACCGCGAGCGCTCAGGTTGGCACCGCTGACACCTTGCGAGGTCAGGTAGGTTGCCACGCTCTGGGCACGACGCTGGGACAGGTCCATGTTGTGCTGGCGGCTGCCAGTGCTGTCGGTATAGCCGACAATCTCGATCTGGTTCTGGTTGAACTCTTTCAGCGAGCCCGCCAGGTTGTTCAGCGGCTGGTAGAAACCTGGGGCAATGTTCGCCGAATCGGTAGCGAACGTGATGTTACCCGGCATGATCAGCTTGATCTGGTCGCCCTGGCGCTGCACTTCAACACCGGTGTTGGCCATGCTGGCGCGCAGCTTTTTCTCTTGCTGATCGGCGTAGTAGCCGTAGCCGGCGGCGGAAGCACCAACCACTGCTGCACCGATCAATGCGCCCTTGCCACGGTTATCGTGGTTGATCGCAGCACCAGCCAGCGCACCGGCCAGAGCGCCCAAGCCACCGTATTTAGCGGTCTTGCTCATGCCTTCGGAGCCGCTATCCGTCTGGCCCTGAGCCTGGCCCTGACCGCCGTATGGGTTAGGCGAAGCACAACCGGACAAAACGGCCACAGCCGTAGCGAGAATAATCAAACGACGCGTGGTGAACATGTAAAGCTCCTACTTTTTTGCATTCTGTGGTGCAACGGACCAAGGCATCAGCCTTTGCGGGCGTTGGATCACGTTAACGGGTAAAAATTCCGAATGTTACAAATCAGCCCCGAACAAAGGGGTTCTCGCGCATTTCGTCGCCCAGGCGGGTATCCGGACCATGCCCGGTCACCACGGTCGCGTCTTCGTCGAGGGTGTACAGCCGCTGCTTGATCGAGCGCACGATGGTCGCCTGGTCGCCGCCCCACAAATCCGTGCGTCCGACGCCACGACGAAACAGCGTATCACCGGCAATCAACAGCTTGGCCTCGGAAAACCAGAAGCTCATGGAGCCCGGCGTATGACCTGGCGTGTGCAGCGCCACGCCACAGCCGCAGGCCAGCTCTTCATCATCGGCCAGCCAGCGATCCGGGGACGGCACCGGGGTATAGGGAACACCGAACATCTGGCACTGCATTTCCAGGTTGTCCCACAGGAACTGGTCTTCCTTGTGCAAATGCAGGGTCGCGCCGGTTTTCTCCTTGAGTTGGCCGGAAGCCAGGAAATGATCGAGGTGCGCGTGGGTGTGAATGATGCTGACCACTTTCAGACCCAGGGCGTCGAGCCGCGCCAGGATCAGCTCATGATTGCCACCCGGATCGACGACGATGGCCTTTTTCGTTACCGGATCGCCGATGATCGTGCAGTTGCACTGCAAAGGACCGACGGGGAAGGTTTCGCGGATGAGGGCGGGGTGCTGGGACATCGGAGCCTGCTCGATAAACGGGGACGAACGATTTTCGCACAATTGAGTATCCAGCCAATGGCCGCGATGTGTAACGTGAAAAATCCTTAACCCAGCACCCCCAATTCCTTGGCTCGCGCCACCGCCTGCGTACGCCTCTCGACTCCAAGCTTGCTATTGATGTGGCTGGCGTGGGTCTTGACCGTGTGCAGGGAAATAAACAGCTGATCGCTGATTTCCTGGTTCGAACAGCCCTGGGCGATCAATCGCAGGACTGCCATTTCCCGGGTGCTGAGCTGTTCCGCGACCGCGCAGGACTCCAGCCCGGGACGGGCAGCCAGTGCCGGCAGTTTTTCACTGAGGCTCAGGGAGACGGGGGTTGGCGGACAGTTTTGAAGCTGCCCACGCAGCCAGTCCGGGTGCTCGGCAAGCAAGCCCTCAAAGGGTTGCAGTACCCCTCCGCCGGCGGCGTCCAGCGCCTGGGCCAGCGCCTTGCGTGCTTCCGGCTCCCGTCCGCTGCCCAGCAACAACGCCACTTTCTGGGTCAGCGCCATGGCACTGAGCATCTGCCGACCGCTTTGCTGACCATGTTCGAGCAGCGCATTCAAACGCCCTTCGGCCAGCATCGGTTGGCCCTGGATGACGTCGAGCAGTGCTTGTTGCAATTCGATATGCAGCGGCAATTGCGGGTGGAATTCCGGTGGTGCCGCCCCGTTTTCGCCGTTATAGGTCTGCCCCAGGCGCGCCAGCCAGGCTTCGGCCAGATCGGTGCGCCCCTGGGCTAGCCAGAGTTCACATTTGACCAGGGTGATCATGGCCAGGTAGTAGATCGGTGGCACATCCCAGATGTGCATTAGCCGTTCGGCTTCGGCAAGTTCGGCAAAGGCTTTGGCGAATTCGCCGCTACTGCCTTCCAGCCTGGCAATCACGCAGTGGCCGATCAGCACGCTGATGTCACGGCAGGCACGCGCCTCGCTCAAACCGGTCTGCAATCGCACCCGCGCCGCTTGTGGCTGCATGCGCAGGGCCAGCAAAAAGCCTTCGTACAAGGTCAGCCGGGCTCGAACCGCATACAGCCGTTGCGCAGGCAAGCTCTGCAGGCGCTGCATTCCCTGACGGACCTCTTCCAGCGCCCGACAGATTTCCCCGCGCGCTTGCAGCACCCGGGCGCGGTCGTAATGTGCCAGTGCTTCGAACAAGGGGTTGCCGACCCGTTGCGCCAGCTCCAGCGATTCGCGGTTCAATCCCCGCGCCCGCCACAAATCACCGTCGGCAATGGCCAGGTTAGACAGGGTCGAGAGGCACATCAGGCGTTGTCCGTAACGCTTGGACGGAAGACTTTCCAACGCTTCGCCGCAGTACCGCAGCGTCAGTTCGCGGTTGCCGCGCCCACGGGCAATGATGCCGCTCAACGCCAGCCATTGGGCCAGCATCGACTTCTGGGCGGTGGCCGACGGAGCGGGCAGGAAACGGCTCAAATGGCTGGCCAGTTCTTCCGCGGCATCCAGTTGGCATGCCATCCCCAGCGCCCAGCTATACAGCACGATCAGTCGCGGTGTGCTGATCAGCAAGCTGTCAGGCAAGTCCATTTTCCAGCGCAGCAACATGCCGACGTTCTGCTCGGCCAGCAGTTGCTCTTCGGAGAGGTTCTGCACCAGGTTGGCCGCGACATCCAGGTGACCGGCACGCAAGGCCTGCTCCACGGCCTCATCGAGCAGGCCCTGGGCATTGAACCAGCGGCAGGCACGCAGGTGCAGGCTGGCGGCCGGCACCATCGACTGGGAAGTCGGGCGCGTGCGCAACAGATCGGAAAACAGGTGGTGGTAACGATACCAGTGGCCATGTTCATCCAGTGGCACCAGGAACACTTGGTGGGCGAGCAGGAAGCGCAGGATTTCCCCGCTGTCATGGGCGTCGCGAACGGCGTCGCACAGTTCGCTGCAAAAACGTTCCTGGGGCGCCGTGTCATAGAGGAACGACTGGACCTCGGCGGGCAGGCAATCGATGACTTCTTCGAGCAGGTAATCGCGGATCAGCCCTTCCCCGCCGTGCAACGATTGCGGCAGTGCGCCATCGGTGCCCGCCTCCGAGGCGGCCAGCAGCCAGAAACGTAACCCTGCGACCCAACCTTCGCTGCGCTGGATCAGGTTTTCCAGTGCCTCTCCGCGCAGGGAACTGCTGTGTCGGTCGAGTAGGCTCAACGCTTCGTCGTGGGTCAGGCGCAGATCCTGTTCATGTAACTCAAGCAATTGCCGCGACAGCCGTAGCCGCGCCAGATGCCAATCGGGACGCTGGCGACTGGTGACCATCACCAGCAAGCCATCGGGAAGATGGTTGAGGAAAAATTGCAGGCAACGATCCAGCACTGGCCCCTGGGCCAGATGGTAATCATCCAGCACCAGCAGCAATGGCGTCGCGGTGGACAGGTGTTCGGCCAACTCGTCGAGCAGGCCGTCCAGCCATTCTTCGAATGCGAAAGGCTGATGGCGCTGGCGCATTTTCAACAGCCCGAGGGATTGCCTGCCCAGGTTCGGGAAATAGTCCTGAAGGCCTTCGAGCAAGCGCTCGAGAAAACGCCCCGGGTCACTGTCTCGCGGACTCAAGCCCAGCCAGAGACTTTGCCAGTGTGCCGGCAAGCCCTGACAAAACTCTACCGCCAACGAACTCTTGCCGAACCCTGCCGGTGCGCTGACCAGCAGCAACCTGCCACCGAGCCCGGCACTCAGGCGCTCGCACAAACGTGGACGCAGCACATGGCCGTCGGGCAACGGCGGGCGGAAGAAGCGCCCGTCGAGTGTTGCGACAGCAATGTTTGCAGAACCTGGGGATGTAGACAAATCAGTCATAGCCGGCTCTTGTTTGAATTGCGGGTGGCGGCGTTGCAGATGTCCGCAGACTAGCCGTAAACGGATAGGGAATGAAGGTAATTGCTACAAATGGCTACAAAAAGTCTACATCGAGTAGGAGGCGGATTTACATCCGCCGTCCTCTCACACCACCGTACGTACGGTTCCGTATACGGCGGTTCAGGTTAAGCGGTTAAGCCGGGTTATCGTGTCCAGTATTGAGACCAGCCCGAGTCGATCCCAGAGTTTCTTCGGCAGCGCCTGATTCATATGGGGTGCTCCCGAATTCCACCAAGGGCCTCGACCGTTGAATGCTGAGTGACAAGCACGAGCTTCGTTGAGCCCTAGACGCATCAAGTTGCGCGCCCTCGTCGAGGGCTGCTTCCATTGGCGCCAGATGATACAGCGAAGTTTGTGACGCACCCAGCCATCAAGATACTCAAGTGGCCGCTTGCTCTGACTCAGCTTGAAATAGCCAGCCCAACCGCGCAGTACGGGGTTTATCCGCTCGATGACGCTCGCCACTTTGTGGCTTCGCGTTGTGCGCAGCAGGCTTCGAAGTCGGTCGCGTAAGCGATCCAGACTCATCGTTGCCACTCTTAGTCTCGGCTGTTGATGCCAGCTCATCCCATAGCCCAAGTAATCACACATCCACGACCCGGCTACTCGGCTCTTTTCCCGGTTCAGCGTCAGTTTCAGGCGCTCGCTCAGGAAACGCTCAACGCTGGCCATCACCCGTTCACCTGCGCGACGACTGCGTACATAAATGTTCGCGTCATCGGCATACCGCACGAAGCGATGGCCCCGCCGCTCCAATTCACGATCAAGTTCGTTGAGCAGGATATTCGACAGCAACGGCGAGAGCGGGCCGCCTTGCGGCGTCCCTT
>NZ_JAHBDI010000014.1:0-98389 GCF_019956275.1 Pseudomonas sp. GL-RE-26
GGTTTGTAGTGTTTGGCAGGCCGCTATCGCGAGCAGGCTCGCTCCCACAAAGTCAGCGTTTAACCCTGTGGGGGCGAGCCTGCTCGCGATGGGGTCAGTTCAGGCGCTAGATACGGAAACTGCCTACCAACTGCTTCAACCGCGCCGCCTGCTGCTCAAGGTCCGAACACGCGCGCAACGTCGATTGCAGGTTTTCCACACCTTCCTGGTTCAGTGTGTTGATCTCGGTGATGTCGACGTTGATCGACTCCACTACGGCGGTCTGTTCTTCGGTCGCAGTAGCCACTGACTGGTTCATGCCGTCGATTTCACCGATACGCAGCGTCACACTGTTCAGGCGCTCGCCCGCGAGGTTGGCGATTTCCACGCTGTCCTGGCTGTGGCGCTGACTGTCGCTCATGGTGCTGACCGATTCCCGGGCGCCGACTTGCAGCTCCTCGATCATGGTTTGTACCTGTTGCGCCGATTCCTGAGTGCGGTGTGCCAGGTTGCGCACCTCGTCCGCCACCACTGCAAAACCGCGACCGGCTTCACCGGCGCGGGCGGCTTCAATAGCGGCGTTGAGTGCCAGCAAATTGGTTTGTTGGGAAATGCTGGTGATCACTTCGAGAATCTGCCCGATGTTCACCGTTTTGCTGTTCAGCGATTCGATGTTGGAGCTCGATGCGCTAAGCATGCTCGACAGTTGATTCATCGCCGCGATGCTGCGGTCCACCACTTGCTGGCCGTCTTCGGCCAGGTTGCGGGCATCGCTGGCCTGGTTCGACGCCTGAGCGGCATTACGGGCAATTTCCTGGGCAGCGGCGCCGAGCTGGTTGATTGCGGCGGCCACACTGCTGGTGCGCGAGGCTTGCTGGTCGGAGTTGAACATCGACGAGTTGGAAGCGGCCACTACGCGCAATGCCACTTCGTTGACTTGCCCGGTGGCCGAGGACACCTCGCGGATCGAGCCGTGAATGCGCTCGACGAAACGGTTGAACGCGGTGCCGAGGGTGCCGAATTCGTCATTGTTCTGGATGGTCAGACGCTTGGTCAGGTCGCCTTCGCCGTCGGCGATGTCGGCCATGGCACGGGTCATGACGTGCAACGGCTGGATCAGGATGCGAATCAGCATGCCGAGCAGGGCGATGATGATGGCCACGGCAATGATGGTCGCAACGACAGCCGAGGTGCGGAATTCGCTGAGCATCGAGTAGGCTTTTTCCTTGTCGACCGACAGACCGATGTACCAGTTGACCGACGACAAGCCTTTGATCGGGGTGAAGGTCACGATGCGGGTTTTGCCGTCGACCTGGATTTCGCTCATTGCACTGCTGATGGCCGGCGTGTCTTGCGGGTAGACATCCTTGAGCGTCTTCATCGCCAGCGCTTTGTCGGGATGCACCAGGATCTTACCGTCGGAGCTGACCAGGAAGGCATAACCGATGCCGTTGAAATCCAGTGTGCCAAGGCTGTCGGCGATCACCTGCAAACTCAGGTCGCCACCGACCACGCCGATGTTCTGGCCGTCCTTGAAAACGCTGTCGACAATGGAAATCACCAGTTGGCCGGAGGCCAGATCGATATAAGGCTCAGTTAATGCCGAACCGCTGCTGCCTTGCGCGCTCTTGTACCAAGGGCGTGCACGCGGGTCATAGCCATCGGGCATCTTGCTGTCCGGGCGAATGATGAAAGAGCCATCCTTGCTGCCGAGGTAGGCGCCCATGAAGGTCGAGGTCACGGCTTTTTGTACAAGCAGGCTGGAAACGTTGTCGGCATCGGGGTTGAGCGCGACAGTTTGTGACAGGTTTTCAATCAACAGGCTGCGCCCGTTCAACCAGGTCTGGATATTGTTAGCGGTAACTCCGCCCATTTCCTGCAGATAATTTTCCAGGTCTTTGCGGATGGCGTTGCGCTGCAAGTAGTCGTTGTAGAGCGTGAAGGAGGCGAAGGCGGCAATCACAATGAGGGCGGCGGCAAGCAGGATTTTATGGCTGAAACGCAGATTTTTGTTCATGGCTTGAGGTTCCGCTAAGGTCTTAATGTCCAGCGCGTGCTTTTATAAAGGGGCGCGCAACGGGCAAGGTTGAAAGCAAGTGAATTTTCCGACTCTCCTTAGGGAAATTTCCGACCAGATCGTGTCTGACTGCTTTGTCGTTATCTCTATCGGCCGTGTAGGACCAAAGATTAATCATGGGTGACCAAATGCCTGACTCATTGCAACTCGTTATCGGTGCCGATCTCGAAGGGCAGCCGATTGCCCAGGCCATGCGCCTGGCGAACCGCCACGGATTGATCGCGGGCGCGACCGGCACCGGCAAGACCGTGACTTTGCAACGAATGGCCGAAGCCTTCAGCGATGCCGGCGTGGCGGTGTTCGCCGCCGACATCAAGGGTGACCTGTGCGGCCTTGGCGCCGCGGGCAACCCCCAGGGCAAGATCGCCGAACGGATTGCCGGGATGCCCTGGCTCAACCACAAGCCTCAGGCTTATCCGGTGACGTTGTGGGACGTACACGGTCAGTCCGGTCATCCTTTACGCACAACCTTGAGTGAAATGGGGCCGCTGCTGCTGGGCAGTCTGCTGGAGCTGACCGACAGTCAGCAGTCGGCGCTGTACGCCGCGTTCAAGGTGGCGGACCGCGAGGGCCTGTTGTTGCTCGATCTCAAGGACCTGAAGGCGCTGCTCAATCACCTGCGGGACAACCCCCAGTTGCTGGGCGACGATGCGGCATTGATGACTACCGGCTCCAGCCAGGCGCTACTGCGACGACTGGCGACCCTGGAGCAACAGGGCGCCGAAGCCCTGTTCGGCGAGCCGGCGCTGCAACTCGAAGACATTCTCCAACCCACTGCGGACGGCCGTGGGCGCATTCATTTGCTGGATGCCAGCCGTCTGGTTCATGAAGCGCCGAAAGTCTACGCGACGTTCCTGCTGTGGCTGCTGGCCGAGCTGTTCGAGCAGTTGCCGGAGCGTGGCGATGCCGACAAACCGTTGCTGGCGTTGTTCTTCGACGAGGCTCACCTGTTGTTCAACGGCACGCCCCAGGCATTGCGTGATCGTCTGGAACAGGTGGTGAGGCTGATTCGTTCGAAAGGCGTGGGCGTGTATTTCGTCACCCAGTCGCCGGGTGACCTGCCGGATGATGTGCTGGCGCAGTTGGGCTTGCGCATCCAGCACGGTCTGCGTGCGTTCACGGCCAAGGAGCAGAAGTCCCTGCGCGCGGTGGCCGAAGGTTTCCGGCCGAATCCTGCGTTCGATGCGTTGTCGGTGTTGACCGAGCTCGGAATCGGTGAGGCGCTGGTCGGCACCCTGCAGGAAAAAGGCACGCCGGAAATAGTCCAGCGGGTGCTGGTCGCACCGCCGCAATCGCGAATCGGGCCTTTGACCGACGCTGAGCGCACGGCGCTGATTGCCGGTTCGCCGTTGAAAGGGCGTTATGACAAGCCGATTGACCGTGAATCGGCCTATGAGGTGCTGATGGGACGCAAGGGGCTGGCACCTGAGCCCGAAGCGGAGCAGGGCAAGCAGGAACCGAGTTTCACCGAGCAGGCCGGAGAGTTTCTTGGAACCGCGGCGGGTCAGGCCTTGAAATCAGCGATGCGACAGGCGGCGAATCAGCTTGGGCGACAGTTGGTGCGCGGCTTGATGGGCTCGTTGCTAGGCAGCAAAAAAAGCCGGTAGCGAGTGGACACAATTTAACTGTGGGAGCGAGCCTGCTCGCGAATCGGTGTGTCAGGCAACATCATTGTTGAATGTTATGCCGCCTTCGCGAGCAGGCTCGCTCCCACAGGGGGCGCCTATGAGGATTTGGTTTTGGCGTGCGCCGCCAACCGCTCCAGCGCTGCCCGCAAATTCGGGTCGCTGATGCCATCGGCCGTGGCCTGAATGGTCGCTGCCGCATCGTTGGACAAATCCATGGTATGCCCGGCCGCACCTTGCTGAACGGTCGGCGGTTGAACTTTGAACAGGATCCGGGTCAGATTGGCGAACTCATCGAACATCTGCAGTTGCCGTAGCAGGCGCTTCTGCTGGTAACGCAGGCGGGTTGCCCAATGACCGTCGGTGACAATCAGCAACAAACTGCCTTCGCGCCAGGAAGCCACGTGGCAATGCTCGCGAGCGGCGGGTTGCAATTGGCTTTCGAGCAAACGTTGCAGGTGACCCAGGCGTTGAGCGTGGCCAAGAATGGCCTTCAGCGGCTTGGCTTCGCGTAGTAGAACGGCAGGTACTTTGGCCGTAAGTGGGCGAAATGCCATGATCAGACACCTGAAGTAACAGAGGCGCCATGGTAGCAGAAAGCGCCGAATGCACCCGCCCATTGCTTTTGTGGGTGCTTTACCCATTAAATCAACAACTAACTTCTGTCTTGAACGACTTGAAGTTGAGCAAAACGCCCTTATTTTAAGTGAGCCCCGTCAAAGCGCTGTGCCAGCATCGTGGAATATCGCCACTTTCCTCTCCATCGTTTCCGGGTAGAATGCTCGTTCGCATGCGGCCATGAGGGCTGCACGGGCGACTCACGGGGCCGCCCTCCATCCCTTTAGTGTGGAAGATCCTGCCGATATGTTTGCGCCTTTGTTAAAGAAACTTTTTGGAAGCAAGAACGAGCGTGAAGTCAAACGCATGCTCAAGACGGTGCAACTCGTCAATGCCTTCGAAGAGCAAATGGTGGCCCTTTCGGACGATCAATTGCGTGCCAAGACAAGCGAGTTCAAGGCCCGCATCGCCAAAGGGGAATCCCTCGACAAACTGCTGCCAGAAGCCTTTGCGGTCGCCCGCGAAGCCGGCAAGCGTGTCATGGGTATGCGCCACTTCGATGTCCAGCTGATCGGCGGCATGACCTTGCATGAAGGCATGATCGCGGAAATGCGTACCGGTGAAGGCAAGACCCTGGTGGCAACACTGGGCGTTTACCTCAACGCGCTGTCCGGCAACGGTGTGCACGTTGTGACGGTGAACGACTACCTGGCCCGCCGCGACGCCAACTGGATGCGCCCGCTGTATGAATTCCTCGGCATGACTGTCGGCGTTGTCACGCCTTTCCAGCCGCCGGAAGAGAAGCGCGCTGCCTACGCCGCCGACATCACCTACGGCACCAACAACGAATTCGGTTTCGATTACCTGCGCGACAACATGGCGTTCAGCATGGAAGAAAAATTCCAGCGCGAACTCAATTTTGCCGTGATCGACGAAGTCGACTCGATCCTCATCGACGAAGCCCGTACGCCGCTGATCATCTCCGGTCAGGCCGAAGACAGCTCCAAGCTGTACATCGAGGTCAACAAGCTGATCCCGACGCTTGAGTTGCACATCGAAGAAGTGGAAGGCGAAGTCACCAAGGCCGGCCACTACACCGTTGACGAGAAGACCCGCCAGGTCGAACTCAACGAAGCCGGTCACCAGTTCGTCGAAGAAACGCTGACCCGCATCGGCCTGCTGGCTGAAGGCGAGAGCCTGTACTCGGCGCATAACCTGAGCCTGCTGACTCACGTTTACGCCGGCCTGCGTGCGCACAAACTGTTCCACCGCAATATCGAGTACATCGTGCAGGACGGTCAGGTCGTACTGGTCGACGAGCACACCGGTCGTACCATGCCGGGCCGCCGTTTGTCCGAAGGCCTGCACCAGGCCATCGAAGCCAAGGAAAACCTGAACATCCAGGCCGAAAGCCAGACGCTGGCGTCGACCACCTTCCAGAACTACTTCCGTCTGTACAACAAACTGTCCGGCATGACCGGTACGGCTGACACCGAAGCGTTCGAGTTCCACCAGATCTATGGCCTGCAGGTCATGGTGATTCCACCGAACAAGCCGCTGGCTCGTAAAGACTACAACGACCTGGTGTTCCTGACCGCCGACGAGAAATACGCGGCAATCGTGGCCGACATCAAGGAAAGCATGGCTGCAGGCCGTCCGGTTCTGGTCGGTACCGCCACCATCGAAACCTCCGAGCACATGTCCAGCCTGCTCGTGAAGGAAGGCATCGAACACAAGGTCCTGAACGCCAAGTTCCACGAAAAGGAAGCCGAGATCATTGCCCAGGCCGGTCGCCCGGGCGCACTGACCATCGCCACCAACATGGCCGGTCGTGGTACCGACATCCTGTTGGGCGGTAACTGGGAAGTGGAAGTGGCTTCCCTGGAAAACCCGACCCCTGAGCAGATTGCCCAGATCAAGGCCGACTGGCAGAAACGTCACCAGCAAGTGCTCGAATCGGGCGGTTTGCAGGTGATTGCCTCCGAGCGTCACGAATCGCGCCGTATCGACAACCAGCTGCGTGGTCGTGCCGGTCGTCAGGGCGACGCCGGTTCCAGCCGTTTCTACCTGTCGCTGGAAGACAGCCTGATGCGCATCTTCGCCTCTGATCGGGTGAAGAACTTCATGAAGGCCCTGGGCATGCAGCCTGGCGAAGCGATCGAGCACCGCATGGTGACCAACGCCATCGAAAAGGCCCAGCGCAAGGTTGAAGGCCGCAACTTCGACATTCGTAAACAACTGCTCGAGTTCGACGACGTCAACAACGAACAGCGTAAAGTGATCTATCACATGCGTAACACGTTGCTGGCCGCCGACAACATCGGTGAGACCATCGCCGACTTCCGTCAGGACGTGCTCAACGCCACCGTCAGCGCGCACATTCCTCCGCAATCGCTGCCTGAGCAGTGGGACGTGGCCGGTCTGGAAGCTGCACTGCAGAGCGATTTCGGCGTAGCGCTACCGATCCAGCAGTGGCTCGACGAAGACGATCACCTGTACGAAGAAACCCTGCGCGAAAAACTGATGCAGGAACTCATCGCCGCTTACAACGAGAAAGAAGACCAGGCGGGCGCCGAAGCGCTGCGCACCTTCGAGAAGCAAATCGTTCTGCGCGTGCTGGACGACCTGTGGAAAGACCACTTGTCGACCATGGACCACCTGCGTCACGGTATCCACTTGCGTGGTTATGCCCAGAAGAACCCGAAGCAGGAATACAAGCGCGAGTCGTTCACCCTGTTCTCCGAGTTGCTGGATTCGATCAAGCGCGACTCGATCCGTGTGCTGTCCCACGTTCAGGTTCGCCGCGAAGACCCGATCGAAGAAGAGCAGCGTCTGCGTCAGGAAGCCGAGGCACTGGCCGCTCGCATGCAGTTCCTGCATGAAGAAGCCCCAGGTCTGGAGCAGCCGGAAGTGTTGGGCGAAGAGGTCGATGTTGCCCTCGCTGCCGCGCCGGTTCGCAACGAGCAGAAGCTGGGTCGCAACGAGCTGTGCTATTGCGGTTCGGGCAAGAAGTTCAAGCATTGCCACGGGCAGATCCAGTAAAACCCGTTTCAAACGCTGAAATACCCGCGCCGCGACCGGCTTCTGCCGTCGCGGCGTTTTACCATTCGAACCACCGTTCTGCTGAAACGGTGCTGACATCATCTATAAAGGAGCGCATTCATGGCTGTTGGTCTTGGTCCTTTGCCAACGTTGCACCCGGTTGCCGGTTTTGAACTCGGTATCGCCTCGGCCGGTATCAAGCGCCCGGGGCGCAAGGATGTTGTGGTCATGCGCTGTGTTGAAGGCTCCACGGTTGCCGGCGTGTTCACTCTGAACGCCTTTTGCGCTGCACCGGTGATCCTGGCCAAGCAACGCGTGCAAGGCCCTGTGCGTTACCTGCTGACCAACACCGGCAATGCCAATGCCGGCACCGGCGAACCGGGGCTGGCCGCCGCCGAGCGCACCTGCGCCAAGCTGGCGGAACTGACCGGTGTCGATGCCAGCCAAGTGCTGCCGTATTCCACCGGTGTGATCGGCGAGCCGCTACCGGTCGAGAAAATCGAAGGCGCGCTGCAAGCGGCCCTCGACGACCTGTCGATCCACAACTGGGAAGCTGCCGCCACCGGCATCATGACCACCGACACCCTGCCAAAAGGTGCCAGCCGTCAGTTCCAGCACGATGGTGTGACCATCACCGTTACCGGTATCAGCAAAGGCGCCGGCATGATCCGCCCGAACATGGCGACCATGCTCGGCTACATCGCCACCGATGCCAAAGTCTCCCGCGACGTGCTGCAAAACCTGATGCTGGACGGCGCCAACAAGTCGTTCAACCGCATCACCATCGACGGCGACACCTCGACCAACGACTGCTGCATGCTGATCGCCACCGGTCAGGCGGCACTGCCGGAAATCACCCGTGCCGAAGGCGAACTGTTCGCCAAGCTCAAGCAAGCGGTGTTCGAAGTGTGCATGGACGTGGCCCAGGCCATCGTTCGTGACGGTGAAGGCGCGACCAAATTCGTCACCGTTGAAGTCAACGGCGGCGGCAATCACCAGGAATGCCTGGACGTCGGTTACACCGTGGCCCACTCGCCGCTGATCAAGACCGCGCTGTTCGCTTCCGACCCGAACTGGGGCCGTATTCTGGCGGCCGTAGGCCGTGCCGGTGTGCCGAACCTGGACGTGAGCAAGATCGACGTGTTCCTCGGCGACGTGTGCATTGCCAGCCGTGGCGCGCGCGCGGCGACCTACACCGAAGCCCAGGGCTCGGCGGTGATGCAGCAGGAAGAAATCACCATCCGTATCGAGTTGGGTCGTGGCGATTGCAGCGAAACCATCTGGACTACCGACCTGTCCCACGAATACGTGAAGATCAACGCCGAGTACCGTACGTAAGATCGAGTCGATCCCATCGCGAGCAGGCTCGCTCCCACAGGTTCAGTGGCGTACACGAATGTTGTGTCCAGCGCGGTCACTGTGGGAGCGAGCTTGCTCGCGATGGCGGTTTGCCGGTCAGCCACTAGACTGGCTTGTCCCTAAATCTAAAGGTCCCGAACATGAGCCTGCACCTGATCATCGGCGACAAACTGCATTCCTCCTGGTCCTTGCGCGGGGCCTTGGCCCTCGATCTGGCTGGCGTTTCCTACACCGAAGAACTGATCAAGCTGAACCAGCCGGACACCCGTGAGCGTCTGCTCAAGCATTCGCCGACCGGCAAGGTCCCGCTGCTGAAAACCGAACACGGCACCATCGCCGACTCCCTGGCGATTGCCGAATACCTGGCCGAACAGTTTCCCGAAGCTAACCTGTGGCCCAAAGACACTGCCGCTCGTGCCCAGGCGCGTTCGGCGTGCGCGCAGATGCACAGTGGCTTTTTCGCCATGCGCGGCAACATGCCGTTCGACCTGAGCCATGACGCAGCGCTGTCGCCGGTCCCGGCCGATGTCCAGGCGGACATCGAGCGCATGTCAGCGTTGTGGGCCGAGTGTCGTGCCACTGCAACCGAGAGCGGTCCGTACTTGTTTGGCCGCCTCACGTTGGCCGACGCGTTCTTTGCACCCATCGCCGTGCGCTTGCGCACCTATCGGGTGAAACTGTCCGCGGCTGACGAAGCCTATGTTGAAACCATCTACCAATGGCCAGC
This sequence comes from Pseudomonas sp. GL-RE-26, assembly GCF_019956275.1. NCBI lineage: Bacteria > Pseudomonadati > Pseudomonadota > Gammaproteobacteria > Pseudomonadales > Pseudomonadaceae > Pseudomonas > Pseudomonas sp. GL-RE-26. The sequence goes on from NZ_JAHBDI010000014.1 coordinate 9,368, forward strand.
CTTCAAGGCCTGGCAGAAGGCCGGACTGGAGGAGTTGCAAAGGTGAAACGAGTCCATGTCGCCGCCGCCGTCATCCGCGATGGCAGTGGCCAAATCCTGATCGCCCGTCGTGCGGATTCACAGCACCAGGGCGGTCTGTGGGAGTTTCCCGGTGGCAAGGTCGAGGCCGATGAGTCGGTCGAAACCGCACTGGCCCGTGAACTTCATGAGGAGCTGGGTATCGTGGTCGGCGCGGCGCGCCCGCTGATCAAGGTCCGGCACGATTATCCGGACAAGCAGGTGTTGCTGGATGTCTGGGAGGTCTCGGATTTTACCGGCGAGCCCCACGGTGCCGAAGGCCAGCCGCTGGCCTGGGTGTCGCCCCGCGACCTGTCGGGTTACGAGTTTCCGGCGGCCAATCAGCCGATCGTCGCGGCCGCGAAATTACCCGCTCAGTACCTGATTACCCCGGAAGACCTGGAAACACCGGCGTTGCTGCGCGGCATCCAGAAGGCCGTTGCTGGCGGCATCAAGCTGATCCAGCTGCGCGCACCGAACGGTTACGATCCGAAGTATCGCGACCTGGCAGTGGATGCTGTGGGCTTGTGTGCCGGCAAGGCGCAATTGATGATCAAGGGGCCGTTCGAATGGCTGGGCGACTTCCCGTCCGCCGGTTGGCACATTACCTCGGCGCAACTGCGCAAGTACGCAGCGGCGGGCCGACCGCTACCGGCATCGCGCTGGCTGGCGGCTTCGTGCCATAACGCTGAGGAACTGGCGCTGGCCGAACAGATGGGGGTGGATTTCGTGACCCTGTCGCCGGTGCAGCCGACCCTGACTCACCCAGGCGCCGAGCCGTTGGGTTGGGAGCAGGCGTCGAGCTTGATCGAAGGGTTCAGCAAGCCGGTGTTCCTGCTCGGTGGGGTTGGTCCGGCGGAGGTCGAGAAAGCCTGGGCGGCGGGTGCGCAGGGTGTGGCGGGGATTCGGGCGTTTTGGCCTGATTCCCAGTGATGCAAATGGCCTCATCGCGAGCAGGCTCGCTCCCACAGCGGATTTGTGACGCTCACAAAGCCTGTGGGAGCGAGCCTGACGGGCGCCGACTAAACCTCAGGTTTCGCCGCAGGCTGCCAAAGAATCTCCGGCACCCCCTGACGCTTGGCAATCAGCCGCGCCACCACAAACAGCAAGTCCGACAACCGATTGATGTACGCCAGGCCAACCCCGGCCAACGGCTCAATCGCATTGAGTTGCTGACAGCGCCGCTCTGCGCTGCGTGCCAGACTGCGGCAGACATGAGCCTGAGCAATCAGCATTGAGCCACCGGGCAAGATGAAGTTTTCCAGCGGCCCCAACTCTTCATTCCACACATCGATCGCCGCTTCCAGTCGTTCGATTTCCGCTGCATTCAACGCCTGATACACCGGCATCGCCAGTTCGCCACCCAGATCAAATAACCGATGCTGGCAGGGAGCCAATACCTCGATCACTTCGTTCAAGCCTGGGAACTGGACAGTTTCCGCCGTCAACCCGGCCAGAAGCACCCCAACCTGGCTGTTCAGCGTATCGACCTCACCGATTGCTTCAATGCGCGGGTGATCTTTCGGTACGCGACGACCATCGCCCAGCCCGGTCTCGCCTTTGTCGCCAGTGCGGGTGTAAATCTTCGACAAACGAAAGCCCATGGTTACCTCGATAGCAGATTGAGTTGTTGCGAGACGGGCGGCGTGCTCGCCAGGGGCAGGCGCAAGGTGAAGCAGGTGCCTTGGCCCAGGGTCGATTGCACTTCCATCTGCCCTTTGTGGTTATTGGTGATGATGAAGTACGACACCGACAGCCCAAGTCCGGTGCCCTGGCCGATTTCCTTGGTCGTGAAAAACGGCTCGAAGGTCCGTTTGCGCACGCTTTCGCTCATGCCGACGCCGTTGTCCTCGACCTGAATTTCTGCCCATGGCGGATTCAGTCTGGTGCGCAGAATGATCCGCCCCGGCTCGCTGTCGTCTTCGCGCTGGTGGATGGCTTGCGCGGCGTTTTTCAACAGGTTGAGCAGCACTTGCTCCAGTTCGTTGGCGGTGCCTGGGACCGGTCCCAGGGCTGGATCGAACTGGCGAATGATCGCCTGTCCCTTGAAGTCGAAACCTATTGCCAGGTCGAAATCGTTACCGGCGATCTCCACTGCCTGGTCGATCAGGGCAGGCAAATCGCACGGGGCCATCTGGCGGGTGCTGCGACGACTGAAACTGAGCATGTGGGTGACGATTTTCGCCGCCCGGGCACCGGCCTGCTGGATGCCGTCGAGCAACTGTGGCACTTCGCGCACTTGCAGATATTGATTGACCGTCGCCAGTTCGATGCCGGCCTGTTCGGCCACTTCAAGGTTCTTCGGTAAATCGGGGGACAGGCGTCGGCGAATGTTTTGCACGTTGTGCAGGATCGCACCCAGCGGGTTGTTGATCTCGTGGGCCATGCCGGCGGCAAGACCACCCACCGAAAGCATTTTCTCCGACTGCACCATCATCTCTTCCAGGGACAGGCGCTGGGTGATGTCGTCGATCCGGATCACCACGCCACGCCCGGCACCACCCATTAACGGATAGAAAGTCAGGGCGTAGTGGCGGGGGTCGTCGTCCTTGAGCCAGGTGACACGTTCGATCTTGGCCACCGTATGCTGCTCGACCGTTTCCTTGAGTTGCGGCAGGAACGGCTTGAGCGGTTCGAAAGCGAGGAAGATAGGCTGGTTCAGGGCTTCATCGAGGCGCGTGCCGGACAGGGCAGTGGCTTCCTGGTTCCATTGCGTCACGTAGAGTTGTTCGTCGAGGGCGATCAGCGCCGACGGCATGGAGTCGATGATGCTGTTGAGGTAGTTCTGGAAACCGGTGAGCTTTTTCTCGATCTTGCTGCGCACCTGGACTTCGAGCTCCAGTTTGCGGTTGGTATGGCGGGTTTCTTCCGCCAGACCCTGAGCCTGGTCGTAGGCTGCCTGGGAGTCGTCCCTGGCCCGCTTGAGTTGCTGCTCCCTGGCCTCGATCCGCGAAAGCATGGTGTTGAACGCCTCGGCGAGGCTGCCGATTTCATCGTGGTTTCCGCGCGAAGCACGCAGTGCGTAGTTTTCTTCACGGGTTACCTGCCGGGACAATTCTTCGAGTTGGTGGATCGGCCGGGTAATCAGGCGCTTGATCTGGCGGGCAATGATCAGCCACAGCAGCACGCTGAAAATCAGGATGCCCAGACTGGCCGTCAGGGTCCCGGTGTAGAACGCCACTGGCAGTTCGCTCGTGGCCACCAACAGCAGGTGCCCTGGTGCCGCATCGGTGCGGGGCAGGGGGATGACTTGGTTGGTACGAAACTCGGTGGCCTGCCAGTCTTCGATATGCCGGAAACGCTTCGGCAGTTCCAGGTTGTCGCCATGCTGCAATTGCGCCAATCGCTCACCCTTTGCGTCATACAGGGCTGCCGCGCGCAAAGGCGAATAGCTGTTGAGTTCATTCAGCAGGCGTTCGGCGCTTTGCGGTGACTCCAGGGCTTCGGAGGCCAGGCTCGGGTTGGATACCAGCCGGCCGATGGTCTGCAGGGCCTGGGGCGCCATGCTTTCCTGGGAGATGTAGTAGGCGGCGCTGATAAAGGTCAGGTTGGCAACCAGCAGGACGGTGACCATCAGTACCAGCAGGGCGGCCAGCAGTTTCTGGCCGACGGGCAGGTTTTCAAGACGCTGGCGCAATGGCATCGGATTCATCGCAGACAAGGAACAAGTGGCCAGCGTAGCCGCTGCTCAGTCGCTGGGCAATCCAAGGCTTTGCAGGCGTGCGATCAACCTTGTCTCAAGCTGATTGAGGTGAGGCAGATTCAGTTGATGGCGCCCGGCTACTTTGCAGACGTAACCGAGCAGGTAGCTGATTTCCGTGCGGCGCTGGCCTGTGACGTCCTGATGCATCGAGGAGTAGTTGGCTGCGGTGGCGTGGATCACCCGTTCGACTTCCTGCTGCAGGTTTTCGGCCGCTGCCGGCTGGCCACAACGCTCGAGCAACTCCACCAGTTCACCGCACAGGGTGGCGACTTCGCAGTGATGTTGCTGCAAACCGCCGTTGCGGCAATCGTGCAGCACCGTCAGCGGATTGATCGCACAGTTGAGGGCGAGTTTGCGCCACAGCCTGGTCAGGATTTCGGTGCTCCACTCGTGGGGGATGCCGGCAGCGCTCAAGTCATCGAGCCAGATCGGCGCCACCGGATGGCTCGCATCCCCCAGCCAGGTGAAGCCATGCCCGGCAAACACCGCGCGCCAATCGCCGTCGCGGAAGGCACCCTCGGTGCTCGAGGCATAGATGCAGCGTGCCTGAGGAACCTGTGCGGCCACCGCGTCCTGACTGCCCAGGCCATTTTGCAGCAGGATCAGTTCGGCGCCTGGGGCCAGGCGTGGCGCCAATTGAGCCACTGCACTTTCGGTGTCGTAGGCTTTACATGCCACCAGAAGGCGGTGGATCGGTTGGGGACTGTCGGCTGTCTCGGCGGGCACGGCATAGCGTTGCGCCTCGCCGTGTTCCACCAATGTCAAACCACCGGCCGTCTCATAGGCCTGCAGTCTCGCGGTGTCCCGCAGGATCAGCCTGACCGGCACTCCAGCCCGTGCCAGACGTGTCGCCCATAAAGTGCCGAGGCTGCCGGCGCCCAGTACATGCCAGGTGGTGGACATCAGCTTTTTACTCTGTTTAAGGCGTGCATCGGCAGCTCGCAGTGAATGATGGGAAAGACCCGTTATAATCAGCGCGGATTTTAACCGCAAGCCAGGCGTGCTCCATCAGTGCGCCTTTAAATTTGGAGAGATTACATGCCGTCGTTCGACGTGGTATCCGAACTGGACAAACACGAAGTCACCAACGCGGTCGAGAACGCCGTCAAGGAACTCGATCGTCGTTATGACCTGAAAGGCAAAGGCAGCTTCGAGTTCAAGGAAAAAGACCTGACCGTCAACCTGACCGCCGAAGCGGATTTCCAGCTCGAAGCGATGATTGAGATCCTCAAGCTGGCGCTGGTCAAGCGCAAAATCGACGTGCAGTGCCTTGAAGTCAAGGACGCGTTCGCGTCAGGCAAGCTGATGAAGCAGGACGCCGTCCTCAAGGAGGGCATCGACAAGGAGCTGGCGAAGAAAATCGTCGCCCATGTCAAAGACGCCAAGCTCAAGGTCCAGGCGGCCATTCAGGGTGAGCAGGTGCGCATCACCGGCAAAAAGCGTGATGACCTGCAAGAAGCCATTGCAGTGCTGCGGGCCAAGGAATTCGGTATGCCGCTGCAGTTCAACAACTTCCGCGACTGAGTCTGAAAGCGGGAACCTCTTGGCGTTTGCGACGTCGCAGATCCAAGCACGGCAGAAACGATTGAGCCCGTCGTGGTTCGATCTTTCTGCCGCTTTTTTTACGCATGCCGGGTAGCCGGAAAACAGGAGAGAGTAGATGGACTTAAATGCCGAGGTAGACAATCTGGTCAAGGTATCCCAAACCTGGATCCCGATGATCATGGAATACGGCAGCCGTGTATTGCTGGCGATCATCACCCTGGCCATCGGCTGGTGGCTGATCAACAAGGTCACGAAAAAACTCGGCGGCCTGATTGCATTGCGTAATGCCGACCTGGCGCTGCAAGGCTTTATCAGCAGCCTGGCGAACATCATCCTCAAGATCCTGCTGATCGTCAGCGTGGCCTCGATGATCGGTGTGGAAACCACTTCGTTTGTGGCCGCGATCGGTGCGGCGGGTCTGGCCATTGGCCTGGCCTTGCAGGGCAGCCTTGCGAACTTCGCCGGTGGCGTGCTGATTTTGCTGTTCCGTCCGTTTCGCATCGGTGACTGGATCGAGGCTCAGGGTATCGCCGGTACTGTCGACAGCATCCAGATTTTTCATACCGTACTGCGTACTGGTGACAACAAGACCATCATCGTGCCTAACGGCAATTTGTCGAACGGCATCATCACCAACACCAATCGTCAGCCGACCCGTAAAGTCGTGTTTGATGTAGGCGTTGATTACGAAGCGGACCTGCAGAAAGCCCGTGAAGTTTTACTGGAATTGGCCAAGGACCCGCGAGTATTGGCAGATCCGGCACCACAGGCGGTTGTTTCTACCCTGGGTGACAGTTCGATCACACTTTCGCTTCGTGTCTGGGTAAAGACTGCCGATTACTGGGACGTGATGTTCATGTTCAACGAACTGTCCCGTGATCGTCTGAGAGAGGCGGGCATCGATATTCCATTTCCGCAGAGGGTTATTCGTGTGGTTCGGGAGTCGGCGGTGCAGTAATGGGGTGTGCGGTTAGTGCCTGACTTCTTGGTCAGGCATGTACTGCAGAGTCTGTTTGGTTAAATGTTGTACAGCAGACAACGAAAAAGGCCCATCCGAAGATGGGCCTTTTTTTGATTACCGCAAACTAACTTTCTGTGATTACAGAATGTTGAGCGGGTAGTCGGTGATCAGGCGGAACTCAGAGATATCGCCTTCGCCTTCGTCAGCATTGGCGGTGTGCCATGCTTGGCGGATGCGGAAGGACAGATCCTTGGCTGGGCCGGATTGAACGACGTACTTGGCTTCCACGTTGGTTTCGTGGTGTTTGCCGTCTGCACCGTACAGACCGGTGTAGGTGCTGTTCGATGGAGTGTTGGTACCGTCGATGTTCCAACCATTCACGTAGCGGACCATGAAGCTCAGGCCAGGTACGCCGTACTCGGCCATTTTCAGGTCGTAACGGGCTTGTACCGACTTCTCGCCCGGGGCGTTGAAGTCAGAGTACTGAATGGAGTTGGCGAGGAAAATCGAGTCGCCACCACGGTTGTTGTCACCCACACCGATGTAGTCGAACGGGGTATCGCCGTTGACCTTCTGGAAGGCCAAGGTCAGGGTGTGCGCTTTCAGGAACGAGTAAGCAGCGGCCAGCGAGTAGGCGGTGTTGCCGATGTCGCCTGCTTTAGCGTTACCGGTATCCTTGGTGTTGTAGATGTTACCGTCGAAGTTGATCGAGTTGTCGCCGCCCAGTGCGAGGGTGTAGTTCGCGTTGGCGTAGTACTGGTTCCAGACGTCTTCGAGCTTGGCACCGTAAAGCGATACGCTCAGGTCCGGGGTAATGCCGTACTTGCCACCGAAGTAGTCGATGGAGTTGGCTGTCACGCCAGCGTAAGTAGCGAACAGTTCGCCGTCACGAGCGTTGCGGTCCTGGCTGGTTGCCGAGTAGAAGTGACCGGCTTCGAGGTCGAGGTCTTTGACTTCGCTGCTCTGCAGTTGGATACCGCTGGCAGTTTGGTGAAGGATGCGGGAGCCGCCAACAGCGAACACCGGAGAAGTGCTTGGCTGCATGTCGCCGATTTTCAGCTCGGTCTTGGAGATGCGGAACTTGGCGGCAGCGCCGGCTTTGCCCTGGCTGTTGTTAACTTCGCCATCAGAGTCCACGGACATGTTGCCGGAACCTGCATATTTGTCGGAACCGTCCAGCTTAATGGCCAGTTGGCCCCAAGCTTCAACGCCAACACCGATCAGACCTTGGGTGTAGCCCGAGCTGTACATGCCCTGAATGCCCTGGGTCCAGTCTTTGTCATCGACTGCGCCGTCTTTCTTGTTACGGTTGTAGTAGTAGTTGCGAACCAGCAAGTCGAGTTTGCTGTCTTCAACGAAACCTTTGGCTTCGGCCTGGTCGCTTACGAAAGGTGCGGCTACTGCCAACTGAGTACTGGCTGCTGCTGCAACTGCCAGTGCGATCATGCTCCACTTCATCACGCGCATCGTGATTTGCTCCTTTGGTTTTAGAAGAGTACTGCCGTCCCACCTGTTTTATTATCTGGGCGGCTCTTTCTTTTTGTGTCGGCGCAAACTTATATCACGCCGACAATGTTGGCGATACTTGCGTATCTAACCTTTCGCCTTCTTTACGACCCTGTCGCAAATAGCGTGGTAGATGTCGCAAATTTCCAGCTCCGACGCAACCGGGCGGACAACTTTAATGCTGTTTTCTGCGCCTTGCCGTCGGTAAAAAGAGTCCTGGTGAAACGTTTGAATCTCCATCGGGCTACCTTGCCACTATTTTTTTTGCCTGAGTGTCTCCGCTTCCAGCGGGTGCCACATCGGGCGATGTTGGGTATGAATGCAACAAGCGTGCACAAATTCGTGTTTTGTTACGCTTTTTTTCCAGTTGACTGCCAAGTGCTGTAAATACCTCATAAAACCGGGGGTTCAAGCGCTTTTAGTTTTGGCTTGACGCCTTGCCTGGCATCATGTTGCGCCCCTTTCATCGACAGCCTGGCAATCAGAAATGTTACCGGTTCACCCCACCACTGAGTAAATGGCGGATGTCGAAGCGTTCAGCGTAGACCCACTGTGCGGTTTTGGTGCAAAAAAATTTTAGCCTTGTATTGAATTCATCTCTGTCGGCCGCTTGCCTGAAGCGAGCTCTTTCTTGCTGGTCAGTCATTTCGGCGTTTTTTGCCTGCTATTCGGTTCTGTAATGGTGCGCGGCAGCGAAAATCGTCCCATCCGGGGGCGGCTGTCATCTTTTCGCTGGCGCTCGTGGCCTCGATGCAAGGTTCGCCGTGAAGCGTGCGCCGTTCGCAGGTATGCTGCCGTCCGGTCGCTTGGTGCGCTGTTCCGTCAGGATGGGCGCTAAGCTGAAAAATGATGACCCGGCGGGAGTACGCGCAGTGTTCGCTTTAGATCCACGACTTCAACAAGACACGTTACCGATCGGGGACTTTCCGCTCTGCCGGTTGCTGCTGTCCAACGATTCGAACTATCCCTGGTTCATCCTGGTACCTCGTCGCGAGGCTATCAGCGAGATATTTCAGTTGGATGTCGCAGAACAGCAACAGCTTTGGCAGGAAACAACTGCGCTGTCGCAAGTGCTCAAGGACGCGTTCGATGCGGACAAGTTGAATGTGGCGGCGCTGGGCAATGTCGTCAGTCAGTTGCACATGCATGTGATTGTGCGCAAGCGTGAAGATGCTGCCTGGCCTGCGCCGGTTTGGGGTAAGCATCCTGCAAAACCCTACAGTTCGGAGCAGATCGCCGCGATTCGCGAACGTTTGCGCTTGATTTTGGCCGATGATTTTACGTTTCTGGAGGGCTGAATCATGAGCCTGGAAGAACGCGTTACCGAGCTTGAAAGCCGTCTGGCGTTTCAGGATGACACCATTCAGGCATTGAACGATGTGCTGGTGGCGCAGCAGCGGGTGGTCGAGCGTCTGCAGTTGCAAATGGCCGCGCTGCTCAAGCGGCAGGAGGAAATGGTCGGGCAGTTCGAGTCATTCGAAGAAGAAGCGCCGCCGCCGCACTATTAAGCACGTTGCAGGCATGAAAAAACCGCGGACAGCTGGGCTGTGCGCGGTTTTTTTTGGCCTTGAATCAGCGGCGCGGCAGTGCGGCGATCACATCTTCGGCTTGCAGGCCCTTGTCACGATTCATGACGGAGAACTCCACGCGCTGGCCTTCGACCAGGACGCGGTGGCCTTCACCGCGAATGGCCCGGAAGTGGACGAAGATATCGTCGCCGGAATCGCGGGAGATGAAGCCGAAGCCTTTGGACGTATTGAACCACTTGACGGTACCGGTATCGCGGTTGCTCATGTCGTAGCTTGGCGAGGCGGCAGCTGGTGACGACTTGTAGAAGCTGATGCCCAGGTGCAGGGCAACGGCGATCAGGGCTGCGACCAGGCTGAACAGTACGGCGGGTTGACCGGCGATGACGGGCATCGGTGCGATCAGCGTCAGGGTTTGCAGGACCACGCTCAGCACCAGCAGGGCGCTGACCAGGTTTTGCAGTTGGTGGCGCGGGCCTTTGTTCCAGTAAGGGATGACAGGCGCAAGTGTGAGATTGAGCAGGCCGAAAAAGGCCAGGTACAGTGCGTCAGGTTGTTGCAGGTAAGGTAGGGCTTCGGATTGCAGGCTAGGGATGAAGGACAGCAGCAAGGCCGCTGCGCCTATCAACAGATGGACGATTTTCAACATTTTGATTAACTCACGTTAAGACAGCTCACAAGGAAGAGCTGATGGCGCACGGTTCGCTTCAAGATAATAAAGAGGCGTTGGACACGTACCCGGTATCAGCCTATGCGCCGTGCCCGGAAAAAATAGGCACTGGCGACACGCTGTCTATTTAACAGCAAAGCCGCAGGCTACTCAAATCAGGGCGTCCGGCGGCTCTTTTGGGGGCAAATTGCCGCAGGTTGCCCCAAGTTACGGGACTGCGGTACCTATCTATGGCCGATTTGCTGACCCGGCGTATGCAGGTGCATGAAAAAACGGCATGGATGCTTCGCGCTCTTCTTTCCTACACAATTCCATACGGTGCTTCTGAAGGGGGCATCGCTTTGCTGCGTGGGAAAATGTCCGGAGTAGGACGTTCTCCAGGGTCTGCCAAAAGTTGTTGGCTTATCCTACGTCGAGGGTCATAAAGTCGGCTGGAAAATACCTTTGCACCTGCGTTTTTATAAGTCGACAGACAGTTGCGCTTAAAGAAACCAGGATGGCAAAGGAGTGTCAGCGTTATGGTTTATGAAAGGCAAGAAGAGGGGCGATGCGGTTCGCACAAGGATGTAAGGGTTGATCCGTTTGTTCGCGAGTTCGATATGGGGCTGGCCCAGCCCTTGTCCCGCTCCGTACGATTGAATGGCTTCGCCACCTGTTTGCGGCTTGAGCAGGTTTATTGGGATATTTTGGGGGAGATGGCCCGGGTCAATGGTTGCTCGGTCAATAACCTGCTGTCTCATGTGGATCGCGAAGTTCACTTGCGTCACGGCGGGGTAAGGAACTTCAGTGGATTGGTGCGGGTTGTCTGTGTCGTGCACAGTCTCAAGAAAGGGGGTTGCATCGCCACGGCCTAGTCTGGACGGCGAAAGCAGCAGAGTGTCGGTCTGTGCAGTCTTACGGCTGCACAGGCCGCATTTAATGGATATAATCCCGCTCTTTGCCGCAAAACCCTGCGTGTGCGGTAGCAATCTGATCGCCGAGACAACCTCCATGCCGATGTACGATTATCAATGTGCTTCCTGTGGTCATCAGTTGGAAGCCATTCAAAAGATCAGCGATGCACCGCTGGTCGACTGCCCTGCCTGTCAGGCGCCAGAGCTTAAAAAGTTGCTGTCCATGCCGGGCTTCCGCCTCAGCGGCACGGGTTGGTACGAAACCGATTTCAAGACCGGTTCCAAGAAGAACCTGGCCGGCGGCGACAAAGCTGACTAAGGCCCGGCCCCTGAGTTGTGACCTGAGTTGAACGACACGCGTGGGTTCTTGCATCATCCTGTAGCGGATGTGCCCAAGGCCTCCAACCGAATTTCGAATTACGAGAAGTGAAACCACGACCATGATGCGCAGCCATTATTGCGGCCAACTGAACGAAAGCCTGGACGGCCAGGAAATTACCCTTTGCGGATGGGTCCACCGTCGCCGTGACCACGGTGGGGTGATTTTCCTCGATATCCGTGATCGTGATGGTCTGGCCCAGGTCGTGTTCGATCCGGACCGCGCTGAAACCTTCGCCGCTGCCGATCGCGTGCGCAGCGAGTACGTCGTGAAGATCACCGGCAAGGTTCGCCTGCGTCCGGCCGGTGCGACCAACGCCAACATGGCGTCGGGGATGATCGAAGTCCTGGGCTACGAACTGGAAGTGCTGAACGAGTCGGAAACCCCGCCGTTCCCGTTGAACGAGTTCTCCGACGTCGGCGAAGAAACCCGCCTGCGCTATCGCTTCCTCGACCTGCGTCGCCCGGAAATGGCCGAGAAGCTACGTCTGCGTTCGCGCATGACCACCAGCATCCGCCGCTTCCTGGACGAGAACGGCTTCCTCGACGTCGAGACGCCGATCCTGACCCGTGCCACCCCGGAAGGCGCGCGCGACTACCTGGTGCCGAGCCGTACCCATGCCGGTTCGTTCTTCGCCTTGCCGCAATCGCCGCAGCTATTCAAGCAACTGCTGATGGTGGCCGGTTTCGACCGTTACTACCAGATCGCCAAGTGCTTCCGCGACGAAGACCTGCGCGCTGACCGCCAGCCGGAATTCACCCAGATCGACATCGAGACCAGCTTCCTCGATGAAAAAGAGATCATGGGCCTGACCGAGCAAATGATCCGCAACCTGTTCAAGGAAGTGCTGGGCCTGGAGTTCGGCGAGTTCCCGCACATGACCTTCGAAGAAGCCATGCGCCGCTACGGTTCCGACAAGCCAGACCTGCGTAACCCGCTGGAACTGGTGGACGTTGCCGATCAGCTCAAGGAAGTCGACTTCAAGGTGTTCAGCGGCCCGGCCAATGACCCTAAATGCCGCATCGCCGCACTGCGCGTGCCTGGCGGCGCGAGCATGCCGCGCAAGCAGATCGACGACTACACCAAGTTTGTCGGCATCTACGGCGCCAAGGGCCTGGCGTACATCAAGGTCAACGAGCGCGCGAATGGCGTTGACGGCCTGCAATCTCCGATCGTGAAGAACATCCCTGAAGCCAACCTCAACGTGATCCTGGATCGTGTTGGTGCAGTTGACGGCGACATCGTGTTCTTCGGTGCCGACAAGGCCAAGATCGTCAGCGAAGCGTTGGGCGCATTGCGCATCAAGCTCGGTCACGACCTGAGCCTGCTGACCTGCGAATGGGCTCCGATGTGGGTCGTTGACTTCCCTATGTTCGAAGAGAACGACGACGGCAGCTTCAGCGCCTTGCACCACCCGTTCACCGCGCCGAAGTGCTCCCCGGCGGAGTTGGAAGTCAACCCGGCGGGCGCTCTTTCCCGTGCCTACGACATGGTGTTGAACGGCACCGAGCTGGGTGGCGGTTCGATTCGTATCCACCGCAAAGAGATGCAACAAGCGGTCTTCCGCCTGTTGGGCATCAACGAAGCGGAACAGGAAGAGAAATTCGGCTTCCTGCTCGACGCCCTGAAATACGGCGCGCCGCCGCACGGTGGCCTGGCCTTCGGCCTGGACCGTCTGGTGATGCTGATGACCGGCGCCCAGTCGATCCGTGAAGTGATCGCCTTCCCGAAAACCCAGAGCGCGGCAGATGTCATGACTCAGGCTCCGGGCCAGGTAGATGCCAAGGCATTGCGCGAACTGCACATTCGTCTGCGCGAAACGCCTAAGGCCGAGTAAGGCTGACCTGAAGGGCGCATCTGCGGATGCGCCCTTTCTTTATAGATAGAGCTGTTCAAGATTTTTGTTTGCCGGCTGGCGCAATACAGCGCAGCGGGCAATGTTTCAAAGAGAATTCGGAGCGAGTTATGGCAGGTCATTCCAAGTGGGCGAACATCAAGCACCGCAAAGAACGTCAGGATGCCAAAAAAGGCAAGATTTTCACCAAGTGGATTCGTGAGCTGACTGTCGCGGCCCGCCAGGGCGGCGGTGATCCAGGTTCCAACCCGCGTCTGCGCCTGGCGTTGGACAAGGCCCTTGGCGCGAACATGAGTCGCGACATCATCGATCGGGCAGTCGCCCGTGGTGCCGGTGCCGCCGATACCGACGACATGGTCGAGCTGACCTACGAAGGCTACGGCCCGGGTGGCGTCGCAGTGATGGTCGAGTGCATGACCGACAACCGTAATCGCACCGCCGCCGCTGTTCGCCACGCGTTCAGCAAATGTGGCGGCAACCTCGGGACTGACGGTTCGGTGGCCTATCTTTTCGAACGCAAGGGGCAGATCTCCTTCGCTGCTGGCGTTGACGAAGACGCACTGATGGAAGCCGCCATGGAAGCCGACGCCGATGACGTGGTGACCAACGAAGACGGTTCGATCGACGTTTTCACCTCGTTTGCCGGGTTCTATTCCGTGCGTAACGCACTGGAAGCGGCGGGTTTCAAAGGTGACGACGCGGAAATCGTCATGCTGCCGACCACCAGCGCCGAGCTCGATCTGGAAGGCGCCGAGAAAGTCCTCAAGCTGATCGACATGCTCGAAGACCTGGATGACGTGCAAAACGTCTATTCCAATGCGGAGATTCCGGAGTCGGTGGCGGCACAGCTCGGTTAAGGGCGACCAGGACTCATTGTGGGAGCGAGCCTGCTCGCGAATGCGGAATTTCAGGCAGCATCGTTGCTGAATATGAAGCCGCTTTCGCGAGCAGGCTCGCTCCCACATTTGTTATTCGTTGTATTGAATTTCGTGCTTTTACTTAACCCGCAGGCGTTATGACTTTAATTCTTGGTATCGACCCCGGTTCGCGCATCACCGGTTACGGTGTGGTTCGTGATACCGGCCGTGGCTGTGAGTACGTCGCTTCCGGTTGTATCCGCACCGGTGCCGGCGAGCTGCATGAACGTCTGCAGATTGTCTACCGCGGGGTGCGGGAGATCATTCAGACTTACCATCCGGTGACCATGGGGATCGAAAAGGTGTTCATGGCCCGTAACGCCGATTCCGCCCTGAAACTGGGGCAGGCCCGTGGCGCCGCCATTGTGGCGGGCGCGGAAGAAAACCTGGAAATTGCCGAATACTCCGCGACCCAGGTCAAGCAAGCGGTGGTTGGCACCGGTGCGGCTAATAAAGAGCAAGTGCAGATGATGGTCATGCACATGCTGAAATTGACCAGCAAACCCCAGATCGATGCGTCGGACGCCCTGGCGATTGCGATCTGCCATGCTCATACCCGCTCCAGTCTGCTGCCCCACGGTCTGGGTGCTGCACGCAGTCGTGGCGGGCGTCTGCGTCTCTGATAGCATCAGCAATCATTTTCATGGAGTGAGGGCGTTCCGCCTGGGTTGTCGGCGGTAATCCCTCGCTCTATCAGTCGCTGGCCAAGAGCTGGCCAACGCTCAAGGATTTGTAACGTGATTGGACGTTTGCGCGGCACCCTGGCTGAGAAGCAGCCTCCCCATCTGATTCTGGATGTAAATGGCCTGGGCTATGAACTTGAAGTGCCCATGACGACCCTGTACCGCTTGCCGTCGGTCGGTGAGCCGCTAACCTTGCATACCCATTTGGTCGTGCGCGAAGACGCACAGTTACTCTATGGTTTTGTCGGCAAGCGTGAGCGCGATTTTTTTCGCGAATTGATCCGCCTCAACGGCGTCGGACCGAAACTGGCCCTGGCCTTGATGTCGAGCCTGGAAGTCGATGAACTGGTTCGTTGCGTACAGTCCCAGGACACTTCGGCGTTGACCAAGGTCCCGGGCGTCGGCAAGAAAACCGCCGAGCGCTTGCTGGTGGAGCTCAAGGATCGCTTCAAGGCCTGGGAAACCGTACCGGCCATGTTCGCCCTGGTGCCGAACCAGCCGAATGGGCCGGCTCCGGTGAACACTGCCGAGACTGACGCGGTCAGCGCCTTGATTTCCCTGGGCTACAAGCCACAGGAAGCGAGCAAGGCGGTGTCTGCGATCAAGGAGAAAGATTTGAGCAGTGAAGACATGATCCGCCGCGCCTTGAAGGGAATGATCTAAGTGATTGAAGCTGATCGTCTGATCGCTGCCACGCACAGCCCGCGTGAGCGCGAAGAAGTCCAGGACCGCGCCATTCGCCCGGTCAGCCTGGCCGAATACATTGGCCAGCCGACCGTTCGCGAGCAGATGGAGTTGTTCATTCAGGCCGCTCGCGGTCGTAACGAATCCCTGGATCACACGTTGATCTTCGGGCCGCCCGGCCTGGGCAAGACCACCCTTGCCAACATCATCGCCCAGGAAATGGGCGTGTCGATCAAGAGCACCTCGGGGCCGGTGCTGGAGCGCCCCGGTGACCTGGCGGCGCTGTTGACCAACCTTGAGCCCCACGATGTGCTGTTTATCGACGAAATCCATCGCCTGTCGCCCATCGTCGAAGAGGTGCTGTACCCGGCCATGGAGGATTTCCAGCTCGACATCATGATCGGTGAGGGGCCGGCCGCGCGTTCGATCAAGCTGGATCTGCCGCCGTTCACCCTGGTCGGCGCAACGACGCGGGCGGGGATGCTGACCAACCCGTTGCGTGACCGTTTCGGTATCGTCCAGCGTCTTGAGTTCTACAATACCGCCGACCTGTCGACGATTGTCAGTCGTTCGGCGAGCATCCTCGGTTTGCCGCTGGACCCGGAAGGTGCTTTCGAAATCGCCCGACGTGCCCGTGGCACCCCACGAATCGCCAACCGTTTGCTGCGCCGGGTGCGCGACTTCGCCGAAGTTCGCGCCAAGGGCCACATCACGAAGCCGATTGCCGACCTGGCGCTGAACCTGCTGGACGTCGACGAGCGGGGCTTCGACCACCAGGACCGGCGTCTGTTGTTGACCATGATCGAAAAGTTCGACGGTGGGCCAGTCGGGGTCGACAGCTTGGCCGCCGCCATCAGCGAAGAGCGTCACACCATTGAAGACGTGCTGGAGCCTTACCTGATCCAGCAGGGCTACATCATGCGCACGCCACGGGGGCGGGTGGTGACGCGGCATGCCTACCTGCATTTCGGTTTAAACATTCCGTCACGATTGGGCGAAATGCCCGTGGTAGACGAGTTTCTCGATGCCGCTGACGATTAATTAACATTGCGTGCTGATTTTTTCGGGCAATGTAGGGTCCCAGGACCGTACTTTCACGTGAAAGCCGCAGAACAATGAAAAACAGTTGCCATGCCGGATTGGCAACCTGAGGAGTAAGCACTAGAGTATGCGCGCGCAAAACGGGCTTGAGCCTTTCGCACATCGCTGTCGCGTTTATTACGAGGACACCGATGCGGGGGGCATCGTGTATTACGTTAATTACCTCAAGTTTATGGAACGGGCTCGAACCGAGCGGCTACGAGATCTGGGCTTTGCCCAATCCACGCTTGCCGGCGAGGACCTGTTGTTCGTCGTGCATTCCAGCGAAGCGCGCTACCACGCGCCGGCGCGACTGGATGACGAACTGCTGGTAAGCGCTGAAGTAATCGAATTGAACCGTGCCAGCCTGCGCTTCAAGCAGCAGGTCAGGCGGGCAACGGATAATGTGCTGCTCTGCGAAGGGCAGTTTCTGGTGGCCTGTGTGCGCACTGAAAGTTTGAAACCCCGGGCCATTCCCGAAGCTCTACGAGCGGCCTTTGCCGACGTGAGCGGCGCGGGTACACACTCAAAGCAGGAGATAAAGCGTGGAAGCTAACGTCGTCGACCATTCCTCCATGTGGAGCCTGGTCAGCAATGCCAGTATCGTGGTGCAACTGGTAATGCTGATCCTGGTAGCCGCATCGGTGACCTCGTGGATCATGATCTTTCAGCGCAGCAACCTGCTGCGCGCCGGTCGACGTGCCCTGGAGAGCTTCGAAGAGCGCTTCTGGTCGGGTATCGACCTGTCCAAACTGTACCGTCAGGCCGGCAGCAATCCGGACCCTGATTCGGGCGTCGAGCAAATCTTCCGTGCCGGCTTCAAGGAATTCTCCCGTCTGCGCCAGCAGCCAGGCGTTGACCCGGAAGCGGTCATGGAAGGCGTGGCCCGTGCCATGCGCGTCGCCATTTCCCGCGAAGAAGAAAAGCTCGAGCAGAGCCTGCCCTTCCTGGCCACCGTTGGTTCCGTCAGCCCGTACATCGGTCTGTTCGGTACGGTCTGGGGCATCATGAACTCCTTCCGTGGCTTGGCGACCGCCCAGCAAGCGACCCTGGCCACTGTGGCCCCGGGTATCGCCGAAGCACTGATCGCCACGGCCATCGGTCTGTTTGCCGCGATCCCTGCCGTAATCGCTTACAACCGTTTTGCTGCTCGCAGCGAAACCCTGCTGGGCCGCTACTACACCTTCGCCGACGAGTTCCAGGCGATCCTGCACCGCAAAGTGCACACCAGCGAAGAATAAGCAGGTAATTTCCAATGGCTTTAATCGCTCGAGCTCGCAAAAAGCGCAAGCCGGTCGCCGAGATGAACGTGGTGCCTTACATCGACGTGATGTTGGTGCTGCTGGTGATCTTCATGGTGACCGCGCCGATGCTCAATCAGGGCGTGAAAGTTGATCTGCCCAAGGTTTCCAGCGAAGCCTTGCCGCAGGACAACAACACACAGGTCCTGACCATTTCCATCAAATCCGACAAGACCTACTACTGGAACCTTGGCAGCGAAGTCGACACCGAAAAGCAGCAGGATCGGGCCATGACCCTGCCGCAGATGACTGACGCGGTGACCAAGATCATTCGCGTCGGCAACGAAGGCGGCAAGCGTACCCAGGTCTTCATTCGCGGCGACAAGAGTGTCGATTACGGTTCCGTCATGGGGGCCATGGGCGGGTTGCAGAAAGCCGGGGTCGGTAATGTTGGCTTGATTACCGAGGCGCCCTGATGCAGCAACAGCGAGAGCCGTCCGCCTCGGAAAGCTACTTCTGGCCTAGTGTCTGGGCGATTGGCTTGCACGTGCTGGTGTTCGGCATGCTGTTCGTCAGTTTTGCCTTTACCCCGGAACTGCCGCCGGCCAAGCCGATTGTCCAGGCGACCTTGTACCAGCTGAAATCGAAAAGTCGGGCGACCACCCAGACCAATCAGAAGATTGCCGGTGAAGCGCAGAAATCTGCTGCGCGTCAGACCGAAGTCGAGCAGATGGAACAGAAAAAGGTCGAGCAGGAAGCGGTGAAGGCTGCGGAACAAAAGAAAGAAGAGGCGGCTCAAAAGGCCGAAGAAGCCAAGAAGGCCGACGAGGCGAAGAAAGCGGACGAGGCGAAAAAGGCTGATGAAGCCAAGAAAGCCGACGATGCGAAGAAAACCGCGGAAGCCAAGAAGGCAGAAGAGAAACAATTGGCTGATATAGCCAAGAAGAAAGCTGAAGAAGAAGCCAAGAAAGCTGCGGAAGAAGAGGCCAAGAAAGCGGCCGCTGAAGAAGCCAAGAAAAAGATCGTCGAAGACGCGAAGAAGAAAGCCGCGGAAGACGCCAAGAAGAAAGCTGAAGCTGAAGAGGCGAAGAAGAAAGTCGCCGATGAAGCGAAGAAGAAAGCTGCCGCCGATGCTGCGAAGAAGAAATCGCAGGACGCGGCACGTAAATCCGCCGAAGACAAAAAGGCCCAGGCCCTGGCAGATTTGCTTTCCGACACGCCGCAGCGTCAGCAGGCCTTGGCCGATGAGCAGGGCGACGAAGTCGCCGGCAGTTTCGATGACCTGATTCGTGCGCGTGCAGCGGAAGGTTGGGCTCGTCCACCTTCGGCGCGCAAAGGCATGACGGTCGTGTTGCAAATCGGCATGTTGCCGGACGGTACGGTGACTTCGGTCAGCGTGTCCAAGTCCAGTGGCGACGGTCCGTTTGACGCCTCGGCTGTTGCAGCGGTGAAGAATATTGGACGTTTGACAGAAATGCAGGGAATGAAGCCGAGTGATTTCGCTCCGTATCGTTCATTCAAGATGACATTCACACCTGAGGATCTAGCCTTGTGAGAAACCTTCTTCGAGGAATGCTGGTCGTTATCTGCTGCATGGCAGGGATGGCGATGGCAGATGAGAAAAACATTCTGGTTACCAGTGGCAGCGATCGGGCGACCCCGATCGCCGTAGTACCGTTCGGCTTCCAGGGCGGTAGCGTGCTGCCGGACGATATGGCGGAAATCATCGGTAACGACCTGCGCAACTCGGGTTACTACTCGCCGCTTCCAAAGCAGAACATGATCAGCCAGCCGAGCCAGGCCAGCGAAATCATCTTCCGTGACTTCAAGGCGCTGGGTGCCCAGTACGTCATGGTCGGCAGCATTGTGCCGGCGGGCGGTCGCCTGCAGGTGCAATACGCACTGTTCAACGTGGCCACCGAGCAGCAAGTGCTGACCGGCAGCGTGTCGGGCGGCGTTGATCAGTTGCGCGACATGGCGCACTACATCTCCGACCAGTCGTTCGAAAAACTCACGGGTATCAAGGGTGCCTTCTCGACTCGCCTGCTGTACGTAACGGCCGAGCGTTTCTCCGAGAACAATACTCGCTATACCCTGCAACGTTCGGACTACGACGGTGCTCGCGCCGTGACCCTGCTGCAGTCGCGCGAGCCGATCCTGTCGCCGCGTTTCGCACCGGATGGCAAGCGCATCGCTTATGTCTCCTTCGAGCAGAAGCGTCCACGCATCTTCATGCAGAACATCGACACCGGTCGCCGTGAGCAGATCACTAACTTCGAAGGCCTGAACGGCGCGCCAGCCTGGTCGCCGGATGGCAATCGCCTGGCGTTCGTCCTGTCGAAAGACGGCAACCCGGACATCTATGTGATGAACCTGGGCTCGCGTCAGATCAGCCGCGTTACCAACGGTCCCGGCATCAATACCGAACCGTTCTGGGGCAAGGATGGCTCGACCATCTACTTCACGTCCGACCGTGGCGGCAAGCCGCAGATCTACAAGACCAGTGCCGGTGGTGGCGGTGCCGAACGCGTGACTTTCGTCGGTAACTACAACGCCAACCCTAAATTGTCGGCTGATGAAAAGACGCTTGTCATGATTCACCGTCAGGATGGCTTCACCAATTTCAAGGTGGCGGCCCAGGATTTGCAGCGCGGTAGCGTAAAAATCCTCACTGATAGCACTCTGGACGAGTCGCCTACTGTCGCGCCCAACGGCACCATGGTAATCTACGCCACCCGCCAGCAGGGCCGGGGAGTCTTGATGCTCGTGTCCATCAATGGACGCGTAAGGCTCCCGCTTCCTACCGCACAAGGCGAAGTCAGAGAACCTTCCTGGTCCCCTTACCTGAACTGACGCGGCGCTATACGTTGTACTTAACACACTGGGGTTCATTAGGAGTTTCACGATGGAAATGCTGAAGTTTGGTAAATTTGCTGCGCTGGCACTGGCCATGGCTGTAGCTGTAGGTTGCTCGTCCAAAGGCGGCGACAATGCCGGTGAAGGCGCGGTAGATCCAAACGCTGGTTACGGCGCAAACACTGGTGCAGTTGACGGCTCCCTGAGCGAAGAAGCTGCACTGCGCGCTATCACCACTTTCTACTTCGAATACGACAGTTCGGACCTGAAGCCAGAAGCCATGCGCGCTCTGGACGTTCACGCCAAAGACCTGAAAGCAAACGGCGCTCGCGTTGTTCTGGAAGGCAACACCGACGAACGTGGTACTCGTGAGTACAACATGGCACTGGGCGAGCGTCGTGCGAAAGCCGTTCAGCGCTACCTGGTACTGCAAGGTGTTTCCCCAGCTCAGCTGGAACTGGTTTCCTACGGCGAAGAGCGTCCAGTTGCTACCGGCAACGACGAGCAGTCCTGGGCTCAAAACCGTCGCGTCGAACTGCGTAAGTAATTCGTCATGCGAACGTGCCGTCGTGCTGTAACTGTCTTGGCTCTCAGCCTCGCGCCGCTTGCGGTGTGGGCTGCGGTTCCTGTGGTCGATAATGACTCCGGCTATAACAATAGCGGGAGTAGTTATCCGCCTGCAGGTTACGGTACGAACGGCGCCTATGCCGGGGGAGGGGTTTCGGCCCCTGTCTCGGCACAGGGCGAGCTGTTCAACCAACTGCAATCAATGCAGCAACAGATCGAGCGCCAGCAAGGTGCGATCGAAGTTCTGCAAAATGATGTAGCGCGCATGAAGCAGGAAAACCTGGAGCGATACCAGGATCTTGATCGGCGCATAGGAACCGGCGTTGCACCAGCCGCGACTCCTGAAAATTCTTCCACCGGTGGTGATATGAATGCCGCTGGTGCAGCAGCAGGTGCGGCAGCTGGCGCAGCCGCTGCTCAAGCACCTGCCGCGGGTAGCGAACCGGCGGATCCGGCGAAGGAAAAGCTCTATTACGATGCTGCCTTCGACCTGATCAAGGCCAAGGACTTCGACAAGGCCAGTCAGGCTTTTTCCGCTTTCCTGCGCAAGTACCCGAACAGCCAGTATGCGGGCAACGCCCAGTACTGGTTGGGCGAAGTGAACCTGGCCAAAGGCGATCTGCAAGGCGCAGGTCAGGCATTTGCCAAGGTTTCGCAGCTGTATCCCAAGCACGCGAAAGTGCCGGACTCGCTGTACAAGCTCGCTGACGTAGAGCGTCGCCTGGGTCATACCGACCGGGTCAAAGGCATTCTGCAGCAGGTGGTGTCCCAATATCCGGGCACTTCCGCCGCTCAGCTGGCCCAGCGCGATCTGCAAAAAATGTAAGCCTGCTTGATCCGTTTCAAAGAAACCCGCGCTTGTCGCGGGTTTTTTCGTTAGAATTCACGCCCTTTTTATGAAACACGCTTTTAGGGGCCTGCGCTTTGCCGGGGTTCCTTCAAGTGCCTGACGGAGGCGGACAGCCTGTTTAGCTGTTACGCCCGTGGCGACTATGCAAGACACATTGAGAATCACCGAAGTTTTCTACTCGTTGCAGGGAGAAACGCGGACTGCTGGCCTGCCCACTGTTTTTGTGCGCCTGACCGGTTGCCCTCTGCGTTGCCAATACTGCGACAGCGCCTATGCGTTCACAGGCGGAACCATCCGCACGCTCGATGACATCCTCGAGCAAGTTGCCGGTTTTCGCCCGCGATACGTCTGCGTCACGGGCGGCGAGCCCCTGGCTCAGCCCAACGCCATTCCCTTGCTCAAGCGCTTGTGTGACGCCGGTTACGAAGTGTCACTGGAAACCAGTGGCTCCATCGATATCTCGGCAGTAGATTCCCGGGTCAGTCGCGTTGTCGACCTGAAAACCCCGGGTTCGAAGGAAGCGCACCGCAATCGCTACGAAAACATCGAGCTGCTCACGCCTAATGATCAGGTGAAGTTTGTCATCTGTTCGCGAGAGGACTATGACTGGTCCGTTTCCAAGCTGATCCAGTACGGTCTGGATCAGCGTGCCGGTGAAGTCCTGTTTTCACCAAGTCACCATGATCTCAATGCTCGGGATCTGGCGGACTGGGTGGTGGCGGACAACCTGCCAGTGCGTTTGCAATTGCAGCTGCATAAATATCTATGGAATGACGAGCCGGGGCGCTGAAATGACTGAACAACTCAATACTGCTGAAAAACGTGCGGTCATCCTGCTGTCCGGTGGCCTGGACTCGGCGACTGTCGTGGCCATGGCCCGTGCCGAAGGCTACAGCTGCTACACCATGAGCTTCGACTACGGTCAGCGCTCTCACGCCGAACTGTACGCCGCCGAGCGTGTGGCGCGGGATCTGGGTGTGGTCGAGCACAAGGTAATCGGTCTGAACCTGAACGGCATGGGCGGCTCGGCCCTGACCGACACCAGCATCGATATTCCGGAAGAGTTGGGTGAAGGCATTCCCGTGACGTACGTGCCTGCGCGTAACACGGTGTTCCTGTCCCTGGCCCTGGGCTGGGCAGAGGTACTCGGCGCACGGGACATCTTCATCGGCGTCAACGCGGTGGATTACTCCGGTTACCCGGACTGCCGTCCTGAGTTCATCGAGTCGTTCGAGCGCATGGCCAACCTGGCAACCAAGGCCGGTGTCGAAGGCAATGGCTTCCGCATTCAGGCGCCTCTGCAGAACCTGAGCAAGGCGCAGATCGTTGAGGCTGGCGTGAAGCTGGGCGTCAATTACGGGCTGACCGTTTCCTGCTATCAAGCTGACGATAACGGCCGTGCGTGTGGCAAATGCGACAGCTGCCGACTGCGTGCGGAAGGCTTTGCGGCGGCCGGAATCAGTGATCCAACCCCTTATTTTTGATTTATTTCAAAATAGGTGTTGAATAGTCCTTAAAAATCAGTATTATACGCGCCACCACACAGCGGGTCGTTAGCTCAGTTGGTAGAGCAGTTGGCTTTTAACCAATTGGTCGTAGGTTCGAATCCCACACGACCCACCATTTTTGGCGGTTTAGAAAATCCGGAAGGCCCACGCAAGTGAGGATTTCCGGGTTTTTTTTTGCCTGAAATTCAGTGCTGGCAGGTCTGGAGGGTGAGGCTTTCGCTAAGGTAGTAGTGGTTGCCTGGTTTTACCGCGTCGCCGCAGTTTTCAATTCCCACGGTTTAAAGCTCAGCCACAACATCAGCCCCGGTGCCTGCAACGCAATCATCACCCCCAGCGACCACTGATAAGCCTCCACCGGATGCCCTTGCCCGGATGCTGGCCACAGGTTCAGAATTTCTCCCATCAACCATTGCAAGACAAACGCCAACACGAACACCACCAGGTTGAACGACGAACTGACCCGTCCGGCCAGTTCTGGGGATACCGACTGAGCCACGATCGCGTAGTTCATGGTGGTGGAGGTGCCGAAGAAGCTGAATCCCATAGCAATCAGTAGCGGCGGTACGGGTAGTCCGCTGATCATCAGTGATTGAAATACGATGAAGATTGAAACCCCGGTGCCGCACACCATGATCGGCTGCACACCAAAGCGCCGCAGGTAGTCGGTGATCGAGCCGAAGGCCAGCGAGCCTGCCACCATCGCCACGGTGCCCCAGAGCAAGGTATTGGCCATGCTGGACTCGTTCAACTGGGCGACATCGCGTAGCCACGGCCCCATCCATAGCGACAGCACCGACATGTAGATCGCATGGGCAAACACCGAGTACAACGCCAGTCGCCAAAATACCCAGGAGGAGTAAAGCCTTCCCACGGCCTTGGACATTTCGGCAAGAGTGGTGTGTTTGGGGTTGTAGGTGCGCGGCACGCTCCGATGAATGATTACACAGACGAACAATGTCAGCAGCGCCAGAATCAAGAATGCTTCACGCCATGAGATCCACTTGAGCAGTTCATGCAGCGGCGTGGTGGACGCCATTGCGCCCAAGCCGCCCACAGATAACAGGCATGCTGTACTCAGCGGCAGGCGTTCGGCAGGTAGCCAGATCGCGCACGCCTTGATCGCACTCATCAGCGAGCCTGCAACACCTAGGCCGATCAGGCTGCGACCAATGATCAAGCCCAGTTCCGTATGGGAAAAGCTGAAAATCAGCGAGCCCAACACAGCAAAAAGCAGCATGGGTGCCTGCACGCTACGCGGACCGTAGCGGTCGAGCATGACCCCCAGCGGAATCTGCGCTGCGGCGAAAGTCAGAAAGTACACACCGGTCAACAGGCCGAGGCTACTGGCGGGCAGGTGCAGTTCCCGTTCCAGATCCACGTAGATCAAGGCGTTGACCGTGCGAAACAGATACGAAACAAAATGCCCGAGGCCAAATGGGATGAATATGGTCAAAAACAAGTACAAAAACGAGTGTTTGGCTTCCTGATCGGCTTTGGTACAAGAGTCTATGTTCTCATTGCTCATGTCGCAGGCGTCTCGCATGTGGAAAAGGTTGTGCGTATTTCACAGCAGAAACGACCCCGCTCTTCTTCAAGCCAAAGCTCATCGGGGCACGGTCGCATTTCCGAGAACTTTGCGTGACCCGCGTTCTTCAGGGCGTTGCTGATGCCGTCGAAGGACAACGGGTTATCGAAGTCGAGGAACAGCGGTTTGGGTTCGGTATCGATCTTGATGAAGGCATAACGGGGCAAGCCATTGCAGGGTTTTAGTGCAAATAAGCTTCTTTCTGCTCGACAGAGGCTATCCAGCCCTAAACAGTGTGTCATTCCTATTTTTGTAGGAGATAGATCATTGATTTTGTAGGAATCTTCCGGTTTTTCGATCATGTGTGCATCGACTGTCATGTCGATGTTCGATCAGTACAGGTGCAAAGTGATCCCGAATTCCACAAGACCCACCATTTTCAAGCAGTTTTAAAGATCTGGAGGGCCCACGTATGTGAGGATTTCCGGATTTTTTCTGCCTGCGATTTAATTCAGCGATGCGCTAGGCTGCGCAGGTCAGAATCACCTTTTGCATCCGTCGGATATTCTGTAGCCTTGCGCAGCTTCAACGCTGTCCGTGCCTGATGAATACTCACTTTCCCGGCGGTACCCTGAAGGGGCCGGAGCCGGGTGTATACTCGACTTTCGCGCGAATGCGCCTGCAGGTCTTGCGAACATGACGCAGATTTCCGAACGCCTTTTGGTTCAGGCTCACCTCGACGCCAAGCAGCCCAAGCCGCTGACTGCCGAGGAAGAAGCTTATTACCGTGCCGCCATTGCCGCCGAGCTCAAGGCTCAGGACGCGGTGATGGTTGCCCACTTCTATTGCGATCCGGTGATTCAGGCCCTGGCCGAAGAAACCGGTGGTTGCGTTTCCGATTCGCTGGAGATGGCCCGCTTCGGCAACGCACATCCGGCCAAGACCGTGTTGGTCGCCGGTGTGAAGTTCATGGGTGAAACCGCGAAAATCCTCAACCCTGAAAAACGTGTGCTGATGCCCACCCTCGAAGCGACGTGTTCGCTGGACCTGGGTTGCCCGGTGGACGAGTTTTCGGCGTTCTGTGATCAGCACCCGGAACGCACCGTCGTGGTGTATGCCAATACCTCGGCGGCGGTCAAAGCCCGGGCGGACTGGGTGGTGACGTCCAGCTGCGCACTGGAGATCGTCGAAAGCCTGATGGATAACGGCGAGACCATCATCTGGGGGCCGGACAAACACCTGGGCACTTACATTCAGCGCCAGACCGGTGCTGACATGCTGCTGTGGGACGGTGCCTGCATCGTTCACGAAGAGTTCAAGTCCAAACAGCTTGAAGACATGAAGGCGCTGTACCCTGATGCGGCGATTCTGGTGCACCCGGAGTCGCCGACATCGGTGATTGAATTGGCCGATGCCGTGGGTTCCACCAGTCAGTTGATCGCGGCGGCACAGAGCCTGCCGAACAAGACGTTGATCGTTGCGACCGACCGCGGCATTTTCTACAAGATGCAGCAGCTGTGCCCGGACAAGGTCTTCATCGAAGCGCCAACGGCCGGTAACGGCGCAGCCTGCCGTAGTTGCGCACATTGCCCGTGGATGGCCATGAACACGCTTGAGCGCACGCTAAAGTGCTTGAAAGACGGGGCGAACGAGATCTTTGTCGATCCTGCGCTGATTCCGCAGGCGATTCGCCCATTGAAGCGCATGCTCGACTTCACTCAGGCTGCGCGGATGAAGCTGGCGGGTAACGCCTGATTCGCCGGCCGCCAAAAAAACGCCCCGATAGGATCGGGGCGTTTTTGCATCTGGCGGTTTACCTGGTTTTCTTCGGAATTTGTACGAGCTGAGTGTTGGAGTACATGTCATGCCAGCTGCGCTTCTGTTTATCGAACAGTGGCCAGATAAAACCCAGCCCTGCGCACAGCCATGAAGCAATCGACACCACAAACCGCAACAGCGCCTGCCACAGGCTGATGGGTGAACCATCGGCGTTCTGCACGCGAATGCACCACACCTGCATGCCCAGGGTCTGGCCAGACCAGGTCCAGAACTTGGCGAAAAAGCCGAACAGCACAAACAGCAGCACCGTCGAGAGCAATGGGTCGCCGTCCAGCGCGCCGGCCTCGGTCAGTGTGCGCATTTTTTCTTCGCCGAGGATGGCCATCTGGATCATCTTGTAAATGCCGCTGGTGACGATCAGCAGGGCGGTACACAACAGGAAGTCATAGAACATCGCTGCCAGGCGACGACCCAGGGGAGCGGCGGGGAAGTCGCCCTGGGGGTTGAGAAGGTGTTTCGACATGGCAGCCTCGGGGCAGAAAAAAGAAGCCATTTTACGGATTTACGCGCACAAAAAAGCCCCTGATGTCAGCATCAGGGGCTTTTTCGTTACAGAAGATTAGGCTTCTGCTTGTACTTCGTCAGCCTGCATGCCTTTCTGGCCCTGCACGGCGATGAAAGTCACTTTCTGGCCTTCTTTCAGGCTTTTGAAGCCGTTGCCCTGGATAGCGCGGAAATGCACGAACAGATCCGGACCGCTTTCAGGAGTGATAAAACCAAAACCTTTCTCGTCGTTAAACCACTTGACGGTACCGCTCTGACGTTGGGACATTTCTTATTTCCTTTGACGCAAAAAATTAATGACAGTCTCCTTCTCATGAAAGAGTACTGGGGCTGGTTGCAGGAGAGTAAGAAGACGTCGAACGGGATGTAGCTAACTTGTAGGCTACTGCCCAGGTCACGATTCCAAGCGACCCATGCAAACACAGTGAACAAACTCTACGCCAACTACGGGAGAAAAAACAAGCCCTGTGAAGGCCCCGTATTTCCTCAGGTTGATGGCAAAGTCAGTCCACTAGCGGGGGCTTATTCCCTGGTCTTGTTCAGTTGTTTTCGATCGTTATAAGCAAAGTTCATAATCGAAGCTTATAGCCAAACGGTGCACTGTTATATGGCGGTTGCGTTACACATTAGTGCACCGTTAACGCAACCGCGTTACTTATAGGAACATTCAATCAGCCGCGATAGTAGCGTTGTGGAACAAATGGCATTTTGCTTACAAGCAAAGGCACCTTTTTCCCACGAACGATCGCCCAAACCGGTGTGTCCAGTGCGATATAAGCGCTGTCGACATAACCCATGGCCAGCGGCCCGCCCAAGGTTGGCCCGAAACCGCCGCTGCAGACGCTACCGATGATGTCGCCGGCTTCGTTGACGATCTCGGCTCCTTCACGCACGGGTGTACGTTCCTGTGGTAACAAACCTACGCGTTTGCGGTTCACGCCTGCCTGTTGCTGGGCGAATACGCTTTCAGCGCCAGGGAAGCCGCCGGCCCGCGCACCATCGGCACGACGCGACTTGGAGATCGCCCACAGCAGGCTCGCCTCAATCGGCGTGGTTTCGGTGTTCATGTCATGACCGTACAGGCACAAACCCGCTTCCAGGCGCAGGGAGTCGCGGGCGCCAAGGCCGATGGCGGCCACTTCGGCTTCAGCGAGCAGCGCGCGAGCCAGGGCTTCGGCGTTCGCGGCGGGTACGGAGATTTCGAAACCGTCTTCACCGGTGTAACCCGAGCGGCTGGCAAAGCAGTCCACACCCAGCAGCTTCACGCGGGCGAACTGCATGAAGGTCATCTTTGCAACTGTAGGGGCCAGGCGTGCCAGCACGGTCACGGCAGCCGGGCCTTGCAGGGCGAGCAGAGCGCGCTCTTCAAACAGCGGCTCGATCGTGCACTGGTCGCCAATGTGCTTGCGCAGGTGGGCCAGGTCCTGGTCCTTGCAGGCGGCGTTGACCACCAGGAACAGTTCGTCGTTGCCCAGGTTGGCGACCATCAGGTCGTCGAGGATGCCGCCCGTCGCATTGGTGAACATGGCGTAACGCTGCATGCCCACCGGCAGGTCGATGATGTCCACCGGCACCAGCGTTTCCAGGGCCTTGGCGGCATTGGCGCCGGTCAGGCGGATCTGGCCCATGTGCGAGACATCGAACAGCCCGGCCTGATCACGGGTGTGCTGGTGTTCTTTCATCACGCCCAGCGGGTACTGGACGGGCATGTCGTAGCCGGCGAACGGCACCATGCGCGCGCCGAGTTCGATGTGCAGTGCGTGCAACGGGGTTTTCAACAGTTGTTCGGTGGACATATTCAGCTCCTGAAGAAGGGTGCAGATGAGCGCGCATCAGCACTCGATAATGTTGACCGCCAAACCGCCACGGGCGGTTTCCTTGTATTTGCTTTTCATGTCGGCGCCGGTCTGGCGCATGGTGCGAATGACCTTGTCGAGGGAGACGAAGTGTTGTCCGTCGCCGCGCAGAGCCATGCGCACGGCATTGATGGCCTTGACCGAGCCCATGGCGTTGCGCTCGATGCAAGGCACTTGCACCAGCCCGCCAATCGGGTCGCAGGTTAGTCCGAGGTTGTGTTCCATGCCGATTTCCGCGGCGTTCTCCACTTGTTGCACAGTGCCGCCAAGCACTTCGCACAGGGCACCGGCGGCCATCGAACAGGCGACGCCGACTTCGCCCTGGCAGCCGACTTCGGCGCCGGAGATGGAGGCGTTTTCCTTGTACAGAATGCCGATGGCTGCGGCAGTGAGCAGAAAACGCACCACGCCGTCGTCATTGGAGCCCGGGATAAAGCGCATGTAGTAATGCAGCACCGCTGGAATGATCCCGGCCGCGCCGTTGGTGGGGGCGGTGACCACGCGCCCGCCATTGGCGTTTTCTTCATTGACCGCCAGGGCGTACAGGTTGACCCAGTCGAGCACTGACAACGGGTCGCGCAAAGACGATTCCGGGTTCTTGCACAATTGCCGATGCAGCGCGGCGGCCCGGCGTTTGACCTTCAGTCCGCCGGGCAGGATGCCTTCATTGCGGCATCCGGCGGCGACGCAGTCCTGCATCACTTGCCATATTTTCAGCAGGCCGGCGCGGGTTTCCGCTTCCGGGCGCCAGGCGCTTTCGTTGGTCAGCATCACCTGGCTGATCGACAGCCCGTATTTGACGCAATGACCGAGAAGATCCTTGGCACTTTTGAACGGAAAGGTCAGGGGCGTGGCGTCTTCGACGATGCGATCGGCGCCGGCGGCGTCCTCATCGACCACAAAACCGCCGCCGACCGAGTAGTACTCGCGGCTGCGGACCTGCAGGCCCGCTACGTCGAAGGCGCGGAAAATCATGCCGTTGGGGTGATAGGGCAACGGTTTGCGAATCATCGCCAGGTGTTCTTTCTCGTTGAACGCAATGCTGTGTTCGCCGAGCAGGTTCAAGCGGCCGTTACCACGAATTTCTTGCAGGCGCGCAGCGACGGTTTCTGTATCCACGGTGTCCGGGTGTTCACCTTCCAGGCCCAGCAGCACAGCCTTGTCACTGCCGTGGCCTTTGCCGGTGGCGCCGAGCGAGCCGTACAGCTCGACCTTGACGCAGGTGGTGGCCGTCAGCAGCCCTTCACGGCGCAAGCCTTCGACGAAACGCACAGCGGCGCGCATCGGGCCGACGGTGTGGGAGCTGGAGGGGCCGATGCCAATCTTGAACAGGTCGAACACGCTTAACGACATGGTGGTTCTCCGGTTTCTTGTTATTGAGGCAGCGGCAAGCAGCAAGCTACAAGCCGCAAGTTGAAAGCCGATCAGCTCTTTCTTGCAGCTTGAGGCTTGTAGCTTGTAGCTGCTTTAAGCGTAGCTTTCGATCGACGGGCAGGCGCAGACCAGGTTGCGGTCGCCAAACACGTTGTCGACGCGACCGACCGGCGGCCAGTACTTACCTTCGATCAGCGACGCAACCGGGTACACCGCTTGCTCACGGCTGTATGGGTGCGACCACTCGCCCACCAGTTCCTTGGCGGTGTGCGGAGCGTTTTTCAGCGGGTTGTCGTCCTTGTCCAGGGTGCCGTTTTCCACTGCACGGATTTCTTCGCGGATGCGGATCATGGCGTCGCAGAAGCGGTCCAGTTCTTCCTTGGATTCGCTTTCGGTCGGCTCGATCATCAGCGTGCCGGCCACCGGGAACGACATGGTCGGTGCGTGGAAGCCGAAGTCGATCAGGCGCTTGGCGACGTCATCGACGCTGATGCCGCTGCTGTCTTTCAGTGGACGCAGGTCGAGGATGCATTCGTGTGCCACCAGGCCGTTGCTGCCGGTGTACAGCACTGGGTAGTGCTCTTCGAGGCGACGGGAGATGTAGTTGGCATTGAGGATCGCCAGCTGCGAAGCACGCTTGAGGCCCGCGCCACCCATCATACGAATGTACATCCAGGTGATCGGCAGAATGCTCGCGCTGCCGAACGGTGCCGCGCAAACGGCGCCTTCCTTGCGCTCCATCTGTGCGTGGCCCGGCAGGAATGGCGCCAGGTGCGATTTCACACCGATCGGGCCGACGCCCGGGCCGCCACCGCCGTGGGGGATGCAGAAGGTTTTGTGCAGGTTCAGGTGCGAAACGTCGCCGCCGAACTTGCCCGGGGCGCAGAGGCCGACCATGGCGTTCATGTTGGCGCCGTCGATGTACACCTGGCCACCGTTGTCATGAACGATGCCGCAGATTTCGCGGATGCCTTCTTCGAACACGCCGTGGGTCGACGGGTAGGTGATCATCAGCGCGGCGAGGTGTTCGCGGTGCTCGATGGCCTTGGCGCGCAGGTCTTCGATGTCGACGTTGCCGCGGGCATCGCAGGCGGTGACGACCACGCGCATGCCGGCCATGTTGGCGGTGGCCGGGTTGGTGCCGTGGGCCGACGACGGGATCAGGCAGATGTCGCGACGGTCTTCGCCACGGCTCTGGTGGTAGGCACGGATCGCCAGCAGACCTGCGTATTCACCCTGGGAGCCGGCGTTCGGTTGCAAGGACACCGAGTCGTAGCCGGTCGCAGCGCAAAGCATTGCTTCCAGTTCGTCGGTCAGTTGCTGGTAGCCGGCGCTTTGCTCGGCTGGGGCGAACGGGTGCAGGGCGCCGAACTCGGCCCAGGTCACCGGGATCATTTCGCTGGCGGCGTTGAGTTTCATGGTGCACGAACCCAGCGGGATCATGGTGCGATCCAGGGCCAGGTCCTTGTCCGCCAGTTTGCGCAGGTAGCGCATCAGCTCGGTTTCCGAGTGATAGCGGTTGAACACCGGGTGGCTGAGGATCGGCGACTGACGCACCAGCGCGGCCGGGATGGTGCTGACGACCGAGGCGGCGAGGGCGGCGAAGTCCGGCAGGGCCTTGCCGTCGGACAGCAGGCTCCACAGGTTTTCAACGTCGGCCTGAGTGGTGGTTTCGTCCAGGGACAGGCCCAGGCGCTCGCCATCGACCACGCGCAGGTTGATCTGCTGGGCGTGCGCCTTGTCGTGCAGGGCGGCGGTTTGTGCGCCGGTCTTCACGGTCAGGGTGTCGAAGAAGCTCGCTTGCTCGACGTTCAGGCCCAATGCGCTCAAGCCTTTGGCCAGGATCGCGGTCAGGTGGTGCACACGATTGGCGATCTGCGTCAGGCCTTTCGGACCGTGGTACACGGCGTACATGCTGGCGATGTTGGCCAGCAGTACTTGCGCGGTGCAGATGTTGCTGGTGGCTTTCTCGCGACGGATGTGTTGCTCGCGGGTCTGCATGGCCAGGCGCAGGGCCGGGTTGCCGAAACGGTCTACCGAAACACCGACCAGACGGCCCGGCATGTCACGTTTGAACGCGTCCTTGGTGGAGAAGTACGCCGCGTGCGGGCCACCGAAGCCCAGTGGCACGCCGAAGCGCTGTGCACTGCCGATGGCCACGTCGGCACCGAATTCGCCTGGCGCGGCCAGCACGGTCAGGGCCAGCAGGTCGGCGGCCACGGCAACGAGGGCGTTCGCGGCGTGGAAGCGTTCGGTCAGCTCGCGGTAATCGAACACGTCACCGTTGCTCGCCGGGTATTGCAGCAGTGCGCCGAAGAAAGGCGTCACGTCAGTCAGTTCGAGTTCGTCGCCAACCACTACGTCGATACCCAGAGGCTCGGCACGGGTGCGCAGTACGTCGAGGGTCTGCGGGTGGCAATGCACGGAGGCGAAGAAGGCGTGGCTGCCCTTGTTCTTGCTCAGGCGTTTGCAGAAGGTCATGGCTTCGGCAGCGGCGGTGGCTTCGTCCAGCAGGGAGGCGTTGGCGATCGGCAGGCCGGTGAGGTCGCTGATCAGGGTCTGGAAGTTCAGCAGCGCTTCGAGACGACCCTGGGAGATTTCTGGCTGGTACGGGGTGTAGGCGGTGTACCAGGCCGGGTTTTCCAGCAGGTTGCGCAGGATCGGCGACGGTGTGTGGGTGCCGTAGTAGCCCTGGCCGATGTAGGTCTTGAACAGCTGGTTTTTAGTCGCGATGGACTTGATCAAGGCCAGGGCATCGGCTTCGCTCAAGCCGTCTTCCAGGCCGAGGACGCTGGTGCCCTTGATGCTGTCGGGAATCACGCTGGCGCTCAGGGCTTCCAGGGAGTCGAAACCGAGGCTGTTGAGCATCGCTTGCTCGTCACCGGCGCGCGGGCCGATGTGACGGGCGATGAATTCGTTGGCGGTGCTTGTGTTTACAACGGCAGGGTTCACTTGGGTCATGTTGGTGCTCCTCAGGCTTCGGCGTTGGCTTTGATCAGGCGGTCGTAGGCGTCCTGATCCAGCAGTTGGGCGACAGCCGAGGCGTCGCTTGGCTGGAAGCGGAAGAACCAGCCTTCGCCCAGCGGATCTTCGTTGACCAGCTCAGGGCTGCTGTCCAGCGCCGGGTTCACTTCCAGCACTTCACCGTCCAGTGGCATGTACACGCCGCTGGCAGCCTTTACCGATTCCACGGTGGCGGCTTCGGCGCCTTTGTCGTAGGACTGCAGCTCAGGCAGTTGAACGAAAACCACGTCGCCCAGGGCGTTCTGTGCGAAAGCGGTGATGCCGACCGTGACGCTGCCGTCAGCTTCGGTGCGCAGCCATTCGTGATCTTCAGTAAAACGCAACTCGCTCATAGAAACTCCTAAGGGGCCAGACTCGTCTGGTGGACGCGATTGAATGCTTGGGCGATGCCCGGGTTATGGGGAATACATAGCAAGAACGCGGCCAACGTTGTTTTTGTTGTTATTGATCAATGATTTAGGTGGTTTCGACAAACGCTGAAAATCAATCGTTGTAGCGAAATCGATACGGCATATGTCAATGATAAAAGCCGAGGTGGATCAAAGCCTTGCACAGCCGTGATCGGAGAGGGGTGTAGCGATATCGTTCCGCTGTAGCGCTTTCAGTACAGATGGAGGTCGTTTTTGGCGCGGTTTTTCGGATGACGGAGGAATCTGTAGGAGCGAGCCTGCTCGCGATAGCGTTCGTTCAGTCGACATCGATGGTGGCTGTCAGTCCGTCATCGCGAGCAGGCTCGCTCCTACAGTTGTTCGGTGTCAGGCTTCAAGCCTTGCTCGGAATCCCGTACTTGCGCAACCGATGGGCAATCGCCGTGTGGGAGGTTTGCAGGCGGGTCGCCAGTTGTCGGGTCGAGGGATAGCTGGCGTAGAGTTTTTCCAGCAGGGTTTTCTCGAACTCGTCCATGGCCTGTTCCAGGCTGTCGACGTCATGGTCGCTCTGACGGGCCACCGAGGTGCCGGCGATGTCGAGGTCGCCGATGTCCACCAGGCTGCTTTCGCAAATCGCCGCGGCGCGGAAGATCACGTTCTGCAATTGCCGCACGTTGCCCGGCCAGCGGTTGCCCAGCAGCGCCGGGTAAGTGCCCGGCGCCAGGCGACAGATCGGGCGCTGGATCTGCGCGCAGGCCTGCTGCATGAAGTAGCGGGCCAGTAGCAGAATATCCTGGCCGCGCTCGCGCAGCGGCGGCACTTCGACGTTGAGGACGTTGAGGCGATAGAACAGGTCTTCGCGAAACTGCCCTTCGCTGACCATTTTTTCCAGGTCGCGGTGGGTGGCGCTGAGGATCCGCACATTGACTTTGACCTCACGGTCACCGCCGACCCGGCGAAAACTGCCGTCGTTGAGGAAACGCAGCAATTTGGCCTGCAAGTACGGCGACATCTCGCCGATTTCATCGAGAAACACCGTGCCCTGGTTGGCCAGTTCCATCAACCCCGGCTTACCACCCCGTTGTGCGCCGGTGAAGGCACCGGGGGCGTAGCCGAACAGTTCACTTTCGGCGAGGTTCTCCGGCAATGCCGCGCAGTTCAACGCCAGAAAGGGTGAGCTGTGCCGGGCGCTGATGGCGTGGCAGGCGCGGGCCACCAGTTCCTTGCCGGTGCCGGTTTCGCCCTGGATCAGCAGCGGTGCATCGAGGGCCGCCACCCGCTGGGCGCGCGCCTTGAGGGTGCGGATCACCGGGGACTCGCCGAGCAGTGCATCGAAACCTTCGGCGTGGTCATGGTGCAGCGCGGAAAGGCGTTCGCCGATGCGGTTCGGTTGGTACAGGGTCAGCAGGGCGCCGGCGTCGGTGATCGGTGTGGCGTCGAGCAACAAGGTCTGGCCGTTGACGGTAATTTCCCGCAGCGGCAGGCGAAAGCCTTGTTCGAGCAGGGCGTCGAGCAAGGCCGGGTCGGCAAACAGGTCGCCCACGCTTTCACCACCCGGTTCGCGGCCGTACAGGGCGATCAGGGCCGGGTTGGCCAGCAGCACCTTGCCGTCGCTGTCCAGTGCCAGCACCGGGTCGGTCATGGCGGCCAGCAAGGCGTCGAGCTGCAAGTGCCGGCGCTGGCCGGGCAGGATGTCGACCACCGTCACCGCCTGCACGCCACGCACGCTGAACAGGGCATCGCGCAGTTCCTCGAGGACTTGCGGGCTCAGGGTCGGGGCGTCGATATAGACATTGGGCGGGACCATTTCCACCGCATCCAGGTTCAGATTGCGCCCGCCGAGCAGGGCCAGGACTTCCTGGGTGATACCGACGCGGTCGATGAAGCTGACGTGGATACGCATGGGGCGGTTTTGGGTTCTGCAGTGCGAAGGGTGGCAAGTATGCCTTGGGGCGGGCTAATGGTGAAATTTTGCGCGGACTTCTACATGGCGATGATCACCTGTGGGAGCGAGCAAGCTCGCTCCCACAGGTGCAGTCTCCAAGTGGAAACTGGGTTATTCCAGGTGCTCGGGTTTGACCGGGTCGCCCGATTTCATGTTCAACTGCACCCGCACGTCTTCGAACATTTGGTCGTAATGCTTGTGGATCGAACCGATGTTGCTATGGGTTTTCGGGATGCCATGCTTCTCGGCAATCTTGGTGACGTTGCTGGCGAAGTTGTAGGCCATGTCCTTGGGCAGGAAGAACGACTCGCTCATGTCCTTGTTCTGAATGCTGCCGTGCATCTTGAACAGCATCCCTTTGCCTTCCTTGGGATCCTGACTGACTTCATAGTCGAGGTAGATGTTGTAGCTGACGTCATCCTTGTTCAGCGCGTGTCGCTCGATGTGCAGGTGACCCGGCTCGAACGTTGCCATTATTGACTCTCCTTCGAAAGATCTTGAATCAGGACAGGCCTCAGGCCTGCCCCGCAGTTTCGTTTATTGATAGCTGATGCCCGGTGTCGCCGTACTGATGCGCGTGCCGGCCTTGCCCTGGACGATCGCTTCGATGTCCGCGAGCGAACCGATCACCGCCACTTTTCCAGTATGGCGCGCGAATTCGCAGGCTGCCTGCACCTTCGGTCCCATGGAGCCGGCGGCGAAGCCGAGTTTTTCCATTTCGTCGGGGTGGGCCTGGGCGATGGCTTTCTGCGTGGGTTTACCAAAGTCGATGAAGGCGGCGTTGACGTCGGTGGCGATCACCAGCAGATCGGCTTCAAGCTGTTCGGCCAGCAGCGCCGAGCACAGGTCTTTGTCGATGACCGCTTCGACGCCCTCGAGTTTGCCGGGTGAGGTGTACATGGTCGGAATGCCGCCGCCGCCGGCGCAGATCACGATGCTGCTTTTTTCCAGCAGCCATTTGATCGGACGGATTTCGAAGATGCGTTTCGGTTTCGGGCTGGCGACCACGCGACGGTATTTGTCGCCGTCCGGGGCAATCGCCCAGCCTTTCTCGGCGGCGAGTGCTTCGGCCTCATCCTTGGTATAGACAGGGCCGATGGGTTTGGTGGGGTTCTTGAAGGCCGGGTCATTGGCATCGACTTCGACTTGGGTCAGCAAGGTCGCGAAGGGCACTTCGAAGTCCAGCAGGTTGCCCAGTTCCTGTTCGATGATGTAGCCGATCATGCCTTCGGTCTCAGCACCGAGCACGTCCAGCGGATAGGGTGAAACCGAGGTGTAGGCCGCCGCCTGCAATGACAGCAGGCCGACCTGAGGGCCATTGCCGTGGGCGATGACCAGTTGGTTGCCGGGATGGATCTTGGCGATCTGTTCGGTGGCGATCCGGATGTTGGCGCGCTGGTTGTCAGCGGTCATGGGTTCGCCCCGGCGGAGCAGGGCATTACCGCCCAGAGCAACGACGATACGCATGGTGCTAGTCCTTCTGAACAGAGGAAAGGCAAACGACTCGGTCAATTGTAGGAGTGAGCCTGCTCGCGATTGCGCAGCATCTTTCGACATTAATGTTGAATGTCAGACCGCTATCGCGAGCAGGCTCGCTCCTACATTGACCGGTGCCGGTCTTATAGATCAGCCAGCGTCGACACCAGAATCGCCTTGATCGTGTGCATGCGGTTTTCCGCTTGCTCGAAGGCGATGCAGGCCGGCGACTCGAACACGTCATCGGTCACTTCGATGCCGTTCTTCAGGTGCGGGTACTGCTCGGCAATCTGCTTGCCGATCTTGGTGTCGCTGTTATGGAACGCCGGCAGGCAGTGCATGAACTTGGTGCGCGGGTTGCCGGTGGCTTTCATCAGTTCGGCGTTGACCTGATACGGCAGCAGTTGCTGGATGCGCTCGGCCCAGGCTTCGACTGGCTCGCCCATCGACACCCACACATCGGTGTGGATGAAGTCCACGCCCTTGACCGCCGCTTTCGGGTCTTCGGTGAGGGTAATGCGCGCGCCGCTTTCTTCTGCGTACTGTTTGCAGCGAGCCACCAGGTCGTCCGCCGGCCACAGGGCTTTTGGCGCGCAGATGCGCACGTCCATGCCGAGTTTGGCGCCGATCAGCAGCAGTGAGTTGCCCATGTTGTTGCGCGCGTCGCCCAGGTAGGCGTAGCTGATCTCGTGGATCGGCTTGTCGGCGTGTTCACGCATGGTCAGCACGTCGGCGATCATTTGCGTCGGGTGATATTCGTCGGTGAGGCCATTGAACACCGGTACGCCGGCGAACTTGGCCAGTTCCTCGACGATTTCCTGCTTGAAGCCACGGTATTCGATGGCGTCGTACATGCGCCCGAGCACGCGGGCGGTGTCCTTCATGCTTTCCTTGTGGCCGATCTGCGAGGAGTTCGGGTCGATGTAGGTGACGTTGGCGCCCTGGTCATAGGCTGCAACTTCGAACGCGCAGCGGGTGCGGGTCGAGGTTTTTTCGAAGATCAGCGCGATGTTGTTGCCCTTGAGATGCTGCTGTTCGGTGCCGGTGTACTTGGCACGCTTGAGGTCGCGGGACAGGTCGAGCAGGTAGCGCAATTCGCGAGGGGTGTGGTGTTCCAGGCTCAGCAGATTGCGGTTATGGATATTGAACGCCATTTTGGATCTCCTAAGGTGTCGGTTATCCCCTTGGCCTGCGCATGCCCTTGGGTAGAGGGCAGCGAGGGTCAAGGCAATAGGTTAGTAGTCAATCGGGTCGCGGATGATCGGGCAGGTCATGCAATGGCCGCCGCCCCGTCCCCGGCCGAGTTCGCCAGCGCTGATGGTGATCACTTCCACACCGGCCTTGCGCATCAGGGTGTTGGTGTAGGTATTGCGGTCGTAGCCGATGACCACGCCCGGTTCCACGGCCACTACGTTGTTGCCGTCGTCCCATTGCTCGCGTTCGGCGGCGAAGCTGTTGCCGCCGGTTTCCACCACGCGCAACGCTTTGAGGTTCAGGGCCTGGGCGACGGTGTCGAGGAAGTTGGTTTCTTCGCGACGAATGTCGATGCCGCCCGCCTTGCTTTCATCGGGACGCAGGGTGAAGGCGACAATCTGGTTCACCACTTCCGGGAAGATCGTGACGAGGTCGCGATCACAGAAGCTGAACACGGTGTCCAGGTGCATCGCCGCGCGGGATTTCGGCAGGCCGGCGACGATCACTTTCTCGACCGCCTTGTTTTTGAACAGGTTCACCGCCAGTTGGGCAATGGCCTGGCGCGACGAGCGTTCGCCCATGCCGATCAACACCACGCCGTTGCCGATCGGCATCACATCACCGCCCTCAAGGGTGGAGTTGCCGTGGTCTTTGTCCGGGTCGCCGTACCAGATCTGGAAGTCGGCGTTGGTGAACTCGGGGTGGAACTTGTAGATGGCGGTGGTCAGCAGGGTTTCCTGACGGCGCGCCGGCCAGTACATCGGGTTGAGGGTGACGCCACCGTAGATCCAGCAGGTGGTATCGCGGGTGAACTGGGTGTTGGGCAGCGGCGGCAGGATGAAGCTGGAGTTGCCGAGGAAGTCGCGGAACATCTCGATGGCCTTGCCGCCGAAACTGGTGGGCAAATCATCGCCTGATACGCCGCCGATCAGGAACTCGGCGATGTGACGTGGCTCCAGGCTGCGCAGCCACGACGCGGTTTCGTTGATCAGGCCCAGGCCCACCGAGTTGGCGGTGATCTTGCGTTCCAGAATCCAGTCCAGGGCTTCGGGAATGGCGACGATGTCGGTCAGCAGGTTGTGCATTTCCAGTACATCGACGTTGCGTTCGCGCATCTTGGTGACGAAGTCGAAGTGGTCGCGCTTGGCCTGGGCCACCCACAGCACATCGTCGAACAGCAGTTCATCGCAGTTGTTCGGGGTCAGCCGCTGATGGGCCAGGCCGGGGGAGCAAACCATGACTTTACGCAGTTTGCCGGCTTCGGAATGGACGCCGTACTTAACTTTTTCCTTGGTCATTACAGTGATCCTCCAGATGACTAAACAGGGTAGTTACAGAGTCAGGAAACCGTCGTAGAGACCGTAGGCCGCCACCACGGCGCCGACGACCACCGCAGCGAAAATCAGCTTCTCGACGTTGGTGAAAACCGGTTTGTTGATTTCCAGCTTGGCCTTGGCGAACAGGATTACGCCGGGGGCGTAGAGCAGGGCGGACAGCAGCAGGTACTTGATGCCGCCGGCGTACAGCAGCCAGATCGCGTAGATCACGGCCACGGCACCGATGATGAGATCCTTCTGCCGCTCGCCCGCCGCGCCTTCGTAGCTTTCGCCACGCACCGCCAACAGCAACGCATAGGCCGCCGACCACAGGTAAGGCACCAGGATCATCGAGGTGGCGAGGTAGATCAGCGACAGGTAAGTGCTGGCGGAGAACAGTGTGATGATCAGGAAAACCTGCACCATGGCGTTGGTCAGCCACAGCGCGTTGACCGGTACATGGTTGGCGTTTTCCTTGCGCAAAAACGCCGGCATGGTGTGGTCCTTGGCAGCGGCGAACATGATCTCCGCGCACAGCAGCACCCACGACAGCAACGCCCCCAGCAACGAGATGATCAAACCGACGCTGATCAGCACCGCACCCCAGTGACCGACCACGTGTTCCAGCACGGCGGCCATCGACGGGTTCTGCAGTTTGGCCAGTTCCGGCTGGGTCATGATCCCCAGCGACAGCACGTTGACCAGAACCAAAAACAACAGCACGGTGACAAAGCCGATCACGGTGGCTTTACCCACATCGCTGCGTTTTTCCGCGCGGGCCGAAAAGATGCTCGCGCCTTCGATGCCGATGAACACCCACACGGTGACCAGCATCATCTTGCGCACCTGGTCCATCACGCTGCCCAGGTCCGGGTTCTTCAGGCCCCAGATATCGGCGGTGAAGATGTCCAGTTTGAAGGCGAACAACGCAATCAACATGAACAGCAGCAGCGGCACAATCTTGGCGACGGTGGTCACCAGGTTGATGAACGCTGCTTCCTTTATTCCCCGTAATACGAGGAAATGTACGGCCCAGAGCAGCACCGAGGCGCCGATCACGGCGGCAGGGGTATTCCCCTCCCCAAATAGTGGAAAGAAGTAGCCGAGCGTGCTGAACAGCAAGACGAAGTAGCCAACGTTGCCCAGCCAGGCACTGATCCAGTACCCCCAGGCGGACGAGAAGCCCATGTAGTCGCCGAAACCGGCCTTGGCGTAGGCGTAGACCCCGCCATCCAGATCGGGTTTGCGGTTGGCCAGGGTCTGGAACACGAACGCCAGGGTGAGCATGCCGACGGCGGTGATCGCCCAACCGATCAGAATGGCGCCGACATCCGCGCTGGCCGCCATGTTTTGTGGCAAGGAAAAGATCCCGCCACCAATCATCGAACCCACGACTAACGCAACCAGCGCGCCGAGTTTCAGTTTTCCGGGAGCTTCAGACATTGCATGACTCCAATGCAGGAGAAGAGAGGCAACAGACTAATTCCGTTGGCTATCCAATCAGCTGACTTAGATCACTAAATGAGAGCGTTCCCAGTTTCTTGGCGGAGTGCCATCATTTGCAAGGCGGCTGCCTGTAGCGCTTGTTCTAGAGCCTTTTGTACATTATTTAAATAATTTTAGAGTTTGTTTCGAATTATGACGCTAGTTGGTTTTTCAGAATTCGCAAATTTTACCAGCGGGTTTTTTGTACGAAATTGATGTATTGGAAAAACGTATACAACAAATGATTATATCAGCGCCTCTAATAGCCGTTTTGTGCAAGTAAAAATACGCATGTTGGCGTTATCCAATAAACGTTATTACTCTTCAACAGTTTAGTTGACGCCTGTTATGTGACGATCTCGCGGCAGTTGTCGCCCCCACAGAAATGGAGATGCAACGATGGCGCAATCACCGAACAAGCTTCGCCTGAGCGCATTGATCGCGTTGGTGGTGGGTTCGATGATCGGCGGCGGGATTTTTTCCCTGCCGCAAAACATGGCGGCCAGGGCCGATGCCGGGGCGATCCTGATCGGTTGGGCAATCACCGCCGTCGGCATGCTCACCCTGGCATTCGTGTTCCAGACCCTGGCCAATCGCAAGCCGGAGTTGGACTCCGGGGTGTACGCCTATGCCAAGGCCGGGTTCGGCGACTACATGGGCTTCTCGTCCGCCTGGGGCTACTGGATCAGCGCCTGGCTGGGCAACGTCGGCTACTTCGTGCTGCTGTTCAGCACCCTCGGTTATTTCGTTCCGGTCTTTGGCGAAGGCAACACGCCGATCGCCATCGTCTGCGCTTCGGTGCTGCTCTGGACTGTGCATTTTGTGGTGATGCGCGGGATCAAGGAGGCGGCGTTCATCAACCAGGTGACCACGGTGGCCAAGATCGTGCCGCTGATCATGTTCATCGTGATTGCCGCCGTGGCGTTCAAGGCGGACATCTTTACCCTCGATATCTGGGGGCGCAATAACCCGGAGTTCGGCAGCGTGATGGATCAGGTCCGGCACATGATGCTGGTCACCGTGTTCGTGTTCATCGGTATCGAGGGCGCCAGTGTCTATTCGGCCCGGGCGGAGAAACGCTCCGACGTGGGCCGGGCGACGGTGATCGGGTTCATTGGGGTGTTGGCGCTGCTGGTGCTGGTGAACGTGCTGTCGCTGGGGATTATGACCCAGCCGCAACTGGCGAAATTGCAGAACCCCTCGCTGGCGGCGGTGCTTGAACATATCGTCGGCCCCTGGGGGGCGTTGCTGATTAGCGTCGGCCTGGCGATCTCGCTGTTGGGGGCCCTGTTGTCCTGGGCGTTGCTGTGCGCCGAAATCCTGTTCGCCACGGCGAAAGACAAGACCATGCCGGCATTCCTGACCAAGGAAAACGCCAACCATGTGCCGGTCAATGCGATGTGGCTGACCAACTCGATGATCCAGCTGTTCCTGCTGATCACCCTGTTTTCCGCCGGCACCTACACCAGTCTGATTTATCTGGCGTCCTCGATGATTCTGGTGCCGTACCTGTGGTCGGCGGCCTATGCGGTGTTGTTGTGCACACGGGGTGAAACCTACCAACAGGCACCCGTCGAGCGGATCAAGGATCTGCTGATCGGTGGCATCGCGCTGGGCTACGCGGTGTGGTTGCTGTATGCCGGAGGCCTGAAGTATTTGCTGCTGTCGGCGTTGCTGTATGCACCGGGTGTGATCCTGTTTGCCAAGGCACGTAATGAGCAGGGCAAACCACTGTTCACGGTGGTCGAGAAAGGCATTTTCACCTGTGTCATCGGTGGTGCTGGGCTGGCGGCTTATGGGTTGTACAGCGGGGTGCTCAGCCTGTGAGGTTGTTGCTGGCGTACCAGCCGCCCTATGACTGGCCGGCGTTGCTGGGGTTCTTGTCGGCGCGGGCGATCGTTGGCCTGGAAACCGTGGTCGAGGGTGTCTACTCGCGCAGCATCGACTTGCATGGCGTTCACGGTACGTTTTCGATCCAGCCTGCTGCATCCGATGCACTTGAGCTGAGCCTGGACTTTCCGGATGCTGCTGCCGTGCCCGAGATCGTTGCGCGAGTGCGGCGAATGTTCGACCTGGATGCCGACCTGTCCGCAATTCACCGGCACCTGACGGTTGATCCGCTGATGGCGCGGTTGATTACCGAACGCCCGGGCCTGCGCGTACCGGGGGCATGGGATGGGCTGGAACTGGCGATCCGTGCGGTACTGGGGCAGCAGATTACGGTAGTGGCGGCGATCCGGTTGGCGGGCAAACTGGTTGCGCAGTACGGCACGCCGTTAAGTTCAGCACTGCCGGGATTGACCCACGTTTTTCCCAAGGCCCGCGTTTTGGCGGACGCAGATCTGGAAGCGCTGGGCATGCCGAAAAGCCGAGGTCGGACCTTGTCGGGTGTGGCTCAGGCACTGCTCGATGATCCGCGATTGTTTGAGCCCGGCCGGGAAGGGGGCGTAGCGCGGTTGCTGGCCTTGCACGGGATTGGTGACTGGACGGCGCAATATATTGCCTTGCGTCAGTTGCGGGAGATGGATGGGTTCCCCAATGGTGATGTCGGGCTGATCAATGCGTTGGCAGCGCTGGAGGGTGGGCCGGTGACAGCGAAGCAGTTGTTGTTGCGGGCTGAAGGGTGGCGGCCGTATCGAGGGTATGCGGCGCAGGTGCTGTGGACTTCGTTGAGTCGGGCGGACTGAGCTGATCCGGTTTTTGTGGTGCTGTTTCGGGCACCATCGCGAGCTTGCTCGCGATGGCTATCTAAAACTCACTACCACTGCGCGCGATGTGAACCCAGTTCGGTTGCCGGTAGCGCCCATTGCAACGGTGTCCCAGTTATCTTCAAAGGAGCGTGCAATCGGTGCGCCGCCCCCCACGGTGTCTGCTCCACCATCAACCCCTGATCCCGCTCATCTTCCGCACGTAACGCTTCAATCGTCCCCGGCCCATGCTCGATCAACAACCTCGCCGTACGGGCCAACGACAATCGCGCCGAGCCCCCCGTACCGTCGTTCAACCGCTGTGCCAACAACCGGATCGCACTGGCCGCCATCAAGTACCCGGTGGCGTGATCGAGGGCTTGCACCGGCAATGGCGTCGGCTTGTCCGCCTGCTTCCAGCGCATGCCCGCTTCGGCAATGCCACTGCTCATCTGCACCAGGCTGTCGAAGCCCCGCCGGTTTTGCCAGGGGCCGCTCCAGCCATAGGCGTTGAGGCAAACATCGATCAGGCCGGGGTTCAGTTGCCGGCGCTCATTCATGCCCAGGCCAAGTCGCTCCAGCGCAT
Source organism: Pseudomonas sp. GL-RE-26 (assembly GCF_019956275.1). Classification (NCBI taxonomy): domain Bacteria; kingdom Pseudomonadati; phylum Pseudomonadota; class Gammaproteobacteria; order Pseudomonadales; family Pseudomonadaceae; genus Pseudomonas; species Pseudomonas sp. GL-RE-26. The sequence continues at coordinate 54,028 of NZ_JAHBDI010000014.1, forward strand.
CGGCGCGATAGCCGTGGAACAGAATGTCGGCGTCCTTGAGCAGGCATTCGAATACGGCGCGGTCGGACTTGTCGTTCAGATCAAGACGTGCGCAGCGTTTTCCCAGGGTGACTTCCGGCACCACCCCGGGCTCGCTCCAGGTCGGTGGATCGATGCGCAGGACATCGGCGCCCAGGCCTGCCAGAAAGCGACTGGCGATGGGGCCAGCCAGTATTCGGGTCAAGTCCAGCACCTTGATGCCGGCCAGTGGCCGAGCAACTGAACCTGCCCACGGTTTGCGGCTCTGGCCTGGGTGGTTGGCGAACAGAACCAAGGGTTCGGCATTCACTGCCTGGCCTTGAGGATGGACCTGCCATTGTTCCCAGGTGCGCATTTCGGCAGCACAACCACCGGCATCGACCACCGCCTGCTCCAGCTCGCTTTTCGCCCATCGGGCCACTTGGCCGGCCATCGCTGCGCGGTCGGTACAGGCACCGAGCACGCTTTCGGCAGCGGTGCGGTGATGGGACGCGTTGGTGTGCAGGCGAATCCAGCCATCGCGGGTGGCGTAGTCACCGGCGATCGGGTCCCACAACGGCGGAACGCTCCAGCCAAGCGGGCGAATCGAGGTTGCGAACCAGAATGATGCGAGGCGTCGGTCAACTTCAAGGTCGGGCAGGTGCCCGGTTTGCTGGTGCAGCAGTTCGCTGGCGGCCTGGCCGGCGGCAGCGATGCTGGCGCAGGCCAGATCCGTGACGGCAAACGCCGAGGGCAGGGCGCCGCTGGATGTGAACGGAATCGAGGTGTGAGGCAAACCGAGTGCGGCTTGAATGGACGTGAGCAGATCAGTCATCGAAGGGCCCTCCGGAGCGAGAGCCAGATCTTAGTTCAAAAAATTCCAGGTCAGATGAAATCCCTCTGTGGGAGCGAGCTTGCTCCCACAGAGGGATGTGGCGATTTTTTAAACGCGGAACTGATCCATCAACTTCATCTGGTGAGTGGTCAGGGAGTTGAGCTGGCTGCTGATCTGCGCCGATTCCGTCGCCTGGCCAGTCAGGGTTTCGGTGACGGTGCGGATCGCCGAGACGTTGCGGTTTACCTCTTCGGCGACTGCGCTTTGCTGCTCGGCGGCGCTGGCGATTTGCAGGTTCATGTCGCTGATCACGGTGACCGCGTCGCTGATCTTGCCCAAGGCCTGGACCGCCTGCTGGATCTGCCCGGCGTTGCTGTGGGCCTGGGTCTGGCTTGAGTGCATGGTGGCGACCACGCCGCGGGTGCCGGACTGGATGCGTTCGATCACCAGGCGAATTTCTTCCACCGAATCCTGGGTGCGTTTGGCCAGGTTGCGCACTTCATCGGCAACCACCGCGAAGCCACGACCGCTTTCACCGGCTCGGGCGGCTTCGATGGCGGCGTTGAGCGCCAGCAGGTTGGTTTGCTCGGCGATGCTGCGAATCACCTCCAGCACCGAACCGATCTGTTCGCTGTTGACCGCCAGGGCTTCGACTTCGGTCACGGCCTTGCTGACTTCTTCGGCCAGTTGATTGATGTCGCGGGTGCTGCGCTCGATGATCGACATGCCGTCGCGGGCCGACTGGTCGGCACCCTTGGCGGCGTTGGCCGCGTTCGAGGCGCTGTTGGCGACATCGTGGGCGGTGGCGCTCATTTCGTTGGACGCCGTGGCGACCTGGTCGATTTCGCGGAACTGCACCTGCATGCCTTCACTGGTCTGGCGGGCGATTTCCGAAGACTGGTCGGCCGTGCCACGGGCATCGGTGATGCTTTGCTTGATCTGTGCGATGGTCGGCTGCAGCTTGTCGAGGAAACGGTTGAACCAGCTCACCAGTTCGCCCAGTTCGTCCTTCTTGCTGTAGTGCAGGCGCTGGGTCAGGTCGCCGTCACCGCTGGCAATCGCCTTGAGCATGTCGGCCACGCTGTTGATCGGGCGGGTCACGCCGGACGCGGTGAGCCACATCAGCAACAACCCAAGCAGGCCGGCAATCACCGCCACCGACAGCGCCTTGAGCGTGCCGCTTTGCTGGGCATCGTCGAGTACCGCTTGCAGCTTCACCGAGTCGGCCAGCAGCACTTGTTTCGGCAGGTCGATCACCACGGCCCAGGCCTTGGCGTCGGCAATCGGGCTGACCGGGTACACCGCGCGGATCAGGTCGCCTTGCTGGAGAATCTTCGGCGCGCCATTCGCGAGCAACTGCAGGATGTCCTTGCCATCGCCGCCCAGGGTGTCGCCGATGTTCTTGCCGACTTTACCTGCATCGACGCTGTAGGCGGCCAGCACGCCGGTGCCGGAAACGATGAGCATGTGCCCGGCACTGTTGAACAGGTCGCGCTGGGAGTTGACCGCCGCCGCTTGCAGGGCGTCGAGGGCGATGTCGATACCGACCACGCCGATGGACTTGCCATCCACCAGCAGCGGTACGGAAATGGTGGTCATCAACACTTCCTTGCCACCGACAGTATCGGCGTAGGGGTCGAGCAGGCAGGTGCGCTTGCTGTCCCGAGGGCAGGTGTACCAGACGTTGTATGGCGTGCCGCTGAGGTTCAGGGTGGTTTTGGTCATGTCCTCTTCGACCATGATCGTGTTGAGGGCATCCCCCCCGGCGCGGCTCCAGTACGTGGCGAAACGACCGATCTCGTTGGATTGACGGGCGGCGTCATTGACGAACTCGCTGTCCTTGCCGTCCAGGCCGTTGGGTTCGAACGCCAGCCAGATGCCCAGCACTTTGCCGTTGCGCTCGAAGGCGGTTTTCAGGCTCTGGTTCAACTCTTCACGCAGGGCGCCGGGTTCAAGGGAACGCTTGGCGGCCAGGTTACGCAAGTCCTGGATCTGGTCCGCGAGGGCGGTCACCACCGTCAGGGTTTCACCGAAGGTCTTCTGCACCCGCACCGCTTGCTCGGCGGCCTTGGCCTGAAGCAGATCCTGCACACTGGAGGTGAGCATTCTGCTGCTGGAGTCGCTGACCAGGTCATCGTTCTGATTGGTCTGGTAGATGTTCATGCCCACTATCAAGGCGACTACGCCCAGCAGGCACAGACCGGACAGCAGGACGATTTTCAGGCGGATGGACAGTGAGTCGAACATAGGGCGAGCTCGCGAATGGATGAAGTGTTGGCTGTGGGCCGTTGCGGCTCACTCGCTAAATCCATTTAGCGCCGATCAATGCACATCGGCGTGGCGTTGAGGTTACATGAGGGGCAACCCGACGAACGGTAATGGTTGAACGTTTGCGCAGGAAAATGTGCCGAAAAGCGCTTTAAAACGAAGAAAAGTCGCGGAGTTGTTCAGGTGGGTTCCGGCAGTGATTCCGGTCGCGACCAGATCCACAGGTTGCCCAGCCCCATGCCGGCAATTGCCAGGTAAATCGGCCAGCCGTGATCGAGCATCACCAGCATCAGACCGGCACATAACAGCATGCTGACCGTGGCGCTGACTTTTGCCCTGCGCGCGATGATCTTGCCGTTGCGCCAGTTATGGAGGATGGGGCCGAACAGCCGGTGGTTTTCCAGCCAGGCACTCAGGCGCGGCGAGCTGCGGGTCGCGGCCCAGGCGGCCAGCAGGATGAACTCGGTGGTTGGCAGGCCGGGTATGACGATGGCGATCAGGCCGATGCCCAGGCTGACGTAGGCCAGCAGGCCGAAGAGAAGGCGGGAGAGTTTGGAAGAGGTGGGCATGGGCTCTGGGGTGGCGTGTGACGCTGAATGGAGATCTTACAGATTCACCCGGCCCTTTGTAGGAGTGAGCCTGCTCGCGATAGCGGAGTATCAGTCGACAATAATGCTGTCTGGAATACCGTCATCGCGAGCAGACTCGCTCCCACAGGGTCGGTGTTGTGTCAGGCGACTTCCGGTGTGCTGGCGTAAGCCTGCTCCAGCAACACGGTAAACCGGTTGAACGCGTCGATGGCGCCTTTTTCCACGTCGGCTTCTTCCTGGGCGCTGAATGCCAGGCCGTCCAGGGTCTTGACGAAGCTCTTCCAGCCTTCAGCGCGGCCACCGGCCGGTTCGCCGAGGTGGCGGGCGCCGAAGGTTTCGCTCAGGCCAAGGCCCACGGCACGCTTGATCAGGAACGCCGCGCCGAGCTTCGAGCCTTCCGAAACAAAGATCCAGCCCAGGGCTTCGGCCTTGGTCGGGTTCTTCAGTGCACCGGCGACAGGTACCGGCACGTCGGTGTCCAGGTCCGCGAGGTCGGCCTTGGCGGCATCGGCACGGCAGCGGGCCGGCAGGTCCGGGACGATGGCGGTCAGTTCGGTATCGTTGTACAGCGACATCAGCTCCGACTGGAACAGGTACTGCGCCACCACGAAGCGGGCGAAATTGGCCGGGGTTTCAAACGGAGCATGGGCCTTGACCAGGGCATCGAGCTTGCTGTGCGGCTCGTTGGTGATCTGGTTCAAACGCTGCGAACGCAGGTTGGAGCGTTGTTCGGTGGCCTGGGTAGTCATGGCAATTCCTTGGAGAAAGAGGAGGCGCTTGGTAACGAGACGAAGAGCAAGGCGCCTGACAGTAAAAAATCCTCACCGGACGGCTTGATGTAACCGCCCGACGAGATGAGCGGATCAGATATCCCAGATCAGGTTGACCGCAAAATTGCGACCCGGCTGGGTCAGGCGATCGAGGTTGGCCGGTTGGGTCACGGAGGCTTCGCCGACGCTGTCGTAGCCGCGCACGTCATCCCACAGCCAGTACTTCTTGTCGGTGAGGTTGTAGACGCCGCCGCTGACGGTCACGTCGTCGGTCACCTTGTAGAACGCGCTCAGGTCCAGAATGCCGAAACCGGGCGTCTTGAACTGGGTGCTGGTGCCGTCCGGGGTTTTGAAACTGGTGCTGTCGACGCGGTCCTTCTTCTTCACCAGGGTCCAGCTGAGCAAGCCACTGTAGGTGTCCTGGTCGTAGCCGAGGCCGAATACGCCGGTCAGCGGGTTGACGCTGTTGAGCGGCTCGCCGTTGTCGTCGTTGCGACCGTAGGCATAGGCCACCGAGCCCTGGGTGTAGAGACCTTGCGGCGCGCCGAAGGCATCGAGGTTCAGGCGGCCCTTGACCTCGGCACCCTTGATGGTGGCGTGCTTGATGTTGTTGCTCTTGAAAATGGTCTCGCTATAGCCGGGCGTGATGGCGTTCTCGTTGATGAAGTCGCGGTACTTGTTGTAGAACACCGCCACGTCAAGCGAGCCCTGCTCGAAGTTGCCGCGCAAACCCGTCTCGTAACTTTTGCTTTTTTCCGGTTCCAGGTCCGGATTAGGCGCGACCCGATAGCCGCCGGCGATGTTTTCGAAACGGCCATACAACGCCTTGGCGGTCGGGGTGCGGAAGCCTTCGGCGTATTGGCCGAACCAGGTGTAGTGGTCGTTGAAGCTGTAGGTGGTGCCGAACTTCGGCGACAGGCGATGCCAGGTCTTGGTCTCGTCGCTCACCACGCCGTTGCCGCTCTGGTCGGCGGTGGCCAGGAACTCTTCGGTGATGTGCGGCTTGAGTTCGGTGTAGTCGTAGCGTGCACCGGGCAGGAAGGTCCAGTTGCCCCAACTGATCTGATCCTGGGCGAACAGGCTGTAGCTATTGATGGTCGGGTCCGGGAAGTCACTGGCGGGTTTCAGCGTGTCGAGGGCGCTCGGGGCGCCAATGACACGGCAGGCACCGGCCACGGTCAGGCAAGTGCCGGTACCGGTACGCAGGCCGGTAACTTTGTCCTGCTTGATGGTGGTGCCATAGGTGACGAAGTGATCGGTATCGGCGATGGCAAACGACTTGTCAGCCTGGGCGTCGAATACCCATTGGCGATCCTTGAAGTTGGTATCACGGTTACGCAACACGGTCCGTGACGGCGGCGCGTAGATCTCTTCGGTGCTCTGGTCAGTCTTGGCGATCTGGTAGTTCAGCGTCCACTTGATGTTGTCAGCCAGTGCGCTGTCCAGACCGAAGCTGTGTTCCAGGCCAAAGCGTTCGCGAGTGATCGTGTCGTTACCGGTACGGGACTTGTAGAAGCCCATACCGCGTCCGGCATTGAACGGGCCGCCCACCGCGCTCAGTTGATTGGTGTCGCGGTCGTCCTTGTAATGCTCGTAGGTCAGGCCCAGGCGCGCGTCGTCAGCGTAATCCCAGCCCAGTTTAGCCAGCACGCTGGTGGTGCGCACGTCCTGGGGGTTGGCTTCAGTGCGGTTCAGGCCAGTGCCGCCGGTTTCGCCAAAGGACTCTGTTTCATGACCGTTGCGTTGACTGAGATGCAGCAGGCCGTCGAACTCGCCGGTACGGCCGGCGACGGTGCCGGACGTCAGCCAGCTGTCGTCGGCGGAGCTGTAGCCGGTTTTCAGACGTGCGCCGACATCCTTGCCCGGTTTGATGATGTCGTCCGGGTCCAGCGTGTAGTAACTGACCGCACCGCCAATGGCGCTGCTGCCATACAGCACCGACGCCGGGCCCCGGAGGATTTCCACACGTTTGACGATTTCCGGGTCGACATAGTTGCGGTTGGTCTGGGCATACGGGCCGTTGAAGAAACCGTCGGGTACCTGCACCCCGTCGACCTGGGTCAGTACACGGTCGCCATCGATACCGCGAATGTTGTAGCCCGTGATGCCGGCGCGTTGGCCTGAACCGCCTACCGATACACCGGGTTCGTAGCGCACCAGCTCCTTGATGGTATTGACGTTGTTGCGGTCCAGATCTTCGCGGGTGTAGACAGAGACCGTGCTCGGTACGCTGTTCACATCCTGCTCGTTACGGGTGGCGCTGATGGTGACCTGATCCAGATTGAGGGCACTGCTACCACTGCGCTTTTCCAGAACGATGCTGTTGTTGCCCAGCTTGCGATAGCCCAGGTTGGTCCCCACCAACAGGCGATCCAGGGCTTTCTCCGGCGACAGCGAACCACGGACTCCCGGCGAGGCCACACCCTGCGCCAGCTCCGACGACACGCCGACCTGCCAGCCCGTCACGGCGGTAAAGGCATTGAGTGCCGACACCAGTGATTGCTGGGGAATGGCGAACGCGTAGTCGCCCATTTTGCGGGTCGATTGCTCGGTGGCGGTGGCGGCCATGAGCGGTGCGGTACCGGCCATCAGGACGGCAGCGGTCAGCAGCGACAGCACGCGGGAAGGTGTAGGGGCTTGGCGGGTAAGGCGAGGGGACATCGATAGCGCTCCGTGTCGCACGAATCTTTATAGGTGCTGATTGGCATGGTGAGATGCGAATCAATTGCATTGGCTATAACGAGACGTACGGGGTTTGGCTATCGAGTAAAAATAATTCTCATTCAGTTCAAGATGACCAGCGCCGGGAATTCCTGGAGCCGGGCCGAGGTGATGTGGGCCAGGGAGCGAACCACGTCCAGCGGCTGATCGAGGCGGTAGTTACCCGTTACGGTGACATCGGCCAACTGTTCGTTGTTGTTGATGATCCAGCCCGGGTAGTAGCGGCGAAGTTCTGCCAGCACCTGGTTCAACGGGCAGTTTTCGAACACCAGCCGTCCCTGGACCCACGCCAGGTCGGTGGCGGCATCCAGCTTGGCCGGCTGGTCGAAGCCGTTGGGGCCGATGCGAATGCTTTCCCCTGCGGACAAGCGCACCCGCGCGTCATCCCGGGTGGCGCGCAAGTCGACATCCCCGCGTTGCACCCGCACCTGCGCCACGCCGTCTAGGTAACGCACGGCAAATGCGGTATCGCGAACGCTGGCGGTGACCGGGCCGGCGTCGATTTCCAGTGGTTGGCCGCGATTGGCCTGCACTTCGAAAAACGCTTCGCCCTGATACAGGCGGGCAACACGTTGCTGGTCGTTGATGGTGCTTGAGAACGCCGAATTGGTATTGAGCAAAACCCTGGAGCCGTCCTCCAGTTGCAGGCGCTGGCGCTCGCCGACCACGGTCAGGTGATCGGCCTGCAGGCGCATTGGCAAACTGCTGAAACTGAACAGCCCGAGCAGCAGCACGGCGGCGGTGGCCAGTGGTTTCCAGTGCGGACGCAGACGGGCGAGGACAGTGACTTCCGCCGGACGGGTGGCCAGGCTTTGCGCGCATTGCGCCACTTGCGGGCCTTCCCAGATCGCCTGGGCCTTGGCGAACGCCTGGGCATTCAGCGGATCGGCGTCGAGCCATGCATGGAATTGGCGGGCCTGCTCCTCGTCGGGACTGCCGAGCACGATCAGCCAGTCCAGGGCCTGGTCCATCGCGCTTGCGTGGTCCTGCGCCGATGAAGGCTCTGGGGAGCGGTGGTTGTCCGTCACGGTGTTTCCTCGGCAGTGTCTGTGCACGGCTGTTTTTTTAGTGAAGCGTAAAAGTGGGCCAAGGGTAGCAAAGCCCGATGATCAGCGCAGTCGGTCCAGGTGTGCGCAGGGCCTTGGTGCTCAGTTGGCGCTCAAGCGATCGGCAACCCCGATGCAGATCGACATGATCAACTTGAGTTCTTTCTGCACGGTGCTGAGGGACACGTTCAACTCCTCGGCGATTTCCTGGTAGCTGTGCCCGTGCAGGCGGCTGAGGATGAAAATCCGCTGTTGGCGGGCGCTGAGTTGACTGAGGCTCACGTTCAGGCGCTCCAGCAATTGTTCGGCGTGTGCGGCATCTTCGGCGCTGCTGGTGGGGGCGGCGATGCTGTGCATCACCTCCTGCGGCACGTCGTCGACCATGGTGCGCGAATGGATGCGCCGCGCGCGCAAATGGTCCAGCGCCAGGTTGCGCGCCGTCTGGAAGACGAAGGGCTCAAGATGATCGATGGCCCGTTCGCTCAATGCACGGGTCACCCGCAGGTAGGTTTCCTGCAGGAGGTCTTCAGCGGTGCTGTGATTGTTGACCATCCGTTCCAGCGTGCGCAGCAGGGAGGTGCGCTGGGTGAGGAAAACGTGGTTGAAGCGTGACTGACTCACGGGAGAACCTGATCCATTTCGAGTAGATGATAATGCTTATCATCTACTCGAGTGGTCAAGTACTGATTTGTGAAGCTTTACGCGCGACCCTGCAAATAGGTGGCGTAATCGGGAATCCGATGGAGGTGCGCCTGATCCATCAGCGGACTGCTGAGCAGGTAGTCGGCGCTGCATTCGTTGCACGCCACCGGGATGTTCCACACCGCCGCGACCCGCAGCAACGCCTTGATGTCCGGGTCGTGGGGCTGGGGTTCGAACGGGTCCCAGAAAAACACCAGCATGTCGACCCGCTGCTCGGCGATTTGCGCGCCGAGCTGTTGGTCGCCGCCCAGTGGCCCGCTGATCATGCTTTGCACCGGCAGGTCGAGGCGTTGTTGCAACAACAACCCCGTGGTGCCGGTGGCGACCAGATCATGCCGGGCCAGTCTGTCTTTTTGCCGTTCGGCCCAGTCCAGCAAGAACACCTTGCAGTGGTCATGGGCGACCAGGGCGATACGCTTGCGCGCCGCCATGGTCTTTTGCGTAAAGCTGATGCCGATCATCGATGGTTGCTCCGGGCTTATTCGGCGTTGCACAGCGCCAGGCAGTTATCGAGCATGCGGTTGGAGAAGCCCCATTCGTTGTCATACCACGCCAGCACCTTGAGCAGCTTTCCGCTGGACTTGGTGTGGTTGGCATCGAAAATCGACGACAGCGGGTTGTGGTTGAAGTCGCTGGAGACCAGAGGCAGGGTGTTGTAGCCAAGTATCTTCGAGTGCTGGCTGGCTTCTTTCATCAGCGCATTGACTTCCTCTGCGCTGGCTTCTTTTTTCAGATGCACCGTCAGGTCCACCAGCGACACGTTGATCACCGGTACGCGCACCGACATGCCGGTCAATTTGCCCGCCAGTTCCGGCAGCACCAGGCCGACGGCTTCGGCAGCACCGGTCTTGCTCGGGATCATGTTCTGGGTGGCCGAACGGGCGCGGTACGGATCGACGTGATAGACGTCGGTCAGGTGCTGATCGTTGGTGTAGGCGTGGATGGTGGTCATCAGGCCGCTTTCGATGCCCAGTTCGCGATGCAGCACCTGGGCCACCGGGGCCAAGCAGTTGGTGGTGCACGACGCATTGGAAATGATCTGATGCGACTGGCGCAGAATGTCGTGGTTCACCCCGTAAACGACGGTGGCGTCGGCGCCTTTGGCCGGAGCGGAGATAATCACTTTGCGCGCGCCCGCCGTAATATGCGCGGCGGCCTTGGCCCGGTCGGTGAACAGACCGGTGCATTCGAACACCACATCAATTTTTTCCGCGGCCCAGGGCAGGTCGGCCGGGTTGCGGATGGCGCTGACCGAAATGCGGTCGCCGTTGACCGTCAGGCTCTCCTGGTCGTGCTGGACATCGGCATCGAACGTGCCGTGAACGGTGTCGTACTTGAGCAGATGAGCATTGATCGCGCTGTCGCCAAGGTCGTTGATGGCGACGATCTGCAGATCCTGACGGTAGCCCTGGGTATAGAGTGCTCGCAGGACATTACGGCCGATGCGGCCAAAACCATTGATTGCGATTCGAAGAGTCATAGTGCGGCGCTACCGTCGTTTTGTTGTTGGAATTACAAGATTATTCGCAAAAAAATAGAAAACAAGCCTTTTTAATGGCAATATTTTGTTCAATCTACAACGAGTGACCTGAATCAACTGGTCCAACCGATCAAGAAAACCGTCTGTCATCCCATCGACACCGGCCTTTGATCAGCATAGACAATCAGGTCGCCACATCCGTTAGCCTGGAGTTCTACACATGCATCCCCGCGTCCTTGAGGTCACCGAACGGCTTATCGCCCGCAGCCGCGCCACGCGTGAGGCTTACCTTGCATTGATTCGCGGTGCAGCCAGCGACGGTCCGATGCGCGGCAAGCTGCAATGCGCCAACTTCGCCCATGGCGTGGCCGGTTGCGGCAGCGACGACAAGCACAGCCTGCGGATGATGAACTCCGCCAACATCGCGATAGTTTCGTCATATAACGACATGCTCTCGGCGCACCAGCCGTACGAAGTCTTTCCGGAGATGATCAAAAAGGCCCTGCGCGAGATCGGCTCCGTCGGCCAGTTCGCCGGTGGCACCCCGGCCATGTGCGATGGCGTGACCCAGGGCGAGCCGGGTATGGAGCTGAGCCTGCCGAGCCGCGAAGTGATCGCTTTGTCCACGGCCGTGGCGCTGTCCCACAACATGTTCGACGGCGCACTGATGCTCGGCATCTGCGACAAGATCGTGCCGGGCCTGATGATGGGCGCGCTGCGCTTCGGCCATTTGCCGATGATCTTCGTGCCGGGCGGGCCGATGGTGTCGGGCATTTCCAACAAGCAGAAAGCCGACGTACGCCAGAAGTACGCCGAAGGCAAGGCGACCCGCGAAGAGCTGCTGGAATCGGAAATGAAGTCCTACCACAGCCCTGGCACCTGCACCTTCTATGGCACCGCCAACACCAACCAGTTGCTGATGGAAGTCATGGGCCTGCACCTGCCGGGCGCGTCCTTTGTCAACCCGAACACGCCGTTGCGCGATGCCTTGACCCGCGAAGCCGCGCACCAGGTCACACGTTTGACCAAGCAGAACGGCAACTACATCCCGATCGGCGAAATCGTCGACGAGCGTTCGCTGGTCAACTCGATTGTCGCGCTGCACGCCACGGGCGGCTCGACCAACCACACTCTGCACATGCCGGCCATCGCCATGGCGGCGGGCATTCAATTGACCTGGCAGGACATGGCCGACCTCTCCGAAGTCGTGCCGACCCTGAGCCACGTCTACCCGAACGGCAAGGCCGACATCAACCATTTCCAGGCCGCGGGCGGTATGTCGTTCCTGATTCGTGAACTGCTGGAAGCCGGGTTGCTCCACGAAAACGTCAACACCGTGATGGGCCACGGCCTGAGCCGCTACACCCAGGAGCCGTTCCTCGACAATGGCCAGTTGGTCTGGCGCGAAGGCGTGACCGACAGCCTCGATGAAAGCATCCTGCGTCCGGTCGCCCGCGCGTTCTCGGCGGAAGGTGGCCTGCGGGTGATGGAAGGCAACCTCGGTCGTGGCGTGATGAAAGTCTCCGCCGTTGCCGTGGAAAACCAGATCGTCGAAGCGCCGGCCATGGTGTTCCAGGATCAGCAGGACCTGGCCGATGCGTTCAAGGCCGGTTTGCTGGAAAAGGATTTTGTCGCGGTGATGCGCTTCCAGGGCCCACGCTCCAACGGCATGCCGGAGTTGCACAAGATGACGCCGTTCCTGGGCGTGCTGCAGGATCGCGGCTTCAAGGTGGCATTGGTCACTGACGGACGCATGTCCGGCGCGTCGGGGAAAATCCCGGCGGCCATTCATGTCAGTCCCGAAGCATATGTCGGCGGCGCTTTGGCGCGGGTCCAAGAGGGCGATATCATCCGCGTCGATGGCGTCAAAGGCACCCTGGAGCTTAAGGTGGACGCCGAAGAATTCGCAGCGCGCACTCCGGCCAAAGGCCTGTTGGGCAACAACATCGGCACCGGTCGCGAGCTGTTCGGTTTCATGCGCATGGCCTTCAGCTCGGCGGAGCAGGGCGCCAGCGCCTTCACTTCTGCCCTGGAGACGCTTAATTGAAACTGGCTTTGGTCGGTGACATCGGTGGGACCAACGCACGTTTCGCGTTGTGGAAAAACCAGCAACTGGAATCGGTCCAGGTGCTGGCAACGGCAGATTTCCCCAGCCCTATCGATGCGATCAGCCTCTACTTGAGCGGCCTGGGGTTGGCGCCGGGGGCAATCGGTTCGGTGTGCCTGTCGGTGGCAGGCCCGGTGAGTGGTGATGAATTCAAGTTCACCAACAATCACTGGCGCCTGAGCCGCAAGGGCTTTTGCCAGACCTTGCAGGTGGATCAGCTGTTGCTGGTCAACGACTTCTCGGCCATGGCCCTGGGCATGACCCGTTTGCAGCCCGGCGAATTCCGCGTGGTTTGCGAGGGCACGCCGGAGGCGCTGCGCCCGGCCGTGGTGATTGGCCCGGGCACCGGCCTGGGCGTCGGCACCTTGCTCAATCTGGGCGAGGGCCGTTTCGCCGCGTTGCCGGGGGAGGGCGGTCACGTCGACCTGCCATTGAGCAGTCCGCGTGAAACCCAACTCTGGCAGCACATCTTCAACGAAATTGGTCATGTCAGTGCAGAAACAGCCCTGAGCGGCGGCGGTTTGCCCCGCGTCTATCGGGCGATCTGTGCGGTGGACGGGCACACGCCGGTGCTCGACACACCGGAAGCGATTACCGCTGCCGGGCTGGCGGGCGACCCGATTGCTGTGGAAGTGCTTGAGCAGTTCTGCTGCTGGCTCGGTCGCGTGGCCGGCAATAACGTGCTGACCACCGGTGGACGCGGTGGCGTGTACATCGTTGGTGGGGTGATTCCGCGGTTTGCCGATTTCTTCCTCGAAAGCGGTTTCGCCAGGTGTTTCGCCGACAAGGGCTGCATGAGCGATTACTTCAAAGGGATTCCGGTGTGGCTGGTGACGGCGCCGTATTCGGGATTGATGGGTGCGGGTGTGGCGCTGGAGCAATCAATCCCCGCTTGAAATGCAATCAAAATGTAGGAGTGAGCCTGCTCGCGATGACGGTGTGTCAGTCGACAGAAATGTTGAATGTGAAATCGTCATCGCGAGCAGGCTCACTCCTACAGTGGTTTTGTGGTGTTTGTAAAATCGGTGCATAAGGCATAATCCGCCCAATTCAAACAACAAGGACGCCGCCCCGTGAGCTCAGTCAACAAGTCGATTTTGTTGGTCGATGACGATCAAGAGATACGCGAGTTGCTGGATACCTACCTGACCCGCGCCGGTTTCCAGGTACGTACCACGCCCGACGGTGCCGGCTTTCGCCAGGCGCTGAACGAGGCGCCGAGCGATCTGGTGATCCTTGATGTGATGCTGCCCGACGAAGACGGCTTCAGCCTGTGCCGCTGGATTCGCCAGCATCCGCGCCAGGCGCAGGTGCCGATCATCATGCTCACAGCTAGTTCCGACGAAGCCGACCGCGTCATCGGCCTGGAACTGGGCGCCGACGATTACCTCGGCAAGCCCTTCAGCCCACGGGAATTGCAGGCGCGGATCAAGGCGTTGCTGCGCCGCGCGCAGTTTGGTCAGGAGCGAAGTGGCGGTGAGGTGCTGGCCTTCGATGACTGGCGGCTGGACATGGTCAGCCATCGGCTGTTTCACATCGATGGCGAAGAGGTGATTCTCTCGGGCGCCGACTTTGCGCTGCTGAAGCTGTTCCTCGATCACCCGCAGGAAATCCTCGACCGCGACACCATCGGCAACGCCACCCGCGGCCGTGAACTGATGCCCCTGGATCGCATCGTCGACATGGCGGTCAGCCGGTTGCGCCAGCGCCTGCGTGACACCGAAAAACCGCCTCGGCTGATCCGCACCGTGCGCGGCAGCGGCTACCAACTGGCAGCCAACGTGGTTGCCAGCAATGGTCACTGAGACTTTGCGCAAGCTCGCCGCCAAGGTGCCGATGCCGCGTTCGCTGCTCGGGCGGATGTTGTTGCTGACCTTGCTGGCGGTGTTGTTCGCCCAGACGTTGTCGAGCGTGATCTGGGTGTCGCAACTGCGCGCCACGCAGCTCGAGGGCCTGGTCACCAGCGCCCGCAGCCTGGCCCATTCAATGACCGCCAGCGTCAGCTATTTCCGTTCGTTGCCGGTGGCGTTTCGGCCCTTGGTGCTCGACCAGTTGCGCAGCATGGGCGGCACCCGGTTCGTGGTGACGTTAAACGACAAACCCCTGGGCATGGAAGTATTGCCCATCACCCCGCGCAAAGAGGCGGTGCTCAAGGCGGTGGACGAAGTGCTGCGCCAGTCCCTCGGCCAGGACACGGACATCTCGGTGACCTTCGTCAGCCCGGAAGACCTGCGCATCTTCAATGGCGGCCTGAAGCTTGATGAGTTGCCACGCTCCTGGGCGCACTACGCGCTGACCCTGGAGCCGGTGAATCCGCCGGTGCTGGTCACGCAGATCCAGATGGCGCCGGGCGAATGGCTGTACATCGCCTCGCTGTTGCCCGAGCCCTACACCAGTCTTGAGGAGCAGGGCCTGCCGGCGCAGCAGGTGTGGTTCATCGTCCTCACCAGCAGCTTTTTGCTGTTGTTCATCGGCCTGCTGGTGCACTGGCAGAGTCGTCCGCTCAAGCGCCTGGCGCGGGCGGCGCGGGATCTGTCGCTGGGGGCTGACGTGGAGCCGGTCGCCGAAGGCGGGGGCAGCGAAGTGGTCGAGGTCGGCCGCGCCTTCAACACCATGCGCGAGCGCATCAGCCGTTACCTGACCGAGCGCAGCCAGTTGTTCAGCGCCATTTCCCACGACCTGCGCACGCCGATCACCCGCCTGCGCCTGCGGGTTGAATTGCTCGAAGACGAAACACTGCAAGCCAAGTTCGGGCGCGATCTGGACGAGCTCGAATTGCTGGTCAAGGGCGCGCTGCAATGCGTCAAAGACACCGACATCCACGAGAACATCGAGCCAGTGGACCTCAACCATGTGCTCGACTGTCTGGTGGAACCCTATCTCGCGCCGAACGGCAACGGTCGCGTAACCCAGCAGGGGCGGGCGCTGGCGGCGTACCCGGGCAAACCGCTGGCGCTCAAGCGCTGCATCGGCAACCTTATCGACAATGCGCTGAAGTACGGGCAGAACGCGCACCTGCACATCGATGACGACGAAAGCGCGTTCATCCTGCATGTCGATGATGAAGGGCCGGGCGTGCCGGAGCAGCGTCTGGAGCAGGTGTTCGAACCGCACTTCCGCCTGGCCGGGCAACAGCAGGGCTATGGCTTGGGGCTGGGGATTGCCCGCAACATTGCCCATAGCCATGGTGGTGAGGTCAGCTTGCAGAATTTGCGTGAGGGCGGGTTGCGGGTGACCCTGCAGTTGCCCCGCTCAATGGATTGACACCGACCCTGTGGCGAGGGGGCTTGCCCCCGTTCGGCTGCGAAGCAGTCGTAAAATCAGCAACCTCATATTTACAGGTAATTCGAGGGAGGTCGTTTTGGGAGCGCTTCGCACTCCAGCGGGGGCAAGCCCCCTCGCCACAAGTATCTCACTCAATGTCTGTGTCCATTGTCACAAGTCAGTGACACAACCCACCCCCTTCGTTACATGCCTACCTTCCCCCGTTGTTTATGCTGCCCCACAGTCATAACAACAAAAAAGGTACGCCATGGACACCTTCCAACCGGCCTTCAGCAGTTGGCTGAACGCACCTGCCCATCAGCAATGGCTCGCCACCGAAGGCTTGCGCCTGCTGGCTTTTGCCAAGGCTTCGAAACTGCCTGAAGGCTTCGGCAACCTCGATGAAACAGGCCGCCTCGCATCTGATGCGCAAGCACACACCATGAACACCGCGCGCATGACCCACAGCTTCGCCATGGCCCACATTCAGGGCTTGCCGGGTTTTGCCGAACTGGTCGATCACGGCGTTGCCGCCCTGCGCGGGCCGTTGCGCGACGCGCTGCATGGCGGCTGGTTCGCGGCCGCCGAACATCGCGACGGCAATACCGGCAATACCGGCAATACCGGCAATACCGGCAATACCGGCAATACCGGCAAGAACGCCTATCTGCATGCCTTCGTTGCGCTGGCTGCGAGCTCCGCGGTGGTCGCGCAGCGCCCCGGTGCGCAAGCCTTGCTCGATGATGCCATCGATATCATCGACACTTACTTCTGGAGCGAAGAAGAAGGCGCGATGCGCGAGTCTTTCAATCGCGACTGGAGCGAAGAGGAGGCGTATCGGGGTGCCAACAGCAACATGCACGCCACCGAAGCCTTCCTCGCCCTGGCCGATGTCACCGATGACAATCGCTGGCTGAGCCGCGCGCAACGGATTGTCGAGCGCGTAATCCATGGTCACGCCGCCGCCAACGATTACCTGGTGATCGAGCATTTCGACCGCGCCTGGCAGCCGCTGCGCGAGTACAGCCGCGACAATCCAGCCGACGGCTTCCGCCCCTACGGCACCACTCCGGGCCATGGTTTCGAGTGGGCGCGGCTGTTGCTGCACCTCGAAGCTTCGCGGGTGAGAGCGGGGATGCTCACACCGGGCTGGCTGGTCACCGATGCGCAAAAACTGTTCGAGCACAATTGCCTCCACGGCTGGGACGTCGATGGGGCGCCGGGCATTGTCTACACCCTGGACTGGGACAACAAAGCGGTGGTCCGCCATCGCCTGCACTGGACCCATTGCGAAGCCAGCGCCGCCGCCAGTGCCTTGCTCAAGCGCACCGGGGAAGCACAATACGAACACTGGTACCGACTATTCTGGGAGTTCTGTGACAGTCATTTCATCGACCGTTGCGATGGTAGTTGGCATCACGAACTCGACCCGCAGAACCGCCCGAGTGCCGATATCTGGCCAGGCAAGCCTGACCTTTACCACGCCTGGCAAGCCGTGCTGATTCCGCGCCTGGCGCTGGCGCCGAGCATGGCCACGGCGCTGGCGCGGTTGTCCCAGAGCGGTTCTATGTAACCATGCGGTGACATTCGCGCATCCCTTCGTTACCTGCGAGGGGATATCCCCTGTTTAGAATCCTATGCAGCGCAAGCAACAGACTTGCATGCATAACAACAAGAAAGGTGCTCCTAGATGAATGCGATTTCTCGCCTCGCTACTGTCATTTCTCTCGCTTCCCTGTCTGCACTCCCTCTCAGTGTCCTGGCCGCCGAATCCAAAGGTTCCGTTGAAGTCGTTCACTGGTGGACTTCCGGTGGTGAAAAAGCAGCGGTCGATGTCCTGAAGGCTCAAGTCGAAAAAGACGGCTTCACCTGGAAGGACGGCGCAGTCGCCGGTGGTGGCGGTTCCACGGCCATGACCGTACTCAAAAGTCGCGCCGTAGCCGGCAACCCGCCAGGCGTTGCCCAGATCAAAGGCCCGGACATCCAGGAGTGGGGCAGCACCGGCCTGCTCAGCACCGACGCGTTGAAAGAAGTATCCAAGTCCGAAAACTGGGATGGCCTGCTGTCGAAGAAAGTCTCCGACACCGTGAAGTACGAAGGTGACTACGTCGCCGTGCCGGTGAACATCCACCGCGTCAACTGGCTGTGGATCAACCCGCAAGTGTTCAAGAAAGCCGGGATCGAAAAAGCCCCGACTACCCTCGAAGAATTCTATGCCGCCGGCGACAAGCTCAAGGCCGCCGGCTTCATCGCGCTCGCCCACGGCGGTCAGCCTTGGCAGGACAGCACCGTGTTCGAAGACGTAGTGCTCTCGGTCATGGGCGCTGACGGTTACAAGAAAGCCCTGGTCGACCTGGACCAGAAAACCCTGTCCGGCCCGGAGATGACCCAGTCGTTCGCCGAGCTGAAAAAGATCACCGGCTACATGGACCCGAACCGCGCCGGTCGTGACTGGAACATCGCCGCCGCCGACGTCATCAATGGCAAGGCCGGTATGCAGATGATGGGCGACTGGGCAAAAAGCGAGTGGACGGCGGCGAAGAAGGTCGCGGGCAAGGACTACCAGTGCGTAGCATTCCCAGGCACTGAAAAAGCCTTCACCTACAACATCGACTCCCTGGCGGTGTTCAAGCTCAAGGCCGATCGCAAGGGCGACATCGCTGCCCAACAAGACCTGGCCAAGGTCGCATTGGGTACCGACTTCCAGAAAGTCTTCAGCATGAACAAGGGTTCGATCCCGGTGCGTAACGACATGCTGAACGAAATGGACAAGCTCGGCTTCGACGAGTGCGCCCAGAAGTCGGCCAAGGACTTCATCGCGGACGACAAGACCGGCGGCCTGCAACCGAGCATGGCGCACAACATGGCCACTTCCCTGGCGGTGCAAGGCGCGATCTTCGACGTGGTCACCAACTTCATGAACGACAAGGATGCTGACCCGGCCAAGGCCAGCGCCCAACTGGCCTCGGCTGTCAAAGCGGCCCAGTAATCCCTTGGCATTTACCTGAGTGAGTTCCCCCTTGTAGTCGCGAGCAGGCTCGCTCCTACAAGGGATCGCACTCCGATCCTTACATCTAAACCTGGATTATCCCGATGAGCTCTGTGGCGGTTTTCAGCAAAGCCTCACCGTTCGATGCGCTGCAACGCTGGCTACCCAAGTTGGTACTCGCGCCGAGCATGCTGATCGTGTTGGTTGGTTTCTACGGTTACATCATCTGGACGTTCATTCTGTCCTTCACCAACTCCAGCTTCATGCCGAGCTACAAGTGGGTCGGCCTGCAGCAATACATGCGCCTGATGGACAACGACCGCTGGTGGGTCGCGAGCAAGAACCTCGCGCTGTTTGGCGGCATGTTCATTGGCATCAGCCTGGTGCTGGGCGTGTTCCTCGCCGTGCTGCTGGATCAGCGCATTCGCAAGGAAGGCTTCATCCGCACCGTCTACCTGTACCCGATGGCGCTGTCGATGATCGTCACCGGTACCGCGTGGAAGTGGTTGCTCAACCCAGGCCTGGGCCTGGACAAGATGCTGCGTGACTGGGGCTGGGAAGGCTTCCGTCTCGACTGGCTGGTAGATCAGGATCGCGTGGTGTACTGCCTGGTGATCGCCGCCGTGTGGCAAGCCTCAGGGTTTGTCATGGCAATGTTCCTCGCCGGTCTGCGCGGCGTCGATCAATCGATCATCCGTGCCGCGCAAGTCGACGGGGCGAGCCTGCCGACCATCTACCTGAAGATCGTCCTGCCAAGCCTGCGCCCGGTGTTCTTCAGTGCCTTCATGATCCTGGCGCACATCGCGATCAAGAGCTTCGACCTGGTCGCGGCGATGACCGCGGGCGGTCCGGGTTACTCCTCCGACCTGCCGGCGATGTTCATGTATTCCTTCACCTTCAGCCGTGGCCAGATGGGCATCGGTTCGGCCAGCGCCATGCTGATGCTCGGCGCCGTTCTGACCATCCTCGTGCCGTACCTGTACTCCGAGCTGCGAGGCAAACGCCATGACTAATCAACTCGGCAAACCAGCCTTGAGCTTCAGCCGCATCGCTATCTACGCAACTCTGTTGCTGGCGGCAGCGGTGTACCTGATCCCGCTGGTGGTGATGCTGCTGACCAGTTTCAAATCCCCGGAAGACATCCGTACCGGCAACCTGTTGAGCTGGCCGACCGTGATTGACGGCATTGGCTGGATCAAGGCCTGGGACGTGGTCGGCGGCTACTTCTGGAACTCGGTGAAAATCACCGTGCCGGCGGTGCTGATTTCCACGTTTATTGGTGCGATGAACGGCTACGTGCTGTCGATGTGGCGCTTCCGTGGTTCGCAACTGTTCTTCGGCCTGCTGCTGTTCGGCTGCTTCCTGCCGTTCCAGACCGTGCTGTTGCCTGCCTCGTTCACCCTCGGCAAGTTCGGCCTGGCCAACACCACCACCGGCCTGGTGCTGGTGCACGTGGTCTACGGCCTGGCGTTCACCACGCTGTTCTTCCGCAACTACTACGTGAGCATTCCGGATGCGCTGGTCAAGGCCGCAAGGCTTGATGGCGCGGGCTTCTTCACGATCTTCCTGAAGATCCTGCTGCCGATGTCGATCCCGATCGTGATGGTCTGCCTGATCTGGCAGTTCACCCAGATCTGGAACGACTTCCTGTTCGGCGTGGTGTTCGCCAGTGGCGACGCCCAGCCAATTACCGTGGCCCTGAATAACCTGGTCAACACCAGCACCGGGGCCAAGGAATACAACGTTGATATGGCCGCCGCGATGATCGCCGGGCTGCCGACACTGCTGGTCTACATATTCGCTGGCAAGTATTTCCTGCGTGGGCTGACGTCCGGCGCGGTCAAGGGGTAGAAACATGGCAACTCTCGAATTACGCAACGTCAACAAGACCTACGGCCCCGGCTTGCCGGACACCCTGAAAAACATCGAACTGAAGATCGATGACGGTGAGTTCCTGATCCTGGTCGGCCCGTCGGGCTGCGGCAAGTCGACCTTGATGAACTGCATCGCCGGCCTGGAAACCATCAGCGGCGGCGCGATCCTGGTGGACGACGCCGACATCAGCGGCATGAGCCCCAAGGATCGTGACATCGCCATGGTGTTCCAGTCCTACGCGCTGTACCCGACCATGAGCGTGCGCGACAACATCGCGTTCGGCCTTAAGATCCGCAAAATGCCGACCGCCGAAATCGACGAGGAAGTCGCTCGGGTGTCCAAACTGTTGCAGATCGAACACCTGCTCAGCCGCAAACCCGGCCAGCTCTCCGGTGGCCAGCAACAGCGCGTGGCGATGGGCCGTGCCTTGGCGCGGCGGCCGAAGATTTATCTGTTCGACGAACCGCTGTCCAACCTCGACGCCAAGCTGCGGGTCGAGATGCGCACCGAAATGAAACTGATGCACCAGCGCCTGAAAACCACCACGGTCTATGTAACCCACGACCAGATCGAAGCCATGACCCTGGGCGACAAAGTGGCGGTGATGAAGGACGGGATCATCCAGCAGTTCGGTACGCCGAAGGACATCTACAACAACCCGGCCAACCTGTTCGTGGCGAGCTTCATCGGTTCGCCGCCGATGAACTTCATCCCGCTGCGCCTGCAGCGCAAGGATGGTCGTTTGCTGGCGCTGCTCGACAGCGGCCAGGCCCGTTGCGAGTTGCCGTTGGGCATGCAGGACGCCGGTCTCGAAGATCGCGAAGTGATCCTCGGCATGCGCCCTGAGCAGATCATCCTGGCCAACGGCGAAGCGAACGGTTTGCCAACCATTCGTGCCGAAGTCCAGGTCACCGAACCGACCGGGCCCGACACCCTGGTCTTCGTCAACCTCAACGACACCAAGGTCTGCTGCCGCCTGGCACCGGACGTGGCGCCAGCGGTGGGCGAGACCCTGACCCTGCAATTCGACCCGGCGAAAGTACTGCTGTTCGATGCCAAGAGTGGGGAGCGTTTGGGCGTTGCTGGCGTGCCGAAAGCCGAGGCGCATGCTGACAACGTGGCCCAATTCAAAGGCCGCTGAAGAACAAATGTGGGCGCGAGCTTTTGTGACGAGGGGGCTTGCCCCGTTGGGGTGCGAAGCGCCCCTGAAACCTGTCACTGCGATTCCGAGTCGGAAAATGGTGATTGTTTTTTACGACTGCTTCGCAGTCGAACGGGGGCAAGCCCCCTCGCCACAAAAGCCACTCCCACAGGGGGATCAGTGATGCGCGGCCTGTCGCGTATCGCAACCGTTGTAACCGCGTTAAAGAAGAAAAGTTAATAACAATAAAACGAGGAAGTAGGGATGAAGATGAAGAACAAGGCCCGGTTGATCTGCCAGGTTTCAGCAGCGGCAGCACTGGTACTGGCCGGCAATGCGATGGCCGATGAAGCGTTCAGCTCCGATTCCAAGTGGATGACGGGCGATTGGGGTGGCGAGCGTACCAAGCTGATCGAGCAAGGCATCGACATCAAGATGGACTACGTCGGTGAAGTCGGCGGCAACCTGCATGGCGGTTTCAACGATGACAAGACCGCGCGCTACGCCGACCAGTTTGGCCTGGGCGCGGCGCTGGACCTGGAGAAACTGTTCGGCTGGGATAACACCCAGGCCAAGATCCAGCTCACCAACCGTAACGGTGAGAACATCTCCAACGACCGTATCGGCGACCCGCGTGCTGGCACCTTGAGTTCCTCCCAGGAAGTCTTCGGTCGTGGACACATGGTCCGTCTGACCCAGTTGTGGATTCAGCATCAGTTCCTCGACAACAAACTGGACGTCAAAGCCGGTTACTTCGGTGAAGGTGAAGACTTCAACACCTTCCCGTGCGAATTCCAGAACCTGGCGTTCTGCGGATCCCAGGTGGGTAACTGGGCCACCAACATCTGGTACAACTGGCCGGTCAGCCAGGCGGCGATCCGCGTGAAGTACAACATCAATGACGAGCTCTACGCTCAGATTGGCGCGTACAACCAGAACACGTCGCAACTGGAGCACGGTAACGGCTTCAAGCTCAGCGGCAGTGGCACCAATGGCACCGTCCTGCCAGTCGAGCTGGTCTGGTCGCCGAAGGTCAACAGCCTGCCGGGCGAATACCGTGTCGGTTACTACAAAAGTACCGCCCCTGCCGACGACGTTCTCGAGGACGACAACGGCCAGAACGCTGCGACCACCGGCAACCCTTATCGCGTCCACGATAGCAAGCACGGCTACTGGTTCGTCGCGCAGCAACAACTGACCAGCCACAATGGCGACGCTTCCCGTGGTCTGAACATCGCGGCCAACGCTACGTTCCACGACAAGGACACCAACTTCATCGACAACTACCAGTCGCTGATGTTTGTGTACAAGGGCCCGTTCGACGCGCGTCCGAAGGATGACGTGGGCATCGGTTTCGCCCGTATCCATGTCAACGATGACGTGAAGAAAAACGCCGAGCTGACCAACGCGGCCAATGGTGTTTCGGAATACGAAAATCCGCTGTTCTCGCCGATTCGTGAAACCGAATACAACTACGAGATCAACTACGGCTTCCACGTGACCAACTGGCTGACCGTACGCCCCAACCTGCAATACGTCACGCACCCGGGTGGTGTGGATGAAGTCGACAACGCGCTGGTGGCCGGCCTGAAAATTCAGTCGGTGTTCTAACGCGTCTGCGATAAGCTTCTCTCCATGTGCGCATATTTGCGGACAGCCATGGCTGTCCGCTTTTTTTTGCGGGCCGCGCACCCCGGTGACAGTTGATTTCAGGACCGTGGCACATGCTTGAGCATCCGCTACAACGCTTCTTCAAATCCTTGCGCGAGCGATCCGTGTTTGCGTGGGAGCGCTATCAGATGCGCGACGTGCTGGTGATCGACCATCCGCTGTGTCAGGCGGTGTTCAGTCGTCAGGGCGCGCAGTTGTTGCACTTCCAGCCCAAGGGCCAGAAACCCTGGCTGTGGTGCGCGGCGAAGTGGCCGCAGGTCGGCGCCATTCGTGGCGGCGTGCCGGTGTGTTGGCCCTGGTATGGCCGGCATCCGAGCGAAAACGCCTGGCCGTCCCATGGCTGGGCGCGGTTGCTCGACTGGAAGCTGCTCGACAGCAACAGTGACGACGATGGCGTGCGATTGCATTGGCAACTGAAGTTGTGCGACTGGCAGGTGGACCTGCATGCGCACCTGGGTGAACGCATGGAACTGCGCCTGAGCACCGAGCATCAGGACGACATGCCGTGCCAGTTGAGCCAGGCTTTGCATGCTTACTGGCGTATTGGCGATGTCAGTGAGGTAGCGCTGTCTGGGCTCGAGGGCGCGCAGGGTTACGACCAGTTGAGCCGGCAGGTTTGTCAGCAGGAAGGCGAATTGCGCGTGGACGGCGGATGCCAGCGTGTGTTCCAGCACGACGGCGAATTGCAGTTGAACGACCATGCCTGGGACCGGGCGTTGTGCATTGATACCGGGGATACGGCAGACACGGTGGTGTGGCATCCCGGTTCACGTCCGTTGCTCGGCGTGACCTGGAACGAGATATCCGAATTTGTCTGTGTGGAAGCGGCGAGCGGCGGTACCGACAGCCTGTGCCTGAAGCCTGGGGAGCGGGCGCATTTGAGTTTGCAGGCGCGGGTGGGGGCTTAGTTCAAGGGCGGCTGTGCCTGGACTGCCGCCATCGCGAGCAAGCTCGCGATGAGGCCAGGACGGTCAGCGCAAATGTTGGATCAGTTGAACTCATCCCCAACCGGATACCGGCTGGCATTCAAGCTCTCCTTGATCTTGCGCAAATGCGGCTGGAAATCCACGCCCCGGCGCAAGGTCATGCCGGTGGCGAGCACATCCAGCACGGTCAGCTGGATGATCCGCGACGTCATCGGCATGTAGATGTCGGTGTCTTCCGGCAGCGGAATGTTCAGGCTCAGGGTGCTGGCCTTGGCCAGTGGCGAGTTCTCGGCGGTCAGGCCAAGCACCGAGGCGCCGTTTTCCCGGGCGATGCGCGCCACTTCCACCAGTTCTCGGGTGCGACCGGTGTAGGAAATGATCACGAACAACTCGCCTGTATGGGCCACCGAGGCAATCATGCGCTGCATCAGCACATCCGCGTGGGCCGTGACGGCGAGGTTGAAACGGAAGAACTTGTGCTGCGCATCCAGTGCCACCGGGGCCGAGGCGCCGAGGCCGAAGAAGTGGATCTGCCGCGCCTGAATCAGCAGGTCGACGGCGCGGCTGATCAGGTTCGGGTCCAGTGCCTGGCAGGCGCTGTCCAGCGAGGCGATGGCGCTGCCGAAGATTTTCTGGGTGTAGGCCTCCGGATTGTCGTCGGCTTCCACCGCGCGGCTGACATAGGCGGCACCACTGGCCAGGCTCTGGGCCAGTTGCAGCTTGAGCTCGGGGTAGCCGCTGACGCCGAACGAACGGCAGAAACGGTTGACCGTCGGTTCGCTGACCGAGGCGGCCTGGGCGAGGGCGGCGATGCTGAAGCGGGTGGCCTGCTGCGGGTTGAGCAGGATCACCTCGGCGACTTTGCGTTCGGCCTTGTTCAGGTCTTCAAGGCGATTCTGGATTTGCTCCAGTAAATTTCGCACGCGGTCCATATAAGTTTCCTTGATTCACCGGCACCGATAAGCGCGCGGCTAATGCAAAAAGGGCCTTTGGTGAGGCCCGTAACGGTGGCCTATCCTACTGATGGCTCCGACCGACCACCACTCGGAATCTGTATTTTGCGAAAATGTTGTGGTTATTACTACATTTTCCCTTGAGTGATGCCTTGAAAAAAGGTATTTGTAGCTTAACTTGATAAAAGAACAAACATCATGCTCTCGATTACGGTTGAACCGTGCACCTTTGCCTTGTTCGGCGCCCTTGGCGACCTGGCCTTGCGCAAGCTGTTTCCTGCCCTTTATCAACTCGACGGCGCCGGCCTGTTGCACGAGGACACGCGGATCATCGCGCTGGCTCGTGAGCCGGGCAGCGAGCAGGAACACCTGGCGTTCATCACCTCCGAGCTGCGCCGCTATGTCGGTGCCAAAGAGCTGGACGAAGCCGTGGTCGAGCGCTTTCTGGCGCGCCTGAGCTACCTGCACGTCGACTTCCTCAACGCCGAAGATTATGTGGCCCTTGCCGAATCCGCCGGCAGTTCGCAGCGGGTCATCGCCTACTTTGCGACCCCGGCCGCCGTGTATGGCGCGATTTGCGAGAACCTGGCCAAGGTCGGCCTGGCACAAAACACCCGTGTGGTGCTGGAAAAGCCCATCGGTTCGGACCTGGAGTCCTCGCGCAAGGTCAACGACGCCGTGGCGCAGTTCTTCCCGGAGAACCGCACCTACCGCATCGACCACTATCTGGGCAAAGAGACCGTCCAGAACCTGATCGCCCTGCGTTTCGCCAACAGCCTGTTCGAAACCCAGTGGAACCAGAACTACATCTCCCACGTGGAAATCACCGTGGCCGAGAAGGTCGGTATCGAAGGCCGCTGGGGTTACTTCGACAAGGCCGGCCAGCTGCGGGACATGATCCAGAATCACCTGCTGCAACTGCTCTGCCTGATCGCCATGGACCCGCCGGCCGACTTGTCCGCCGACAGCATCCGCGACGAGAAGGTCAAAGTGCTCAAGGCCCTGGCGCCGATCAGCCCGGAAGGCCTGACCACTCAAGTGGTGCGCGGCCAGTACATCGCCGGCTACAGCGAAGGCAAAGCGGTACCGGGGTACCTGGAAGAACCCAATTCCAACACCCAGAGCGACACCGAAACCTTTGTCGCCCTGCGTGCCGACATCCGCAACTGGCGCTGGGCCGGCGTGCCGTTTTACCTGCGTACCGGCAAGCGCATGCCGCAGAAGCTGTCGCAGATCGTCATCCACTTCAAGGAACCGTCGCACTACATCTTCGCTCCCGAGCAGCGCCTGCAAATCAGCAACAAACTGATTATCCGCCTGCAGCCGGACGAAGGCATTTCCTTGCGTGTCATGACCAAAGATCAAGGCCTGGACAAGGGCATGCAGCTGCGTAGCGGTCCGTTGCAACTGAATTTTTCCGACACCTGGAGCAGCGCACGGATTCCCGATGCCTACGAGCGGTTGTTGCTGGAAGTGATGCGCGGCAATCAGAACCTGTTTGTCCGTAAAGATGAAATCGAAGCCGCGTGGAAGTGGTGTGACCAGTTAATCGCCGGGTGGAAAAAATCCGGTGATGCGCCCAAGCCGTACGCGGCTGGGTCCTGGGGGCCGATGAGCTCCATTGCACTGATCACGCGGGACGGGAGGTCGTGGTATGGCGATATCTGATTTGAAACTGCCGCAGGGCGTCAGCGCCCATGCATACAAGAGCCCGGTGCTGCTGGCTGAAAGCCTGGCACTGAACGTGGCGAAACAACTGAGCGACGCGATCGACGCCCAGGGCACTGCGACCCTGGTGGTTTCCGGTGGCCGCAGCCCGGTGGCATTTTTCCAGCACCTGGCCAAGCAGACGCTGGACTGGTCGAACGTGGTGATCAGCCTGGCCGACGAGCGCTGGGTGCCGGTCGAACACGCCGACAGCAACGCCGGCCTGATCAAGCGTTACCTGCTGCAAGGCCCGGCGGCCAAGGCGCAGTTCCTCAGCCTGTACAGCGCCAGTGCCAACCTGGAGCAGGCGGCCGAGCAGGCCGACCGTTTGCTGTCGGAGTTGCCGGTGATCGACATGCTGATCCTCGGCATGGGCGATGACGGCCACACCGCGTCGCTGTTCCCCAACAGCCCGAACCTTGCCGAGGCATTGCAGGCCGATGGCGTTCGTCGCTGCTGGCCGATGCTGGCGCCGACCGTGCCGCATCAGCGCCTGACCATGAGCCGCGCGCTGCTGGCCTCGGCCAAACACAAGGTTCTATCGATTTCCGGTCAGTCCAAGCTGACCACCCTGAGTACCGCACTGGCCGGCGACGATGTCGCCGCAATGCCGATTCGCGCGTTTCTGCAACCCACGTTAGAGATTTACTGGTGCCCATGAGCCAAGGAACAGCCGCTATGACAAACCCATCCCCGACCGTTTCCATGGCGGACAAAGTTGCCCTGATCGACAGCATCTGCGCGAAAGCGCGGATCCTGCCGGTGATCACCATCGCCCGCGAGCAAGACGTTTTGCCGCTGGCCGACGCCCTTGCAGCCGGTGGCCTGACAGCCCTGGAAGTGACCCTGCGTTCGCAATTCGGCCTCAAGGCCATCCAGATTCTGCGCGAGCAGCGTCCGGAACTGGTGACCGGCGCCGGCACCGTGCTGGATCGCCACATGTTGGCGGCGGCGGAAGCGGCGGGCTCGCAATTCATCGTCACCCCGGGTATCACCCGCGACCTGCTGGAAGCCAGCGTCGCCAGCCCGATTCCACTGTTGCCGGGCATCAGCAATGCCTCGGGCATCATGGAAGGCTACGGCCTGGGTTATCGCCGCTTCAAGCTGTTCCCGGCTGAAGTCAGCGGCGGCGTCGCGGCCATCAAGGCTTTGGGCGGTCCGTTCGGCGAAGTGAAATTCTGCCCGACCGGCGGCGTGGGACCTGCCAACATCAAGAGCTACATGGCGTTGAAAAACGTCATGTGCGTGGGCGGTAGCTGGATGCTTGATCCGGAGTGGATCAAGAACGGCGACTGGGCCCGCATTCAGGAATGCACCGCCGAGGCTTTGGCGCTGCTGGACTGATCGCTTCACCCTACACCTCGTTGTGTGTTCTACGGCTTTACGGTGCGCTTGGTCGGTGCACCGTTTTTTTTTGCCCGGAACAAACAGGTACGACTCGAAACCTGTGGGAGCGGGGACATCATGCGATACATAGTTACCACATGACGAAAATCGACCGGTGCTAGCCTGCGTTCATCTTATGGAAGAGAGAACGTCATGGACGCTACCACCTCAGTTGCACCCCCGGCACCGCTTTACCTGCTATCCCCCGAACAAATCGCCGGCCCGTATTTCCGCAACCCCAAACTGATCCGCAGAAACATCAGCGAAGGCGCTGAAGGCGTTCCGTTGGTGTTGCGGCTGACCATTGTCGATGCCATGACCGGTGAGCCGGTCCCCGATGCGCTGGTGGATATCTGGCACTGCAATGCCCGCGGTGCCTATTCGGGCTGGAGCAAGATCAACCCGGACGTCGAGGTCGATACCGGTGACATCGGCGCCGTCCCGCGCACCGATGACGATACCTACCTGCGCGGCGGGCAGTTCACCGACAAGTCGGGCACCGTGCGTTTCACCACGATCTATCCGGGTTTTTACGCCGGCCGCGCCTTGCACATTCACGTCGCGGTGCGCATCACGGCCGGCAACAACTATCTGCAAGAGCGGCATGTCGCCTGGGTCGGGCAGCTTTACCTGCCTGAAGTGGCCTCGCGCTCGGTACTCGGCAGCCGCGCGTACAGCGGCCGAACCGTGCCGGCCCTGACCAACGATCAGGACTTTTTCTATACAACCATGGGCGGTGAAGAATCGACCTTGAACGTGCACACCCTGGGGCGGGATTCGGCTGAAGACGGCTACTTCGGGCAGATGACCATCGGCATCGACACGTTCGCCGTGTCGACACAGATCAAGCCCGAGGACTTTGACAAGTACACCGTCTGAGGTCAGCCCAGTTCGGTCAGTGCCCTGGCCAGCACATCCATGTCGGCCGCCGTTGTGGTTAGCCCCGGTGTAATGCGGATGCACGGACCACACGCCGCGCCGCTGCGGGTCACGGTGAACAGGTTGTACTCATTGAGCAGGCGCTCGACCATGGCTTGCTGGTCGGCATGCCGGGTAAAGCGCAACGAGGTGATTCCGCAATACAGGCGCGGGTCATCCGGGGTCAGGACTTCTACGCCCGGCAACGGCCGCGCCGCACTGACCCAGCGGTTGCGCAGATAATTGAGCCGCGCGCCCTTGGCCGCAGCACCACCCATCGCCCAATGTTCTTCGAGCACCAGCGGCAGAGTCAGCAGCGCCGGGATGTTGGGGGTGCTGTACGGGGTGCGGGCGCGAATGTCAGTGGGTGGAAAATGCATTTCACCCATGTCCGGATCGATGTCGGCCAGGCGTTCGGGGGCGATGTAGATAAAGCCGAGGGTCAGCGGTGCACCGATCCACTTGTGCAGATTGAAGCCGGCGAAAGCGATACCGAGTTCGGTCAGGTCAAATTCGAGTTGGCCGAGGGCATGGGCGCCGTCGAGGATGACATCGATGCCATGTTCCTTCGCAGCCGCTGCAATCGCTTGCACCGGCATCACCAGGCCCGTGCGATGGGTGACGTGGGTCAGGGCCATCAGCTTCAGCCGCGGATACCGTGCGAAGGCTTCCCGATAGGTATTGAGCAGGCCGTCGAAGGTTGCCGGGTGTGCGTGTTCGATCTCGATCACTTCGACACCACGATTACGCGCCAGCCAGCGCATGGCGCCCTTGACCGTGTCGTATTCCAGATCGCAAATCAGTACCTGATCACCGGGCTGCAACCGGTTGTAGTTGCGGATCAGCGACTGCAAACCTTCCGAGGCGTTACGGGTCAGGGCGATGCTTTCAGCGGGTACGCCAATCAACCTGGCCAGTTGCGCGCGGATCTTCAGGCTGTCGCCCTGTTCGAAACGCTGGCGCACGTACACCGAATTGCTGCGGTTGATCAGTTCGATGTTGCGCTGGTATTCCTCGACCACCGTGCGCGACATGCGTCCGAAGTAACCGTTCTCCAGGTTGAGCGGGCCGGGTTCGACATCGTAGCGGTCGGCAAAGGTTTGCCAGAAGGCTTCATCACGGGCGCGGCGGGTGTTGTCGGGCATGGGGGACTCGTCAGGTGATTCAGTGGCGCGGGGCAGGTTTACCGTGTTTGGCGCGCAGCGGTTCGAGCAAGTCCGACAAACCGTTGTGGTCGATTTCCTGCATCAGGGCCAGCAGGCCACCCAACTCGCCATGGGGGAAACCCTCCCGGGCGAACCAGTTCAGGTAAGGGCCGGGCAGGTCGGCAATGATTCGACCCTTGTACTTGCCGAAGGGCATTTCGCGGGTGATCAACAGTTCGAGCTTTTCAGGGTTCATCAATCGGTCGTCTTGATTCAGTCTGTCTGGAAAATACAGGCATTCTGCATGCAGGCCAAATGACAGATCATGCAAATAAAACGGATACAGATTTTCTGATAATGGATAACGGTTTGAAAAATAAGGAATAAACAAACAGTTCCGGGCTGGCATGCAGGGTGCACTACTCATTGCATCTTTCATCAACCGAGAGGAACTGAAAAATGACCGACATGAAAAAAGAAGCGATTTCTGTACTCAACGACCTGATTGAAACCAGCAAGGACGGTCAGGCCGGGTTCAAGACTTGCGCTGAAGACATCAAGCACCCGGAACTCAAAACCCTGTTCATCAAGCGTTCGACCGATTGTGGGACGGCCGCTGCGGAGCTGCAGTCTGCCGTGCGTTCGATGGGGGGCGATCCGCAAACCTCCACCAGTGTCAGCGGCGACCTGCACCGTCGTTGGGTCGACGTGAAATCGATGTTCACCGGCAAGGGCGAGGAAGCGGTACTCAATGAAGCCGAGCGCGGTGAAGACCATGCGTTGAAGGCTTACCGGGACGCCATGGAGAAAATCAACAAGCACAACCTGGTGGGCATTCGCGACTTGGTTGAGCGTCAGTACCACGGCGCGCAGCGTAACCACGACCAGGTAAAAGCCCTGCGTAACCAGGCGCGTGCACGTTCGTAAGCCAAGCTGAAACAACTGTGGGAGCGAGCAAGCCCGCTCCCACAGTTGTTTGTTTTTGACCCGTCAATCAGCCGATGCTGATTGCCGGCAGCTCGGTCAACGTCACGCTCTGTTGCTTGCGTGGCGCGAGGATTTCCGCCTCACCGTCCACCACCAGTTCATCGCGCTGGTTGAACACGCGAGTGGCAATGCGCACGCGAAACTTCGGCAGTTTTTCCAGGATTTCCAGGCGCACGGTCAGGGTGTCGCCGATCTTCACCGGTTTCTGAAAGCTCATTTGCTGGCCGATGTAGATGGTCCCCGGGCCAGGCAATTTGCAGGCGACCGCTGCGCTGATCAACGCGCCGCTGAACATGCCGTGGGCGATGCGCTCCTTGAACATGGTGCTGGCGGCGTATTCGGCATCCAGGTGTACCGGGTTGTGGTCGCCGGACATCGCAGCGAACAACTGGATGTCGCGCTCTTCGACCGTCTTGCTGAAACTGGCGGTCTGGCCGACTTCGAGGGCTTCGTAAGGGGTGTTGGTAACCTGGGTCATCTGTCT
This sequence comes from Pseudomonas sp. GL-RE-26, assembly GCF_019956275.1. Classification (NCBI taxonomy): domain Bacteria; kingdom Pseudomonadati; phylum Pseudomonadota; class Gammaproteobacteria; order Pseudomonadales; family Pseudomonadaceae; genus Pseudomonas; species Pseudomonas sp. GL-RE-26. Next base: position 85,990 of record NZ_JAHBDI010000014.1, read on the forward strand.
CAATTCCTGTGACGAATTAAAAAATTCACAAAAAAACTATTCGGACCGGTGCGGCCGAGGAGCGCTCAAGGCCTGTGCGATCCAGTTCAGCACATCGGCGATGATTTCATCGCGGTTGCTCTCATTGAACAGTTCGTGCCGCGCCTGCGGGTAAACGGTCAGTTGCAGGTGCCGGCTGCCGGCCGCTCGCAGCGCGTCGGCCAGATCGTTGAGACGCTTGCCTTCGCTCACCGGATCACATTCGCCGCCAATCACCAGCAGCGGCAGGCCCGGGTCGATCTGGGCGAGATTGGACGCTTTGCTGATTTGCTGCAAGCCGCCGAGCAAATCGATCCACAGTTGATTGGTGCAACGAAAACCGCAGAGCGGGTCGTTGACGTACAGATCGACCTGCGCCGGATCACGGCTGAGCCAGTCGAACGGTGTGCGTGCCGGTTTGAATTTGTTGTTGAACGAGCCGAACGACAGCCATTCGATCAAAGCGCTGCGTCCTTTGCGGCCTTGGCGCAGGCGTTCGAAACGGGCGATTTGCCGTGCCGCGCGATAAAGCGCCACAGGCTGGAAGTTCGAGCCGCTGAGGATTGCCCCGTGCAGGCTGGCACTGTGGTGCAGCAGATAGGCCTGGGCGATGTAACTGCCCATGCTGTGACCGAGCAGTACGATCGGGATACCAGGGTGCTGCTGGCCGATGTGCTGGTTGAGGCTGGCCAGGTCGCTGACGACCTTGCACCAGCCATCGTCATCGGCGAAATGTCCGAGTGTCCCGTTTTCGGCAGTTTTGCCATGTCCACGCAGGTCCGGCGCGCATACGCCATAGCCCTGGTCACAGAGTTTTTCCGCCAGGGGGCCATAGCGGCCGCTGTGTTCGGCCATGCCGTGGGCCAGCAGAATCATTGCCTTGAGGCTGCCGTCGGGGAGCCACTGATTGACGAAGAGGCGGCTGTGGTCGCTCGTGGTCAGCCAGAAAGTGTCATGGATCATGGCGGTTCCTTTGCATGAGGCTGCCTGGTTGGAAACAGCTCGTTGCAGTTTATAGCGCATCCTTGGCTGGGCGTCTGATCAGCCTACGCCACGGCGAGTAGATTCATACGGTCAATGACGGCCGTGGGCATATTTGCCTGCTACGTCATAACTGCTAGTGTCCGTGAAGCTCCGCTTTTTGCATTTTTTTTGAAAAGTGACAGAAAAGTGGCCCCGGATAGATTCAGGTAAAGAGGACAACAACAATGCAACCTGATTTCTGGAATGACAAACGCCCGGCCGGCGTCCCCCTGGATATCGATCTGGGAGCCTACAAGTCGGTGATCGAGGTGTTCGAGCGTTCCTGCAAGAAGTTTGCTGACCGCCCTGCGTTCAGCAACATGGGCGTGACCCTGACCTACGCCGAACTGGAACGCCAGAGCGCTGCCTTCGCCGGCTACCTGCAAGCCCACACCGACCTGGTGCCGGGTGACCGCATTGCGGTGCAGATGCCCAACGTCCTGCATTACCCGATTGCCGTGTTCGGTGCCTTGCGCGCCGGATTGATTGTGGTCAACACCAACCCGTTGTACACCGCGCGGGAAATGCGCCACCAGTTCAAGGACTCCGGTGCCCGGGCGCTGGTGTACCTGAACATGTTCGGCCAGAAAGTCCAGGAAGTGCTGCCCGACACCGATATCCAGTACCTGATCGAAGCGAAGATGGGCGACCTGATGCCCACCGCCAAGGGGTGGCTGGTCAACACGGTGGTGAGCAAGGTCAAGAAAATGGTTCCGGACTACTCCTTGCCCCAGGCCGTTTCCTTCAAGAGTGCGCTGCGCATGGGCCGTGGCCTGGGTATCAAGCCGCTGAAGGTCGGCCTCGACGACATCGCCGTGCTGCAATACACCGGTGGCACCACCGGCCTGGCCAAGGGCGCGATGCTGACCCACGGCAACCTGGTGGCGAACATGCAACAGGCACGGGCCTGCCTCAGCCAGTCGGCCAGCGACGGTCAGCCGCTGCTGCGCGAAGGTCAGGAGGTGATGATCGCGCCGCTGCCGCTGTACCACATCTATGCTTTCACGGCGAACTGCATGTGCATGATGGTGACCGGCAACCACAACGTGCTGATCACCAACCCACGGGACATCGCCGGCTTCATCAAGGAACTGAAGAACTGGCGGTTCTCGGCGCTGCTGGGGCTGAACACGCTGTTCGTCGCGCTGATGGATCACCCGGACTTCAAGACCCTGGACTTCTCCAGCCTCAAGCTCACCAACTCCGGCGGCACCGCGCTGGTCAAGGCCACCGCCGAGCGTTGGGAACAACTGACCGGTTGCCGCATCACCGAAGGTTACGGCCTGACCGAAACTTCGCCGGTGGCCTGCACCAACCCCTACGGCGATCAATCGCGGATCGGTACGGTCGGCATGCCGGTACCGGGCACCACGCTGAAAGTCATCAGCGATGACGGCGTCGAACAACCTTTGGGTGAGCGCGGCGAGCTATGCATCAAGGGCCCGCAGATCATGAAGGGCTACTGGCAGAAACCTGATGCCACGGCCGAGGTGCTGGATGCCGAGGGCTGGTTCAAGTCCGGTGACATTGCGGTGATCGACCCGGACGGTTTCGTGCGCATCGTTGACCGCAAGAAGGACATGATCATTGTCTCGGGTTTCAACGTGTACCCGAACGAGATCGAAGACATCGTGATGGCTCACCCTAAAGTCGCCAACTGTGCGGTCATCGGTGTGCCAGATGAGCGGTCGGGAGAGGCGGTGAAGTTGTTCGTGGTGGCCCGAGAAGCGGGCGTCAGCCTTGAAGAGCTGAAGGCTTACTGCAAGGAGAACTTCACGGCGTACAAAGTACCGAAGCACATCGTACTGCGCGAATCATTGCCGATGACGCCGGTGGGCAAGATTTTGCGGCGGGAGTTGCGTGATATCGCCTGATCGGTGAATGGCCGCGCCTGGCGCGGATCGCGGGCAAGCCACGCTCCCACAGGTTCACTGTTGTGCACATACTATGTGTACGACGCGAATCTTGTGGGAGCGGGCTTGCCCGCGATGCTTTTCGGCGTACGCTAAAGCCCCGGTTTCTGCGGGCTACAGGTCTTTATAGGTTTTTTGCTCTAAAATGACTGCCTTAAGGTCTTGAGTCACAAATGTGACCGTAGAGGCCGCTTTTGGCTCTAGTCGACCCTTGGCAAAGCTGCTACTCTCGGCGCGCTTTGTGACTTCTCGGCCTTCTATCAGCCAGATTCACCAATGACCAAACACCAATAATAATCGCATCAAATGCGGTGCTGAATTCGCGTTGCTGAGGAGTGGGCTTCCATGATCGAAGACTTTTGGAAGGATAAGTACCCAGCTGGGATTGCTGCCGACATCAATCCAGACGAGTATCCGAATATTCAGGCAGTGTTGAAGCAATCCTGCCAACGCTTCGCCAACAAGCCGGCATTCAGCAACCTGGGCAAGACACTCACCTACGGTGAACTGTACGAATTGTCCGGTGCGTTTGCCGCTTACCTGCAACAGCATACCGATTTGCAGCCCGGCGATCGAATCGCCGTGCAACTGCCCAATGTGCTGCAGTACCCGGTTGCCGTCTTCGGCGCCATCCGCGCCGGGCTGATCGTGGTCAACACCAACCCGCTGTACACCGCACGGGAAATGGAACACCAATTCAACGACTCCGGTGCCAAGGCCCTGGTCTGCCTGGCCAACATGGCGCACCTGGCGGAAACCGTGGTGCCGAAAACCGGCGTCAAGCACGTGATTGTCACCGAAGTCGCCGACCTGCTGCCGCCGCTCAAGCGTCTGCTGATCAACAGCGTCATCAAGTACGTGAAGAAGATGGTGCCGGCCTACCACTTGCCCAAGGCCGTCAAGTTCAACGACGTGCTGAGCAAAGGCCTGGGCCAGCCAGTGGCCGAAGCCAACCCGGCCAGCGGTGATGTCGCGGTGCTGCAATACACCGGCGGCACCACGGGCGTGGCCAAGGGCGCGATGCTGACCCACCGCAACCTGGTGGCGAACATGCTGCAGTGCAAGGCGCTGATGGGTTCCAACCTCAATGAAGGTTGCGAGATCCTGATAACGCCGCTGCCGCTGTACCACATCTATGCGTTCACCTTTCATTGCATGGCGATGATGCTGGCGGGCAACCACAACATCCTGATCAGCAACCCGCGCGACCTGCCGGCGATGGTCAAGGAACTGTCGAAGTGGAAGTTCAGCGGCTTCGTCGGCCTGAACACGCTGTTCGTGGCCCTGTGCAACAACGAAGGCTTCCGCAAGCTGGATTTCTCCGCGCTGAAAGTCACCTTGTCGGGCGGCATGGCCCTGCAACTGGCCGCGGCCGAACGCTGGAAAGCGGTGACCGGTTGCGCCATCTGCGAAGGCTACGGCATGACCGAAACCAGCCCGGTGGCGACGGTGAACCCGATCCAGCACATCCAGATCGGCACCATCGGCATTCCGGTGCCGTCGACCCTGTGCAAAGTCATCAACGATGCCGGTGTCGAGCAGCCATTGGGCGAAATCGGCGAGTTGTGCGTGAAGGGTCCGCAAGTCATGAAGGGTTACTGGCAGCGCCAGGAAGCCACCGATGAAATTCTCGACAGCGAAGGCTGGTTGAAGACCGGTGACATCGCGCTGATCCAGCCCGATGGCTACATGCGCATTGTCGATCGCAAGAAAGACATGATCCTGGTGTCCGGTTTCAACGTGTACCCGAACGAGCTCGAAGACGTGCTGGCCACCCTGCCAGGCGTGCTGCAATGCGCGGCCATCGGAATACCGGACGAGAAGTCGGGCGAGGCGATCAAGATTTTCATCGTCGCCAAGCCGGGCGTGACCCTGACCAAGGAACAGGTGATGGAGCATATGCGCGCCAACGTCACTGGGTACAAGGTCCCGCGCTCCGTGGAGTTCCGCGATGCACTGCCGACCACCAACGTCGGCAAGATCCTGCGTCGTGAATTGCGCGATGAAGAGCTGAAGAAGATCAACGCGAAGAAAGCCACCGCGTAATCAACAAAAAGCCCCGCAGATGCGGGGCTTTTTGCATCTGTAGGAGCGAGCTTGCTCGCGATGGTCGTTAACGATAACGCGTGTTTACTGGTTAAACGCAGCGCTCTTGAATCCATCGCGAGCAAGCTCGCTCCTACAAGCGAAACGGCGCGAAGTTGACGTTGGTGCCCGCCGGGCGCATGTCCTGCAGGAAGGAGTCCTTGTCGGCGCTCAACTCCAGGCTCAATGCCGCCTTGCGCTTGCCTTCATTACGCACCACCAGGCCTTCGAGCTTCTCGCGCAGGAACACGGTCGGCACTTTCAGGTGCAGCAACTCATCGGTGTCCGGTGTGTGCATCAGCAGGTGAATCCACTCGTACTGACCGATTGCAAGGCGCGTCACCGGGAGGTCGAACCACCAGATGTTGCGGTTACGGTTCAGTTCGGCGAAGTGGCAGTTGTTGACGCCAAGCACAGCACCGCCGAGTTCCTGGTTTCTGCGGGCAATGGCCTGCTTTTTATCGAGTTTCATAACGTTCCTACGGGATTGGATCTTCAGCGCCAAGGCCTGAATGTGATGCGCATTCTCAAGGGTTGGCCCGCAAACATAAAGCGCAACCTGCACTGAACGATGAAATGTCGTGGTGAAACAAATGAAACTCCCTGCAAAAGCCCCTGGTCAACCTTGTGTAACGACTTTCCTGCATTGAAATGTCTTTAATGAAAAGAAGACGCGGCCATCTTCAGATGGCCGTTTTTGTGTCAGCCTGAACTTGCACGCTGAATTTGTTTCAAAGTCGCCAACTGGGCTACCTTGATGAAAGAAAACAGCCCCTGAGTCGTCACGACTTCAACCCAATCCGTATGCGGCGAATGGAGACGCGAATGATTTTCCCGGACATGAGAGGCTTGCCCCTGCACCGTGTGATGATGCGCACGGTCACCGAGTTCATCGCCGACGAGATGTCGACCTATGCCTCGGCGCTGGCCTATCAAATGCTCTTTTCGCTGTTTCCGTTCATTCTGTTTCTGATCGCACTGATCGGCTTCCTGCATCTGCCTGACTTCTTCTCCTGGCTGCGCCTGCAATCGGAACTCGTATTGCCGCCCCAGGCGCTGGAGCAGGTCAACCCGGTGATCGACCAGCTTCAGCAGTCCAAGGGGGGGCTGCTGTCAGTGGGTATCGTGATTGCGCTGTATACCGCCTCCGCCGGTGTGCGGCTGATGATGAGCGCGATGAACGCAGCCTACGACGTAGTTGAAGGGCGCCCGCTGTGGAAACGCTTTCCGTTGTCGATCATCTACACCGTCGGCATTGCCGGCATGCTGCTGATCGCCGCGGCACTGATGGTGCTCGGGCCGCAGGTGATGAGCTGGATCGCTGCGCAGGTCGGCCTTGAGTACTTCATCGTCACGCTCTGGACCATCGCACGCTGGCCGGTGATCGTGATTTTGCTGATGGTCGCGGTGGCGTTGATCTACTACGTCATGCCCGACGTCAAACAGGAATTCCGCTTCATCACCCCGGGCTCAGTGCTGGCGGTGGTGGTATGGATCATCGCGTCCCTGGGCTTCGGTTTGTACGTCAAGGAGTTCGCCAACTACAACGCCATGTATGGCAGTATCGGTGCGATCATCGTGTTGTTGCTGTACTTCTACATTTCCGCCGCGGTGCTGCTGCTGGGCGCGGAAATGAATGCCGTGATCGAGCACATGTCGCGAGAGGGCAAGGACCCTGGCGAAAAAGTGGCTGGCGAGCATGGTCCCGTCCATGAGGAAAAGCACCATGTGTCGGGGCTGGGCCGCGATCACTCACACAAACCGACCATTGATGAAACCTGATCATGATTCGTGAAATTCTGAAAATGGGCGATGAGCGCCTGCTGCGCATTGCCCCGCCAGTGCCGGTCGAGATGTTCGACAGCCCCGAACTGTGGCAACTGATCGATGACATGTTCCAGACCATGGAAAGTGTGGGGGGCGTTGGCCTGGCCGCTCCGCAGATCGGCGTCGACCTGCAACTGGTGATCTTCGGTTTCGAGCACAGCGAGCGTTATCCGGATGCCGAGGCCGTGCCGCAGACGATCCTGATCAACCCGTTGATCACACCGCTGAGCCCGACCCTGGAAGAGGGCTTCGAAGGCTGTCTGTCCGTGCCTGGCCTGCGTGGTGCGGTGCAGCGTTACCAGCAGATTCGCTACGAAGGCGTCGACCCCAAGGGTGAACCCATCGTGCGTTTTGCCTCGGGGTTTCATGCGCGGGTGGTGCAGCATGAGTGTGACCACCTGATCGGCCGCCTGTACCCGTCGCGCATTACCGACTTCAGCAAGTTTGGCTTCACCGAAGTGATGTTCCCGGACCTGGATCCCAACGCGGACGAATAGATCACCGCAAAACCCTGTGGGAGCGAGCTCCAACTGGCTTGAGTAAGTTAAACGGTTGGTTCCAACCCCATCGCAATCATCGGCTTGCTGCGCGCATAGCGGCTCAACCGTTCAACCATCGCGTAAGGCATCGGCGGATCGAACGTAAACCCGCGTCGCTCATAAAAGCCCCGCAAATCCGGATGGCAGAACAACCACACCGGCAGTTCGCACTCCTTCACCGCAGCCGCAATCAACCCGGCGGCAAGCCCTTGTTCGCGGCAGGCCGGATCGACAAACAAACCGGTCAGCCAATGCCCGCCGGACACCGGACGCAAACACAGCACGGCAACAATCTGCTCACGCCGGGCCACCCACAGCTGCGCATCGCGCACGGCTTTCATCGACGATTGGTGAGCGCGGTAGAACTTGTTCATCAATGGCCATAACGGCTCGTCGAGCAGGGTGAATTGGGTATCGGGCATGGTCTCGGACTGTCGGTGTGCAAAGCGGGCGATTATAAAAGAACGCGCGCGCCGGGATAGGTGTATACCTGATCTCACATCCCCATGAGTGGAGTACGCATCATGTCCAAAGGTATGGATTCAAAGAAAGCGGCGAAAAAGAAACCGGTGAAAACTGCCATTGAAAAGCGCGCGGACAAGAAAGCCAAGAAGGTCGGGGTGTTCGGTCACTGATTCAGCGTTGATTGATCGCTCCCATGCAACATGGGAGCGATCCTCCAGAAAATAATCTGCAAGATTTCCCAAGGCCAATGCACAGAAGGGGACTGGTCCCCGATCTGAGCAACGCCATGCCCCATTACTTTGATAGCGCCCACCGAGCAGAAATCGAAACCCTGTGCCGACACTTCACCGCGCGCACCGAATGGCCGACCTGGTTGCTGTTGATCGGTGTATACAGTGGCTGGTTTGGTATCGTGTTGAACAGCCATCGATTGGGTTTGTGGTGGAGCACGCTGTTGCTGATTCCTTTGCTGGTGCTGTGGTTATCCGTGCAACACGAACTGCTGCACGGCCATCCCACGCGCTGGCCAACCCTGAACAAAATCCTTGGCTACGCGCCGTTTGCCGTCTGGTATCCGTACACCTTGTACCGCGATAGCCATTTGCTGCATCACCGTGACGAGGATCTGGCCATCGGCGTATCGGCACTGTTCAAGGCGCAATACCCGGACCTGGTGACGTTCTTTGAAAAGGTCGATCTGCCGATCGATCTGTTGAACCAGACCCTGGGTCAGATGAGTGAAAAACGACAGAAACCCCGTGAGGTCGTCGAAGCGTTTTTGCGTGAGCAGCCGCAGGTGTGGAAGGGCTGGGTGCCGGGGGAGGTGGTTAGCAAGGTGAGTGCAAGCTTGTAGTTTTGTGCTGTCTGGAAGGTAGCCATCGCGAGCAGGCTCGCTCCCACATTAGGTCTGTATTGCCCACACATCCCGTGGTCAACCAAGATCCCCTGTAGGAGCGAGCCTGCTCGCGATTGATCTCAAGTCTTACGCCAATTCGGCGGCCAACGCCGCTTTCACCGCCGGCCGCTGATCCACCCTGGCTTGAAACCTTGCCAACGCCGGCCACTCATTCAATTCAATATCGAACAACCGAGCCCAACGCAGCACCGTAAACAAATACGCATCAGCAATGCTGAACCCGCCCGCCATCAAGTAATCCTGCCGCTCCAGCGTCTGGTTCAACACGGCAAAACGCTTGAACAATTTCTCCTTGATCAGCGCTTTCATCTCTTCGGGAAATCGAGCGTTGAACAGCCAACCGAGCCCGCCGTGAATCTCCGTCGAGATGAAGTTCAGGCATTCCTGTAACCGTACCCGCTCGAATGTCTCCTGCGCTGCGGCCAGTTTCGCTTGCGGCCGCAGATCAGCCAGGAATTGCAGAATTGCCGGCCCTTCGGTCAGCACTTCGCCGTTATCCAGTTGCAAGGCTGCGACGTAACCCTTGGGGTTGATGGCGAGAAAGTCGTCGCCGTCGGCCGTGGTTTTGCTGATGTTGTCGACGCGGATCAATTGGAAAGGCAGTTCCAATTCGCGCAACACAATGTGTGGCGCCAGCGAGCAGGCTTCGGGGGCGTAATACAGCTTCATGGGGCGGGCTCTGGTTGTGGATTTACGCCAGTGTCATAGTGCGCGGTGCCACCGATAAAATTAATCTTTCAGAAAACTGCCATAAGGAAAGCTACTGCCATGATGAACCTGATGCACTGGCGAATGGTGGTGGCTGTGGCGGATACCGGCAACATCACCCGGGCCGCCGACCGGGTCGGTATGACCCAGTCAGGTGCCAGCCAGGCCCTGGCCTTGATCGAGGAAAACCTCGGTGTTCAATTGTTCACCCGGGAAAACCGCCAAACCTTGCCGACAGCCATCGGCCTGGCGGTCATCGAGCAGGCGCGGACCATGCTCGGTGCGCTGCAAGCCATTCGGAGCACCGTCGAGGCCGCAAAAGGTGTTGAACGCGGGACGATTCGCCTGGCCAGTTTTCCCATGGTCCTGGCGACCTTTCTGCCGCCTTTGCTGCGTCAGTTCAATCGGCTTTACCCCGGCATTGAGGTGGTTGCCCTGGAAGTCAGCGATGACGAAGTGGAAACCCTGCTCGACGCGGGACTGGTGGATGTCGGCGTGGTCCTCAATCCGTCTGCCGAGCGCAAGGCCAGTCCTTTGGGACGCGATGCCTGGATGGCGGTATTGCCCGGCGGCCATCTGCTGGCGCGGCGTTCCCATGAAGAAGGCGTCTGCCTCGAAGAGTTGGTGACGCAACCTTTTGTACTGGCCACGGGCGGTTGTTCGACCAATGCGCGAAGCCTGGCTGCCGATGCGGGGCTGCAACTGCAGGATGTGCGCGTCGAGGTTCGCGAATGGAGCAGTGCGTTCACCCTGGTGCGGGAAAACATCGGCGTGAGCCTGGTGCCGGAGATGACGCTGCCGGGTAATCGGCAGGGTTTGCGCGTGGTGCCGGTGTTGCCGCGGATCGACCGTGAGTTTGCTTTGGTGGTCGCGACAAACAAACCACCGTCGGCGGCGGTGCAAGCCCTGCTAGGTATGCTCGACAGACGGCAACCCCCAACAAGCAGCTGAATCGTTTTTGTCCTCAATGGTGGCCGACTAGTGGCCTTGCAAGCCCAAGGTTGCTGTCTATGATCAGTTGTAACTAACCATGTCGGCCGTGATGGGGCGGTCGATGTCTTGGCGAAAGAGTGCGCAATCGAAGGCACCAACACGTGATGACAAGGAGCTGTCCGCTAAATGGAATTTGTTGTGAACCTGTTAGGGTTGGCCCGCATGCGGGCTATCAAGAGAAGGATGTCTTGATGAGCGTGTCGCTATAAGGACCCTCCGATTGATCATCAATTATCACCTGACTAGTCCTTCTTTTTGGAGGGATGCGTGTGCCTGTTCCATGGAACGTAGTGGTGGATGTGAAAGACCTGCAACTTTCATCAATCAAAAAACCGCGCTGAAGGTGATACAACAATGTTCAACCTACATCACAAGGCTGACCTGCTGGAAATCGAACGATTCAGCTGTGCGCTGACTGAGGCTAATGCCAAGTTGGCGGTGATCAGTCGTTCGATGGCGATGATTGAATTCACTCCGGACGGCATTGTCATCGATGCCAACGAAAACTTTTGCAATGCCATGGGCTACAGCGCCGACGAAGTGCGCGGCAAGCATCACCGGGTCTTTTGCGAAGAGCAGTATTACCGCAGCGATGAGTACACCAAGTTATGGCGCGACCTCGCGCGGGGCGAACCGCTGAGCGGGACCTTTTTGCGCTTGCACAAGAGTGGTCGGGAGATCTGGCTCGAAGCCAGCTACATGCCGGTGCTGGGCCCCGACCGGCAGGTGAAAAGCGTGATCAAGGTCGCCACCGACATCACCTCACGGGTCAACAAGGAACACGAAAACGAAAGCAGGCTCGCTGCGATAGGCCGTTCAATGGCCGTGATCGAGTTCACGCCCGAAGGCAAGGTCATCACCGCCAACGAGAACTTCCTGAAAACCATGCAGTACTCGCTCAACGAAGTGGTGGGGCAACATCACAGCCTGTTCTGCCACCGTGCCGAAGCCGAGTCCCAGGGTTACCGGAATTTCTGGGCTTCGCTCAACCGCGGCGAATATCACTCCCATCGTTTCGAGCGCAGGAACAAGCAGGGTCAGACAATATTCCTGGAAGCCTCCTACAACCCGTTGTTCGACGCCAAGGGGCGGTTGTACAAAGTGGTCAAGTTCGCCAGCGATATCACCCACCAGATGACCACCCTGCAAACCGCCGCTGAATCGGCCCACAGCACCTCGGTGCAAAACGACGTCTGTGCGCGCAAGGGTTCCGAGGTGGTGCAGCAGACGGTGCAGATCATCCAGGACATTTCCCGGGACTTGAACGAGGCGGCATTGAGCATCGACGCCGTGAGCAAACAGTCCGACATCATCGGCACCATCGTGCAGACCATTCGTGGCATTGCCGATCAGACCAACTTGCTTGCGCTAAACGCGGCGATCGAAGCGGCCCGCGCCGGTGAGCACGGGCGCGGGTTTGCGGTGGTGGCCGATGAAGTGCGCAGCCTTGCTGCGCGCACCAGTCAGGCGACGCTGGAGATTGTCGAGGTGGTGCGCAAGAACCACGATTTGTCGTTGAGTGCGGTGTCGAGCATGCAATCGAGTCTGAGTCGAACCGGGCTCGGCGTTGAATTGGCGAACGAGGCAGGGGAGGTGATTCTGGAAATCCAGCAGGGTTCGCGGCATGTGGTGGATGCGATCAGTCAGTTCAATTCGACGTTGCAATTGAACTAGCCGCGGCAAATGAAAAAGGGTCCCGGTAGAGGGTAATGCCGATCAGTTAAGCCTCATTGCTTGACCTTTGGCCGCAAGAAATCAAAATCCGATGCCTGAATAGGCATCGGATTTTTTTATGCGTCTGGCTCGGGCACTGGAACTGACCCACAACTTCGTCTCGACTCCCAATTCCCTCGAGGGATTGGACTCGTTGCTTGATCCATCGCTGGTCGAACAGGCCTTGGAACAAGCCGGTG
>NZ_JAHBDI010000015.1:0-96653 GCF_019956275.1 Pseudomonas sp. GL-RE-26
CACCGGCTTGTTCCAAGGCCTGTTCGACCAGCGATGGATCAAGCAACGAGTCCAATCCCTCGAGGGAATTGGGAGTCGAGACGAAGTTGTGGGTCAGTTCCAGTGCCCGAGCCAGACGCATAAAAAAATCCGATGCCTATTCAGGCATCGGATTTTGATTTCTTGCGGCCAAAGGTCAAGCAATGAGGCTTAACTGATCGGCATTAGCCATCTCTGGCCGGTTTTTATAGTTGCGGTCTAGCGGGCTGATTAAGCGCCGTACACCGGCAGCTTCTTGCAGATGGCCTTGACCTTCTCACGAACGGCATCGATCACCGCTTCGTTGTTCAGGTCAGCCAGGATGTCGCAGATCCAGCCGGCCAGTTCCTTGCACTCTGCTTCCTTGAAGCCGCGAGTGGTCACAGCCGGGGTGCCGAAGCGCAGGCCGGAGGTGACGAACGGGGAGCGTGGGTCGTTTGGCACGGAGTTCTTGTTCACGGTGATGAACGCTTTGCCCAGAGCGGCATCTGCGTCTTTACCGGAGATTTCCTGCTTGATCAGCGACAACAGGAACAGGTGGTTCTCAGTACCGCCGGAAACCACGTCGAAACCGCGCTCGATGAACACGCTGGCCATGGCCTGGGCGTTCTTCACCACTTGCTGCTGGTAAACCTTGAACTCAGGCTGCAGCGCTTCCTTGAAGCAGATCGCCTTGGCCGCGATCACGTGCTCCAGCGGGCCGCCCTGGGCGCCCGGGAATACCGCGGAGTTCAGCTTCTTCTCGATGTCGACGTTGGCGCGAGCCAGGATCAGGCCGCCACGTGGACCGCGCAGGGTCTTGTGGGTGGTGGTGGTCACCACGTCAGCGAATGGAACCGGGTTCGGGTAGACGCCAGCGGCGACCAGACCGGCCACGTGGGCCATGTCGACGAACAGGTAAGCACCTACCTTGTCGGCGATTGCGCGAAAGCGCGGAAAGTCGAGGATCTGCGAGTAGGCAGAGAAACCGGCCACGATCATTTTTGGCTTGTGCTCAACGGCCAGGCGCTCGACTTCGTCGTAGTCGATCAGTCCATTGGCGTCGATGCCGTACTGGATAGCGTTGTACAGCTTGCCCGAAGACGAGACGCTTGCACCGTGGGTCAGGTGACCACCGTGGGCCAGGCTCATGCCCAGGAGGGTGTCGCCGGCCGACAGCAGGGCCAGGTAAACGGCGCTGTTGGCTTGCGAACCGGCGTGCGGCTGAACGTTGGCGTAATCGGCGCCGAACAGTTCTTTGGCGCGGTCGATAGCCAGCTGCTCGACGATGTCTACGTACTCGCAACCACCGTAGTAGCGCTTGCCCGGGTAGCCTTCGGCGTACTTGTTGGTCAGTACCGAGCCTTGAGCTTCCATCACCGCAGGGCTGGTGTAGTTTTCCGAAGCGATCAGCTCAATGTGCTCTTCCTGGCGCTGAGCTTCTTGCTCCATGGCGGCAAAGAGATCGGCGTCGTACTTGGCAATAGTCAAATCACGGCTGAACATGGCGGTCCTCAGGGATCGGGGGCGGAAAAGGGGGGCATTCTAACCCAATGGGTTTTAGATGGCATATGAAACGGCATCATGTCGCAGACAAGTGGTGTTCATGCGTGGGATTTTTAGTGTTTGTGGCGAGGGAGCTTGCTCCCGCTGGGCTGCGAAGCGGCCCCAAATCTTGCGAGCGCTACGCACTCGAGCGGGAGCAAGCTCCCTCGCCACAAGAGCGCTTAGTCAAGCATGAACAACGCATCATTACTGAACTGCGCCTCAAACCGACTCGCCGGCATCGGTCGGCCGAACAGATACCCCTGAACCTCATCGCAACCATGCTCACGCAGGAAGTCGAGCTGCTCATGGGTTTCCACGCCTTCGGCGATCACCGCCAGGTTCAGGCTGTGGGCCATGGCGATGATTGCCCGGGCAATTTGTGCATCCTGCTCGCCACTGGGCAGGCCATCGACAAAGGTGCGGTCGATCTTCAGAACGTCGATCGGGAACTGCTTGAGGTAGTTGAGCGATGAGTAACCGGTACCGAAATCGTCGACCGCAATGCTCAGTCCGAGGTTTTTCAGTCCGTCGAGGATCTGCATCGCCTCGCTGACTTCGCGCATCAGGATACTTTCGGTCAGTTCCAGTTCCAGGCATGCCGGCGGCAGGCCGGTTTCCTTGAGGATGGTAGCGATCCGTGTACCGAGCTGGCCGTCGGAGAACTGCCGCGCCGAGATGTTCACCGACACCTTCGGCACCCGTACCCTGGCCTGATGCCAGGCCTTGAGTTGACGGCAGGCTTCGCTGATCACCCAGTCGCCGACATCCACCACCAGCCCGAGCTCTTCGAGCACCGGAATGAAATCCCCCGGCGGCACCAGCCCGCGGCGTGGATGGCGCCAGCGCAACAGTGCCTCGGCGCCGGTCAGGCGCTTGCCGTCGCCGCTGAATTGCGGCTGGTAATACAGCACGAATTCGTTCTGTTCCAAGGCATGGCGCAAATCGCTTTCCAGCTCCAGACGTTCAAGCGCACTGGCGTTCATGTCCGCCTGATAGAACTGGAAGTTGTTCTTGCCACGCTCCTTGGCGTGGTACATCGCCGTGTCGGCATTCTTCATCAACTGGCTGAGTTCGTTGCCGTCCTGCGGACTCAGGGCGATGCCGATACTGGCCGTGACGAAGAACTCGCGGCCTTCGAGCACGAAGGGTTTCACCAGACTGGCAAGAATCTGTTCGGCCACATGGATCGCCCGGTTCAAGGCGATTTCACGGTTGGCTCGCGGTTGCAGGAGCAAGGTGAATTCGTCACCGCCCATGCGCGCCACCGTGTCGTCATCGGCGACGCAACCGAGCAGGCGCGTGGCCATTTCCTTGAGCATGCGGTCGCCGGCGGCGTGGCCCAGGGAGTCGTTGATCGGCTTGAAACGGTCGAGGTCGAGGAACATCAGCACCACCCACGACTTCTGCCGTTCGGCCGATTGCAGTGCCGTGTGCAGGCGGTCCTGGAACAGCGAACGGTTGGGCAAGTGGGTCAGGGCGTCGTAGTAGGCGAGGCGGTGAATCCGCTGCTCGCTGGCCTTGCGCTCGCTGATGTCGCTGAAGAAACACACATAGCTGGCCAGGTCGCCTTCGTCGTCGAGCACGGCGGTGATGCCGACCCAGGCCGGGTAATGCTCGCCGTTGCGACGCTTGAGCCAGACTTCGCCTTCCCAGGTGCTGTGCTGGCCCAATTGCTTGAGTACGTAACGCAGATGGGCTTCCTGCTGGTCGTCGACCGTCAGCATGTTCGGCAACTGGTCGAGGACCTGTTCCACGGCGTAACCGCTGACACGACTGAAGGCTTCGTTGGCCTGGACGATGTAGCCGGCCGGGTCGGTGATCAGGATCGCCGAGGTCGAGTGTTCGAATACCGTGGCGGCCATGCGCAAGTCTTTTTCGGCCCGGCGTTGCTGGCTGATGTCGCGGCCGACGCCGAGCACGCCTTCGAACGTACCGTGTTCGTCCCAGACCAATACCAGGCGCAGTTCGATCGGGATCTTGCGCCCGTCGGCCCGCAGGCAATCGAACAGGAACAGTTGGGTTTGCACCTGGCTGCGCAGCAGCGCCAGTCGGTCCGGTTGATCCAGTGCTTTGCTGACCCGGTCCATCAGTTGGTAGATGCCGGTCAGCTGTTGCGGGTTGGCGATGGTCGATTGCCAGCCGTTCTGGAAAATCCACTCGGCGTCGTAACCCAGCACCGCTTGTACCGAAGGGCTGACGTAATTGAGGTTAAGGCGGCTGTCGGTGGAGAAGATCACGTCGCTGATGCTTTCGGCCAGCATCCGGTAGCGCTGCTCGCTGTCGCGCAGGGATTCGCTGGCTTCGATCTGGTCGGTGATGTCCTTGGCCACGCCGATGATCCGAGTGACCTGGTCGTTCTTGTCCCGTGCCAGTGCCTGCTCGCGAATCTCGAAGCGTCGCCATTGGCCGTCCCGATGGCGGAAGCGCAACTGGCACTGCATCAACTGGCGATAACCGGCCTGGCGCTGGATCTGACGGGAGCGATGGTAATAGTCGGCGTCTTCGGGATGCAGGAGGATTTCCCAGAAGTATTCGCCCATCTGGTGCAGTTCGGTGCGGTTGTAACCCAGGGTCTGGCCCAGATGGTGGTTGCTGTAGATCATGCGCTGGCTGATCACATCCTGCACATACAGGTGATCCGGCACGGTGCGCACCACGTCCGACCAAAACCCTTCGCGCTCCTGCAGCGACAGTTCGATGAGCTTGCGGCTGGTGATGTCGGTGATGCTCAGGATCACCGCTTTATAGTCGTCCGGGGTTTGCGGCAGGCGCAGCATCAGCCACAGGTGCTGGTCGCGGCCGCTGGCGTCCTGCAGCTTGATTTCCAGCTCAAGCTGTTGCTGCTGGTTGAGCATCGCGTCGAGCACCTGGTTGCCGATGGCGGTGCCGTCCTGCGGTTTACCGTCGATCAGCAGTTTCCAAACTTTGTCGGCGCTATCGACATTAAGCAGTTGCAACGCTACCTGGTTGACCTCGGTGATCCGCAGTTCCTTGAGCAATGACCGGCGTTGCTCCGGGATCGCCAGACACGCTTGCAGTTGCTCGCTGCCCTGCAGTTGCGCCTTGTCGAAAAAGACCTTGAGTCCGGACATGTCGAGGACGCACAAGGCCACGCCGGTGCCTTCGAAAATGTCCTGATAACGCCGACGGCCTTCATTCAACTGACGCTGACGCCGGCGCATGTTCAGCAAGGCGAGGAACGGCAGCATGGAAAACGCCAGGCCAAGCAGGCATTTGCCGATGAACGCCGGCAGCAGCTCTTCCAGCACGCGCTGACGGTCGAACAAACCGCGCAGTTGCCAATCGCTGCTGCTCAGCGGAACGGTCAGCACGCTGTTGGCGACATCGTCCTCGGTCAGCGTACCCGGATTGACCGAGGGCTGCGCTTCGTCGCGGCTGATGATCTGATGATTGATACGGTTTTCCACCAGCCACAACGGGCGGCCGTCGGCCTCGCGTTGCTTGGTCAGGGACGAAAAGAAGGTGGGTGTCAGGCGCAAGACCCAATAGCCTCGGGAACTGCCGCTGGCCTGATGCAACAATAAATGCACCACGGAACCGTCGGTGGCATTGCTGAAGTAGTGCGCCTGGGCGTGGCTGCGGCGTACCAGTTCACCCAGGTAGTCTCTGTCATCGCTGTCGGGAGCGCTGTCACTGATGACTCTTCCCGAGGGGCTGAGCAACGCCAGGCTGCGCAGGTCTGGCAGCGACTGTTGCAGCTTGCGCAACAGGGCCTGCAATTCATCGGCGCCCTGCGGTTGCTCGACGATCGGCAACAGGTTGAGGGCGATCTGCGCGTTGAGCGCCATGTTCAGGCTGACCTGCGCGGCCAGATCGGCTGTGTAGTCGATGGTGTACTGGCGCTGGTTCTTCTGGGTTTCCCGCAACTGGTCGAGCAACTGCCAGAACAGCAGGGCCAACAACAATAATACGAGTGTCGCCAAGGTGCCCTTCAAGGTCCCGCGCAGGGGGGCGCCGGGCGCTGTGGCCGGCGCACTTGAAGTCAGAGGCGGAGGGACAATGGACAAGCTGTAATCCTGCGGTTTGGCTGGACTGGCGCGACGTGCACTATAAGCCGGACGCCCGAAGGGCGGCTAGCATGCCTTGAGTTGTGGCGAAGTGCCAGCCCCAGCCCGTCGGCTGGACTGCCATCTGTCATTAAGGTAGCTTTGCCGGTTACGCGGGAGCGTTCCAGCTCCTAGACTCAGACTTTTTCAGCGTCGCCTCTTATGGACGACGCGCACGGTCTGGCCGGGCATTGCCTGCGCTCCAATCATTCATCAGTCACTGACCCTAGGTTCTCCATGGCTCAATACGTATTCACCATGCATCGGCTGGGCAAAGTTGTTCCGCCGAAGCGGGAAATCCTGAAAAACATTTCTCTGTCCTTCTTCCCTGGCGCCAAGATTGGCGTACTCGGCCTCAACGGTTCGGGTAAGTCCACGCTGCTGAAAATCATGGCTGGCGTTGACACCGAATTCGACGGCGAAGCCCGCCCGATGCCGGAGCTGAACATCGGTTATCTGCCGCAAGAGCCGATCCTGGACCCGACCAAAACCGTGCGTGAAGTGGTCGAGGAAGCGGTCAGCGTGATCAAGAACGCCCAGGCGCGCCTGGACGAGGTCTATGCGGCTTACGCTGAAGAAGACGCCGACTTCGACAAACTGGCTGCCGAACAGGCCAAGCTCGAAGCGATCCTGCAAGCCAGCGACGGTCACAACCTCGATCGCCAGCTGGAAGTCGCCGCCGATGCACTGCGTCTGCCAGCCTGGGACGCCAAGGTCGAATTCCTCTCCGGTGGTGAAAAACGTCGCGTGGCCCTGTGCCGCCTGCTGCTGTCCGCACCGGACATGCTGCTGCTCGACGAACCGACCAACCACCTGGACGCCGATTCCGTTGCTTGGCTTGAGCACTTCCTGCACGACTTCCCGGGCACCGTGGTCGCGATCACGCACGACCGTTACTTCCTGGATAACGTTGCAGGCTGGATTCTGGAACTCGACCGCGGCGCGGGCATTCCTTACGAGGGCAACTATTCGGGTTGGCTGGAAGCCAAGTCCGATCGTCTGGCTGCCGAATCCAAGCAGCAGTCGGCCCACGAAAAAGCCATGAAGGAAGAGCTGGAGTGGGTGCGCAAAGGCGCCAAGGCCCGCCAGTCGAAATCCAAGGCTCGTCTGCAACGCTTCGAAGAAATGCAGTCGCAGGAATTCCAGAAGCGCAGCGAAACCAACGAGATCTACATCCCGGCTGGTCCACGCCTGGGCGACAAGGTCATCGAATTCAAGAACGTCACCAAGGGCTACGGCGATCGCGTGTTGATCGACAACCTGTCGTTCTCCATGCCTAAAGGCGCCATCGTTGGCGTGATCGGCGGTAACGGTGCCGGTAAGTCGACCCTGTTCCGCATGCTGATGGGCAAGGAAACGCCGGATTCGGGCAGCATCGAAGTCGGTGAAACCGTGCAGCTTGCTTGCGTGGATCAGAGCCGCGAAGACCTGGACGGCAGCAAGACCGTGTTCCAGCAGATTTCCGACGGTTCCGACCAGATCCGCATCGGCAACTACGAGATCCCGTCGCGTACCTACGTCGGTCGCTTCAACTTCAAGGGTGGCGATCAGCAGAAGTTCGTCAAGGACCTGTCTGGTGGTGAGCGCGGTCGCTTGCACCTGGCCCTGACCCTGAAGGAGGGCGGCAACGTCCTGCTGCTCGACGAACCGTCCAACGACCTCGACGTTGAAACCCTGCGTTCCCTGGAAGAAGCCCTGCTGGACTTCCCGGGCGCCGCCATTGTGATCTCCCACGACCGGTGGTTCCTTGACCGCGTCGCGACTCACATCCTGGCGTACGAAGACGACTCGCAAGCGGTGTTCTTCGAAGGTAACTACACCGAGTACGAAGCCGACCGTAGAAAGCGCCTCGGCGAAGCGGCTGCCCAGCCGCATCGTGTACGGCACAAGAAACTGGCCTGATTTCGGGTTGGTTGCATAAAGAGCGGAGCCTTCGGGCTCCGTTTTTTTGCGTTTTTTCAATGACACCGAGTCGCGCCATTCGCGAGCAAGCCCGCTCCCACAGGGTTTTGTGAAAGGCACAAATCTCAATTCAGCAGAAGATCCCCTGTGGGAGCGAGCCTGCTCGCGAAAGCGGTGTTTCTAATGGTGCATAACTTGAATTGCGAATCCCTGTTCAGGTGCAAAAAATGCTCAAAAAACAGGATTATTTATATCCTGTGCACCATTTAATTTCATAAGTGCGACATTTTGCGCTGTTCCTGTGCGCGAATCGTTTGTTACAGTCCGGCTCAATCTCCTCCAACGACAATAAATTTGCCGAGACTTTTCCATGATCGAATCCGTCGAATGCTTCCTTGCGCGCCTGAAAAAACGCGACCCGGATCAACCCGAATTTCACCAGGCTGTCGAAGAAGTCCTGCGTACCCTGTGGCCGTTTCTTGAAGCCAATCCGCATTACCTGACCTCGGGCATTCTGGAGCGCATCTGCGAGCCGGAGCGGGCTGTGGTGTTTCGTGTGTCGTGGGTCGACGACCAAGGCAAGGTCCAGGTCAATCGTGGTTTCCGCATCCAGATGAACAGCGCGATCGGCCCGTACAAGGGTGGCCTGCGTTTTCACCCGTCGGTGAACATGGGCGTCCTGAAATTCCTCGCCTTCGAACAGACCTTCAAAAACTCCCTGACTTCATTGCCAATGGGCGGCGGCAAGGGTGGTTCGGACTTCGACCCCAAAGGCAAAAGCGACGCGGAAGTCATGCGCTTCTGCCAGGCCTTCATGAGCGAGTTGTACCGCCACATTGGTGCCGACGTTGACGTGCCGGCCGGGGACATCGGTGTCGGTGCACGGGAAATCGGTTTCCTGTTCGGCCAGTACAAGCGCCTGAGCAACCAGTTCACCAGTGTGCTGACCGGCAAAGGCCCAAGCTACGGCGGCAGCCTGATTCGCCCGGAAGCCACCGGTTTCGGTTGCGTGTACTTCGCCGAAGAAATGCTCAAGCGTCGCGGCCTGGCCGTGGAAGGTATGCGCGTAGCGATCTCCGGCTCCGGCAACGTCGCGCAATACGCGGCGCGCAAGGTCATGGACCTGGGCGGCAAAGTGATTTCGCTGTCCGACTCCGAAGGCACGCTGTATTGCGAAAGCGGCTTGACCGAGGAGCAATGGCTAGCGGTGTTGGAACTGAAAAATGTACAGCGCGGGCGCATCCGTGAACTGGCTGGCCGTTTTGGCCTGGAGTTCCGCGCAGGTGAGCTGCCATGGAGCCTGAGCTGCGACATCGCCTTGCCGTGCGCGACGCAAAACGAACTGGATGCCGAAGCCGCTCGCACCTTGCTGCGCAATGGCTGCATCTGCGTGGCCGAAGGCGCGAACATGCCGACCACCCTTGAGGCGGTGGACTTGTTCATCGAAGCCGACATTATGTTTGCGCCGGGCAAGGCGTCCAACGCGGGTGGTGTGGCGGTGAGCGGGCTGGAGATGTCGCAGAACGCCATGCGCCTGGCATGGACCGGCGGCGAAGTGGACAGCAAGCTGCACGCGATCATGCAGTCGATTCACCACGCTTGCGTGCATTACGGTGAGGAGAACGGCCGGGTCAACTACGTCAAGGGCGCCAACATCGCCGGCTTCGTCAAAGTCGCCGATGCCATGCTCGCCCAAGGCATTGTCTAAGCCGGTTCGATACGGATCACCTCAATCAGTTGATCCCCGGCGGGACGCTGCCACAGCACTTCATCGTTGAGTCGTGCACCGAGTAGTGCCCGCCCCAGCGGTGAACCCCAATTGATCAGGCCGTGGGCGGCATCGGCCTGATCTTCGCCCACCAGTTGTACCCGGCGTTCGGTGGCGTGTTCATCGGCGTAGGTCACCCAACTGCCGATCTGCACTTTCTCGGTCGAAGTTGCGGCGGGTACCACCTGAGCGCTGCCCAGGCGCTGCTTGAAGTAACGCAAATCACGTTCGAGATCCGCCAGGCGCTGCTTGTCGGCCTGCTCGCCTTTTGCCGATTGTTCGGCGTGCAGGGTTTGCAGTTCGGCGACTTTTCCCTGCAACAGGTTCAGGCCTTGCGGCGTGACGTAATTGGGCTGCGCGCTGACCTGCCGTTCGACAGGCTGATCGGCTTGCGCGGCGGCGTTATCTTCATTGACGAAGGCACGGCTCATGGAATTCTCCCGGTATAGGGTTTGGGCCATGGTCTCAGGCATTTGGTTTCACTGGATGTCTGAAAGCGACTTATGGCGAGCGATATGCCCGGGCGGCGTCCTGATCTTTCTGCTGCTGCCAGGCTTTACACCCAGCCATCCCGCATACCACCACATCTCACTCTCCCAAGCCGATACGCGGCCCATAGATAAAGTCTAGAAGTGGATTCGTCGGGTGGTTGTGAAAGGTGTGCAGGCATTTCGTCGAACACCACACAGCCCCTGTGGGAGCGAGTGGTGTGTCAGGTCAGTAGTGATACCACTTCAGCTCCAGCATCACTTCGTTCTCGGCCGTCGCCAAATGGCTGAACTCGCGCTGGGCGCTCAAGCGCAGTCCGAGATTGCGGGATATTTCCCATTGCTGATTCAGGCTCAGGCTACGGCGTACTTCGCCATTGGTGAAAAAGTCGCCCTTGGCTTCCAGGCTCAAATTGCCCAGCGGGTTTTTCCACAACACACCGCTGTTGAACCCGGCAGCCGGGGCAATGAACGCGGCGAAGTCGTTGTTGTGCTCGATCCGCACGGTGCCCAGGGCAAAGCCGAGCGTGTCATCACCCAGTTGCCAGGTGCCACCACCACCGCCGTTGACGTGGCTGACCAGGGTCTGGTCATCGTGCTTGCCCGGCACCCGCTCCAGACCGCCGGTGACTTGCCATGACAGCGGTTGCAGCAGCTCGTTTCGCGGGGTCAGGGAGCGAATGGTGGCCAGGTCCAGTTGCTGCACTTGCCATTCATTGCCTTCGTACTGGCGCAGTTTCAACTGCAGGATTTCGATCTGCGCGCCAAGGGGAAAGCTTTCGTTGTTGTCATTGAGGTCGTGATAAGCCATGC
Source organism: Pseudomonas sp. GL-RE-26 (assembly GCF_019956275.1). Lineage (NCBI taxonomy): Bacteria > Pseudomonadati > Pseudomonadota > Gammaproteobacteria > Pseudomonadales > Pseudomonadaceae > Pseudomonas > Pseudomonas sp. GL-RE-26. The sequence continues at coordinate 10,584 of NZ_JAHBDI010000015.1, forward strand.
GCAAGCCGTACTCACCAAAGGCTTTATCGCCACGGGTGCCGACGCCGAGCTGCCAGGTGCGGGACTCGTGACCGTCTTCAGGCAGGCCCGGTTGCGGGATATCCAGCTCCGGCGCCGGGTTCTGGTTGATTGCCCGCAGCAGTTCGAAGCTGCGCTGGGTGCGCGCCGGGTCGCGTTCCTGGCCGTTGGCGCGGTAACGCTCCAGACGATAGGCGGCATCGATGATCAGCGCCTGACGGTCGCGCGATTGCGCCTTGAACGCCGGGTCCTGCAATTGTTTCTGATCGGCGCTGACTTTCAGCACCCATTGCTGTTCTTCAGGATTTAACGGCTCGGCGCGGCTGAGCAGTTCGCGCTCCCGGGACGGACGATACTGGATGGACTCCACCAAGCCGGCATTTTTCACGGCTTTGACGGTGTCGGTCGGGATGGCGGTGAGCGGGAATTGCTCGGTCAGGCGCAGGCCCGGGCGGGCAACTTGCAGCAGTTCCAGCAAGCGGTATGAGCAGTTTTCGTCGAAGAAGAAATAGTCGAACTTGATCTGCTTCAGCTCCCAGACGTGCTCGACCATGCGCGCGGTTTCCTGTTGGGTCAGGTTCAGGCGGTACTCCCACAGGTCGCGGTTTTCAAGGCTGCGGTATTCCGAGAGTTTTTCCTGGTAGGGCACCATCGCGAACAGGCCGGGATAGCCGCCCATCAGGCCTTTCCAGGCATAGAGGATGCTGTTGTCCGAGCCCTCGATGTAGGCGCCGAAGTTGATCGCGTAACTGAGCAGCGAAGTCTTGTCGCTCTTCACTTCGGCCTGGTCGATGCGCAGCAGGGTATGGCCGAACATCGAGGACGGGCTGTTCAGGTAAGCCGCCGGGAAGATCATCACCGTGCTGTCGGGCGAGACGTCCTTGAACCATTGCTTGAACCCGGCGCAGTCCGGTGTCGGCAGGCCGGTCAGGCCGAGTTGTTCTTTCAGCCAGCGGGTGCGGGCCGGGTAGACGCATTGAGCATGTGTTTCACCGGCACTGGCCGGGGCGTACAAGGCTTGTACAGTCGCCGCCAGTTCATGGTCCGGATGTTCATTGCCGTCAGGGGCGAGGAAGAATTTCCGGTCACTGACATAGCTGCGCCAGCCGCCGAGCTTGGCGCTTTCGTAATGGCCCAGGGATATCCAGAAAGGGTCGTTGGCCAATTGCTGCAAACGTTGTGGGTCGATCTGAGGCGCGGCGAACAGCGGGGCGCAGACACACAGCGCCAGCCAGGCAAGGCGTTTGAGCATAGAAGGCAACTTAAATACTTGAGAAAAAGACCCAAAGAGGGGCAGGTCCAAAAAACAAAACCCGCTTCCCGTAAGAAGCGGGACGGGTCGAGCTTAAGCCTGAGTCGCGTACTTGGCCAGACGAGGATCGGCTTTGAGCACGGCCAGGGTATTGGTATGCACGTCTTCTGCGGTCACGTCAGCCTTGCTGAAGATCTGCTGGAAGTGCTCGTGAGTAACGGCGGCGAAGTGCGCACGGTCTTCCGGCGCCACGCCCAGTACCACGGCATAGGTGGTCAGCGCTTCGCCCTGACCCTTGGCCATGTCTTCGGACAGCTCGTTCATCATGCCATTCATGGCAAACCAGGATTTACCGCCATAGGTCAGCGACGCATTGGTTGCGCAACCGTTGGTGCCGGAGGTCATGCCGAAGGTTGCGTTGCCGGAGGTGCCGTTGGTGGTGGATGCCAGGAAGTGAGCTGGAGTACCACGCTGGCCTTCGAACAGCATGTTGCCCCAACCGCAATCCGGGCCGCCTGGCGCTTGCGCCATGGCATTGATGGATACAGCGGTGAAGAGAGTACCAAGAAGAATCCGTTTCATAGCTTTGTTCTCTTTGTGTGCGTACCAATAAACAAGGGAGTCTGGCCCGTTCCGGTGCCAGTGGGCCGGGCATTAGCCCAGCCGCGCAGTTTGGAGTTTAGGCACGATCACGGGGTTCCGTGTTTTTTTGCAAAACATTCATGGGAAACAGCGGCGCAAGCCCGGCCCGCCTGGGGTTGGCCGATTGACGATGCTCAGGCCTGCGGCGCTCCTTGCCAGTCGGGCATGGGCAGCGCCAGAATGCTGCCATCTGCCCCGCCTGATTGTTAAGGAAGCCCGATGCCTGATCCTGTTGCTGCCAGCTTGCGTCTGGCACCCGAAGCGCTGACCCGTCCGTTTTCCGCTGAACAGTTCAGCTTCTCTACCACCAATGATCTGGAGCCCTTTCGCGGTGTGCTTGGCCAGGAACGTGCGGTCGAAGCCTTGCAGTTCGGTGTGGCCATGCCGCGCCCCGGTTACAACGTATTCGTCATGGGCGAGCCCGGAACTGGCCGGTTCTCGTTCGTCAAACGCTACCTCAAGGCCGAAGGCAAGCGCCTGCAGACCCCGGCGGACTGGGTCTACGTCAACAATTTCGATGAACCTCGCGAACCACGTGCACTGGAGTTGCCGTCGGGCACTGCCGGTAACTTCATTGGCGATATCAACGTTTTGATCGACAACCTGCTGGCGACATTTCCGGCAGTCTTCGAGCATCCGTCCTACCAGCAGAAGAAAAGCAGCATCGACCGCGCCTTCAACCAGCGCTACGACAAGGCCCTGGACATCATCGAGCGTCTGGCCCTGGAAAAGGACGTCGCGCTCTACCGCGACGCCAGCAATATCGCCTTCACCCCAATGGGCGATGGCAAGGCGTTGGACGAAGCTGAATTCGCACAACTGCCGGAAGCCGAGCGCGATCGCTTCCACGAGGATATTTCGGTACTGGAGGAGCGCCTGAACGAAGAGCTCGCCAGCCTGCCGCAATGGAAGCGCGAGTCGAGCAACCAGCTGCGTCATCTGAACGAAGAAACCATCACCCTGGCCTTGCAGCCATTGTTGTCGCCATTGTCAGAGAAGTACGCCGAGAACGCGGCGGTATGCGGTTATCTGCAAGCCATGCAGGTGTACTTGCTCAAGACCGTGGTCGAGCAACTGGTGGATGACAGCAAGACTGACGCTGTCGCCCGCAAGTTGCTGGAAGAACAATACTCGCCGAGCCTGGTGGTCGGTCATTCGGTCAGCGGCGGTGCGCCGGTGGTGTTCGAGCCGCACCCGACCTACGAAAACCTCTTCGGTCGTATCGAATACAGCACCGATCAGGGCTCGCTGTACACCACCTACCGCCAACTGCGGCCGGGTGCCTTGCACCGGGCCAATGGCGGTTTCCTGATCCTTGAAGCGGACAAAATGCTCAGCGAGCCGTTCGTGTGGGATGCGCTGAAACGCGCCCTGCAATCGCGCAAGCTGAAAATGGAATCGCCGCTGGGTGAGCTCGGCCGTCTGGCCACCGTGACCCTGACACCGCAACACATTCCGTTGCAGGTCAAGGTCGTCATCATCGGTGCCCGTCAGCTGTATTACACGCTGCAAGACCTCGATCCGGACTTCCAGGAGATGTTCCGCGTCCTGGTGGACTTCGACGAAGACATCCCGATGGTCGACGAGAGCCTGGAGCAATTCGCCCAGTTGCTCAAAACCCGTACTTCCGAAGAAGGCATGGCACCGCTGACTGCCGATGCGGTGGCACGCCTGGCGACCTACAGCGCGCGTCTGGCCGAGCATCAGGGGCGCTTGTCGGCGCGTATCGGGGACTTGTTCCAACTGGTCAGCGAGGCGGATTTCATTCGTCACCTGGCAGGCGATGAAATGACCGACGCGGGGCACATCGAGCGTGCGCTCAAGGCCAAGGCCACGCGGACCGGGCGGGTTTCGGCGCGGATTCTCGATGACATGCTGGCCGGGATCATCCTGATCGACACCGCGGGCGCGGCGGTCGGCAAGTGCAACGGCTTGACGGTGCTGGAAGTCGGTGACTCGGCCTTTGGTATACCTGCGCGGATTTCCGCCACGGTGTACCCGGGCGGCAGCGGCATTGTCGACATCGAGCGCGAGGTCAACCTCGGCCAGCCGATCCACTCCAAAGGCGTGATGATCCTTACCGGTTATCTGGGCAGCCGTTACGCCCAGGAGTTTCCGCTGGCGATTTCCGCGAGCATCGCCCTGGAACAATCCTACGGTTATGTCGATGGCGACAGTGCTTCCTTGGGCGAGGCCTGCACCCTGATCTCGGCCTTGTCGAAAACCCCGCTCAAGCAGTGCTTTGCCATCACCGGTTCGATCAACCAGTTCGGCGAAGTGCAGGCGGTCGGCGGAGTCAACGAGAAGATCGAGGGCTTCTTCCGTCTGTGCGAAGCCCGCGGGTTGACCGGTGAGCAGGGAGCAATCATTCCTCACGCCAACGTCGCCACGCTGATGCTCGACGAGAAGGTGCTGGCGGCGGTGCGTGCGGGGCAGTTCCATGTCTACGCGGTCCGCCAGGCCGACGAAGCCTTGAGCTTGTTGGTCGGCGAGCCGGCCGGCGAGCCGAACGAGAATGGCGAATTCCCTGAAGGCAGCGTGAACGCACGGGTCGTGGAGCGCCTGCGGGTTATCGCGGAAATGATCAGCGAAGATGATCTTAAGGAAGCCGAGAAGGAGTTGGCGCAAGAGGCGTTGGCGGAAACCAAACCGGCCTGATGCATCGTTGATCTGAAACTGTGCAATCCCATGTGGGAGCGAGCTTGCTCGCGATAGCGGACTTTCATTCGACCAATATGTTGAATGTTCGACCGCCATCGTCGGAACGCCGCCCGGAGCAAGCTCGCTCCCACAGTTTTTTTGTGGTGCACGTCGAAAAGCGTCGTCGAAATGACGTCAATATTCACACTATGACCATTCGGCGCCTTTCGGTCTTGCTTCGGCCTGCAAGCCAGACTTTTCTTCTATTCTCTGCTCATGGATATCGACAGTAATCACAGGATCGAAACAGCCTTCCCATGGGGGCTGAATACCGGATCTACCGAGGGTCGCCGCCATGTCGCGCAACCTCTGTCTCACCCGTCAATGCCTGGGTCTTGTGACCCGTATCGAATGTTCCATCCGTCCATTGGCGGGAGATACGGGCATGTGGACTCTGCTGTTCGCCGCCGGAATGGCCGGTGAACAACCTTCGGCCATCAAGGCCCAAGGCCCGTTTCACGGTCCGTTCGTCGCTGAATCAATCCTCGACACCATCGTTGAAAGCCTGACCCTGCACGGCTACGAGTTGGCCGACGATCCGCAAATCTGGTGCCTGCACCTGCAAGCCCAACTGCGGGAAATCAACGGTGGTCGCTGCCGGAACATGGGCGGCTTCGAGTTTCACCCCGAGCACTGAGTGGCACTATTGATCAAGGCGCGTCATGTCGGCCTTGTCGAGTTTGACTTCGAAACCATATTGCACGGTGGCGAGGTCAGTGCGCTGGTAGGTTTCCAGGCGCTTAGGCTGCCCGTAGAAGTAATGCACGGCAAACTGCGCCGGACCCTGTGCGCTCGCGCGATGGCTGACCGATAGAATCTCCTTCAAGTAATTACCGCTGTCGTCCTTGGCGAAAAAACGCCAGTCCTGGGCGGGAAATGCCTTCAGGTCCACCACCAGTGCATTGTCTTTGAGCGCGAGGCCCTTGGGCAGTTGACGGGCTTCGACGGTTTGCTTGTCGACCGTGGCCAGGAACAGCGGCATCGAGCCCACCGCATAGGCCGGGGTTTGCGGAAACAGATTCAGATCGTAAGTGATGGTGCCGCGCAGGGGATCGATCTGGTACGCCTCAGGTGGCAGTTCGATCGGCTCGTCGCGTTTGCCAAGAGTGTCTTCGGTAAAGAAGCTCACCGGACTTTCACCAGGGTTGAACGATGTGCCCAGCAGTTCATCGTTGAAGGTACGCAGGTGAGTGAATTCGATTCGCGCGGCGCTGGGGTCGTCGACCGACTGACTGATGTTGACGTACTTTTTCAGTTCATCCTCACTCAGCGTTGCCCCTTTCAGCCAGCCCGCCGCCAGGTCGTCATAGACCACCACGGACAGGTTCAAGGGCTGGATGGACTTGTCCGTGGTATTGGCATCGAAGCGCCGGATTGGCAGGTCGAGGTCCTTTCGGGTGACCGTGACGGAGGAAAAATCCAGCAGGCTGACTTCGAGGGTTTCGATCGCCCCGTTGAAGTACACCTTCGAATAATGCCGCGCCTGCTGTTTCTCAAAGTTGCGTTGTTCTTCGTCGAGCTGTTTTTCCAGGGCCTCGCTCCAGTTCTTTTGCTGCTGCATCTTGGCCAGCTGCTGCTGATAGAAGGCAATTTGTACCGAGGTTTCGTTGATTGATCCGGCGCGCGCGATGAATTGCCCGGTGCTGTCCCTGGCCTGGACGATCAGCGGGTTGAGCGGCGTTTCACTGACTTCCGGGGCCAGCGGTGCGCTGTTGTTGTATTCGATTTCCGCGTAGTTGTTCGTCAATGCCAGCAGGGTGACGCTCAGGTTGTCATTGGTGCGGGTCTGGCCTACGTCCTTTTTCGTCAGGTCGAAGCTGTAGAGGCGGCGTGGCGCGATGACTTCGACCTTGCCTTGCAGGCTCACCGGTTGCGGTTGCTGCTTTTTGTCGATGTCGAGGCCTTCGATGAAGGGGTAGGCCACGGTCAGGTCATCGGGGTTGGTCAGGTTGGAGCTCGATGGGCTGAGCTGAATGCCAGGGTCGGTTTCCGACCATTCCGGCTGGAACGCAATCACTCGTTTGTTGCTTAGCGTGACCGACTGCCATTCCAGGCCATGGGGAAACAAAAACGCGGCAGGAACGCTGAAAGTGAAGGGGAACACTGGCTGCAGATCGGTCAGGTAGTCGGAACTGGAGTCCTTTTGCAGCACGAACAACCCGTTGATGTAGGTGTCGACCAGGGCCTGCGGACTCGGGTAGTGCTTGAGCATGGCGAGGGCGTCTTCGCCGTATTCGGTTTCCACCGGCTTGTTGTCGAGCTTGAGTTGCGCGCGTTCGAGCAGCAGCAGTGAGCCGCCCAACTCCGACACGGCATCCTTGAGCTTCGGATCCTGGATGGCGTCCAGCGACTTTTCGAACTGCGCGGTTTTTTCTTCGAGGCTGACCTGGCGTTTTTCGTCGCTGGGCGAGCAGCCGCTCAGCAGCAGCGCCAGGCAAATTCCGGCACTCGTCAAAGGCAATCGCACATCCATTTCCAGTCTTCCTGTCCGACATCACTGAGCAGTCAATGATTTGGACACTAGCAGAAAAACTTTGATACACAGGCGCAGGTGGCGGATTTTTCGACGGTTTCTGGCTGCTTCTGGGTATAGACGGGCGGCTGTTATACTCGCGGCCGTTTTTAGTCCACATGTGAGATTCAATGGAACGCTTTATCGAAAATACAATGTACGCCTCGCGCTGGCTGCTGGCGCCGATCTATTTCGGTCTGTCCCTCGGGCTGTTGGCGCTGGCACTGAAATTCTTCCAGGAAGTCTTCCACGTCATCCCGAACGTGTTTTCGATGGCCGAATCGGACTTGATCCTGGTGCTGCTGTCGCTGATCGACATGGCGCTGGTGGGCGGTTTGCTGGTGATGGTGATGATTTCCGGCTACGAGAACTTCGTCTCGCAACTGGACATCGACGACAGCAAGGAAAAGCTCAACTGGCTGGGTACCATGGACTCTTCGTCGCTGAAGATGAAGGTGGCCGCATCGATCGTGGCGATCTCGTCCATTCACCTGCTGCGCATCTTCATGGATGCCAAAAACGTCGATCCCGAGCATCTGCAGTGGTATGTGATCATCCACATGACCTTCGTGGTCTCGGCATTTGCCATGGGTTACCTGGATAAAGTCACCAAGCACTGATCCATTGCGGGCCCCATGAAACACGCCGCCCGTCTGTTGCAAAACAGACGGGCGGCGTCGTTTGTGGCTTGTGCTTTGAAGCGCCGAAGCCTATCCCTGTAAAGAGGCTCGCTACTGCGTGAGGTGCGCTCATGAACCTGCAAGAGTTGAATGCGTATGCCGTCGCCGGGAAGGTCGATGAGCTGAACCTGATCTCGATGGAGGGAGGCATCTACCTGCTGGAGGCGCGGATGCATGGCACGGCGTATCCCTTGAGCGATACGCACGGGCACATGATGAGCCTGCGTTCGGTGGAGCATGCCCGTGATGTGCTGCGCTCCTTTCCCAAGTTGCAGTTCAACCTCGTGCACACGGTCGTGCATGACGAAATGTGCGGTCTGGTTGCCGATGTGGAGGAAAACCTGAAGGTGCCGATCGCCTGAGGCCCCTCATCAATGGCATGACATCTGTGCTAGTCTGCTGGCCCTTTTGGTTCCGGGCGCTCCGGGACGCGCTGTGCACGCATGGCAAGTTCCCGAGCCGTCCGCACAGCGGAGCAGTGTCATGTCCGAAGTAAATCTGTCCACCGACGAAACCCGCGTCAGCTACGGTATTGGCCGTCAGCTGGGCGACCAACTGCGCGACAACCCGCCACCGGGCGTAAGCCTGGACGCGATCCTGGCCGGTCTGACCGACGCATTCGCCGGTAAGCCAAGCCGTGTGGGTCAGGAAGAAATGTCCGCCAGCTTCAAAGTCATCCGCGAAATCATGCAGGCCGAAGCTGCAGCCAAGGCTGAAGCGGCTGCTGGCGAAGGCTTGGCCTTCCTGGCTGAAAACGCCAAGCGTGACGGCATCACCACTCTGGCTTCCGGCCTGCAGTTCGAAGTGCTGACCGCTGGTGAAGGCGCCAAGCCATCCCGTGAAGATTCCGTGCGTACTCACTACCACGGCACCCTGATCGACGGCACTGTGTTCGACAGCTCCTACGAGCGCGGCGAGCCTGCAGAATTCCCGGTTGGCGGCGTGATCGCTGGCTGGACCGAAGCCCTGCAACTGATGAACGCCGGCAGCAAATGGCGCCTGTACGTGCCGAGCGAACTGGCTTACGGCGCTCAAGGCGTTGGCAGCATCCCGCCGCACAGCGTATTGGTGTTTGACGTCGAACTGCTCGACGTTCTGTAAGACCCGCTGACTTACCTGTAGGAGCGAGCTTGCTCGCGATGGGCGTTAACGATAACGCTGCCATTCTGAATGAACGCGATGTCTTCCAGTTCTTCGCGAGCAAGCTCGCTCCTACAGTGTTTTGCAGTGTCTCTCATGGATGAAACTTGCCATTGGGATCCGTCGTCGGGCGCAACGCCCGGGCATAGCAGAACAGAAACAGATTACGCACCAGTTCCTTGAGCACCACCGGTTCGCTGGAACTCAGGCCATTGAGGTCAAGATCACCCTGATCCTGCAGTTCGCTCAAGGCTTCCTCTTCAAGCACGGCACAGACTTCCCCGGTTTCCCGATGCAGGATCCTGAGGTAAGGGTGTGGGCGGTCCAGCCAGGCATCGATCAAATAAGTCATGGTTCTCATCTCCATTTAGGATTTGATGAGAATAATTCTTATTCATCAAATAGCAAGGACCTATTGGCGGTTTGCGCTTTTTTCCGGGTAAAGATTGCGTCAGGTCAAAACGACTGGCGTTTGGCTATTGCGAGGGTTTACTGGGTGAGACGGGGAGGGGGAGGCTCCATCCCACGCCGGGCGCGGGATGGAGAACAGCAGGCTCAGACTTTTCTGACGAACTCGGACTTGAGTTTCATCGGGCCGATGCCGTCGATCTTGCAATCGATGTCGTGATCGCCATCGCACAGGCGGATGTTCTTGACCTTGGTGCCGACCTTGACCACCAAAGACGTACCCTTGACCTTGAGGTCCTTGATCACGGTGATGGTGTCGCCGTCTTGCAGGACATTGCCGACCGAATCCTTTTTCACTGCGTCATCGGACACAGCTTCGGCTTCACCGCTGGCGGACCATTCGTGGGCGCACTCGGGGCAGATCAGCTGGGCGCCATCTTCATAGGTGTATTCGGAATTGCATTTTGGGCAGGGTGGCAACGTGCTCACTAAGGCTCCTTGGATTCAGGATCGCTAAAAAGCGCACATTGTATAGGGTTTTAGGCGGGAGAGGGCGCAATGCAGGAAAACCTGTGGGGAACAACCCTGTGGGAGCTTGCTCCCACAGGGTTTTGCAGTGTTGTCAGTGTGTACGCGCGACCGCGAATTCACTCAGTTCAACCAGTGCATCGCGGTACTCGCTGGCAGGCAGCGCTTCGAGGCACTTGATCGCGCGGGCCACATAGTCACGGGCCAGTTGCGCGGTGTACTCCAGCGAGCCCGAGGCTTCCACGGCTTCGCGGATGCTTTCCAGGTCTTCGATCCCGCCTTTCTGGATCGCCTTGCGCACCAGGGCGGCCTGTTCCGGCGTACCTTCGCGCATGGTGTAGATCAGCGGCAGGGTCGGCTTGCCTTCGGCCAGGTCGTCACCGACGTTCTTGCCCAGGGTTTCGGCGTCGCCTTTGTAGTCGAGCAGGTCGTCGACCAGCTGGAAGGCCACGCCCAGGTGATCACCGAATGTACGCAGGGCTTCGGCCTGTTCCGGCGAGGCCTGGCACAGGGCGGCGGCGCTGTGGGTCGAGGCTTCGAAGAGCATCGCGGTCTTGCCGCGGATGACTTCCATGTAGGTTTCTTCGGTGGTGCTGGCGTCACGCACCTTCGACAGCTGCAACACTTCGCCTTCGGCGATGATGCGCGTGGCTTGCGAAAGGATCTTCATCACCGGCATCGAACCCAGCTCGACCATCATTTCGAACGAGCGCGAATACAGGAAGTCGCCGACCAGTACGCTTGGCGCGTTGCCCCACATGGCGTTGGCGGTCGAGCGGCCACGGCGCATGCCGGACATGTCGACTACATCGTCATGCAGAAGGGTGGCGGTGTGCAGGAACTCGATGGTCGCGGCCAGCAGACGCAGCTCGTCGCCTTCGCGACCCAGGGCCTTGCCACACAGCAACACTAATAAAGGACGCAGGCGTTTGCCGCCGGCCGAGGTAATGTAATCACCGATTTTCGATACCAGCGGCACTCGAGAAGTCAGCTGCTTCTTGATGATGCCGTCGACGGCGCTAAAATCGTCCGCCACCGCGCGGTAGAAAGCTTGGGGTTGCATCAGCGACAGTCGCTCCAGAAGGGTTGCGCGGCATGCTAGGACCCACGCTTGCAGGTGTCAAGGCGCGATGGACGGCCCCTTGCAAGGCGCTCGTGCCTTGCGTACAATCGCGCACCCTGAACTTCCTGGGCAGCACCTGCCTTACGCAATTGCAAGCGGGCCTCCAGCCCCATGCAGCCATGCCAGCCAATACCTCTTCTTATAAAGAGCTGGGTGAGCAGGATTATCGGAGAAATACCATGTCTTATGCAGTAATCGTTACTGGCGGCAAGCAGTACAAAGTCGCCCCAGGTGAATACCTGAAGATCGAAAAACTGGAAGTCGCTACCGGCGAATCCGTTACCTTTGATCGCGTTCTGTTGGTTGCCAACGGTGACGACGTGAATATCGGCGCTCCAGTTGTTGCTGGCGCTACCGTTGTGGCTGAAGTGATCTCCCAAGGTCGTCACGATAAAGTCCGCATCATCAAGTTCCGTCGCCGTAAGCACCACATGAAGCGTATGGGCCACCGCCAGTGGTACACCGAGATCAAAATCACCGGTATTCAGGCTTAATTACAGCCTAATTCCTCACTAGGAGAATTGAACTCATGGCACACAAAAAAGCTGGTGGTAGTACCCGTAACGGTCGCGACTCAGAAGCCAAACGCCTTGGCGTGAAGATGTATGGCGGCCAGGCTATCAAAGCAGGCAACATCATCGTGCGTCAGCGCGGCACCCAATTCCACGCTGGCTACGGCGTTGGCATGGGTAAAGATCACACCCTCTTCGCTAAAGTCGAAGGCGTGATCAAGTTCGAAGTAAAAGGCGCCTTCGGTCGTCGTTACGTGAGCGTAGTCGCAGCTTAATTGCGCGATCGCTGGAAAAGCCCTGTCTCGCGACGGGGCTTTTTCGTTTGTGGGGTGAGTCTCTTGCAAAGCTGTTTGTATGGGCTGTCGGCGTACGATGTAGGTGTCGTGGTTTAGGGTCGCTGCGCTCATTTTTGCAAGAGTCTTATGTCTTGATTGTTTTTCGGCTCGTCCGTATGGCGAGAGGCGTTTGTTATGAAGTTTGTTGATGAAGTATCGATTCGCGTAAAGGCTGGTGATGGCGGCAATGGTGCCATGAGTTTCCGCCGGGAAAAATTTATCGAGAACGGTGGACCGAACGGCGGTGATGGCGGTGATGGCGGTTCCATCTACATGATGGCCGACGAAAACCTCAACACCCTGGTGGACTACCGTTACACCCGGCACTTCGATGCCGAGCGTGGCTCCAACGGCGGCAGCACCGACTGCACCGGCAAGAAGGGTGAAGACCTGATCCTGCGCGTTCCGGTCGGCACCACGGTGATCGACTCCGCGACTCAGGAAGTCATCGGCGACCTGACCAAGGCCGGTCAGAAGTTGATGGTGGTACAGGGCGGCTGGCACGGTCTGGGCAACACCCGTTTCAAATCCAGTACCAACCGTGCGCCGCGCCAGACCACTCCGGGCAAGCCGGGTGAGCAGCGCGACCTGAAGCTGGAAATGAAAGTACTGGCTGACGTCGGTCTGCTGGGCTTGCCGAACGCCGGTAAAAGTACATTTATCCGTTCGGTTTCGGCTGCCAAGCCGAAAGTTGCCGACTACCCGTTCACCACGCTGGTGCCAAACCTGGGTGTGGTCAGCGTCGATCGCTGGAAGAGCTTCGTCATTGCCGATATTCCGGGTCTGATCGAAGGCGCTTCCGAAGGTGCTGGCCTGGGCATTCGCTTCCTCAAGCACTTGGCGCGTACGCGTCTGCTGCTGCACCTCGTGGACATGGCGCCGCTGGATGACGCCAGTGCACCGGATGCCGCTGAAGTGATCGTCAACGAGCTGATCAAGTTCAGCCCGTCCCTGGCGGAACGTGATCGCTGGCTGGTCCTGAACAAGTGCGACCAGATCCTTGATGAAGAGCACGATGCTCGCGTCAAGGAAATCGTTGATCGCCTGGAATGGACTGGCCCGGTCTATGTGATCTCGGCCATCTCCAAGCTCGGGACCGAGCGTCTGTGCCACGACATCATGCGTTACATGGAAGATCGTGCTGATCGCCTGGCCAATGACCCGGCCTACAAGGAAGAGCTGGCCGATCTCGATCAGCGCATCGAAGATGAAGCTCGCGCGCAACTGCAGGCGCTGGATGACAAGCGTGCCCTGCGTCGTAGCGGCGTGAAGTCGGTCCACGACATCGGCGACGATGATTGGGACGAAGAAGATGTGGATGACGAAGACGGTCCGGAAATCATTTACGTGCGTGACTGATTCGTTGCGATAAACTTAAGCGCCGCTCAATCGAGCGGCGTTTTGGTATCTGGAAATCGATTGTTGGTCACGAATAACCACGAATAACGTCACGGGCAGTGCTAGGTCGCGCTGCCCTCAAGCTAAGGTTGAAGATGATGCGGAGCAAGGTGACAGGTGCGCAGCGTTGGGTCGTGAAGATCGGCAGCGCTTTGCTGACGGCGGACGGCAAAGGCCTGGATCGCGCGGCAATGGGTGTCTGGGTTGAGCAGATGGTGGCCTTGCATGAGGCGGGTGTCGAGCTGGTGCTGGTGTCCTCCGGGGCGGTGGCGGCCGGCATGAGCCGTTTGGGCTGGACCTCGCGACCCAGTGCGATGCACGAACTTCAGGCTGCCGCGGCAATCGGCCAGATGGGGTTGGTGCAGGCCTGGGAGTCGAGCTTTGCCGAGCATGGCCGGCATACCGCGCAGATTCTCCTGACTCACGACGACTTGTCCGATCGCAAGCGCTACCTGAATGCCCGCAGCACCTTGCGTGCGCTGGTCGAGCTGAAGGTCATTCCGGTGATCAACGAGAATGACACCGTGGTCACCGACGAAATCCGTTTTGGCGACAACGACACCCTGGCGGCGCTGGTGGCCAACCTGGTCGAGGCTGATTTGCTGGTGATCCTGACGGATCGCGATGGCATGTTCGACGCCGATCCGCGCAACAATCCGGATGCCCAGCTGATTTACGAGGCGCGCGCCGATGATCCGGCTCTCGATGCAGTGGCGGGTAGCACCGGTGGTGCGCTGGGGCGTGGTGGTATGCAGACCAAATTGCGTGCTGCGCGTCTGGCGGCTCGTTCCGGTGCTCACACCATCATCGTTGGTGGGCGCATCGAGCGTGTGCTGGATCGCCTCAAGGCGGGCGAGCGTATCGGCACCTTGCTGTCGCCGGAGCGCGGCATGCTGGCGGCGCGCAAGCAGTGGCTGGCCGGTCATCTGCAAACCCGTGGCACCCTGGTGCTGGATGCGGGAGCTGTAATCGCGTTGTCCGAGGGCAACAAGAGCTTGCTACCGGTTGGGGTCAAATTGGTGCAGGGCAGCTTCCGTCGCGGCGAGATGGTGGTCTGCGTAGCGCCGGACGGTCGTGAGATTGCCCGTGGCCTGGCCAACTACAGTGCGCTGGAAGCGCAAAAAATCATCGGTCAGTCGTCCGAGGCGATTGTCGGTCTGTTGGGTTACATGGCGGAGCCGGAGCTGGTTCACCGCGATAACCTGATCCTGGTCTGAAGGAATACCTGAATGCGCGTGGCAAAAGGATTGTTGGGGTTGCTGATGGCGATGCCGTTGCTGGCTTCGGCTGAAGAAATCGGTCAGGTGTCGACGGTGTTCAAGTTCGTCGGGCCGAATGACCGGATCGTGGTCGAGGCCTTTGATGATCCCAAGGTCGACGGCGTGACCTGCTATCTGTCGCGCGCCAAGACCGGTGGGGTGAAAGGCGGTCTTGGTTTGGCTGAGGATCGTGCCGAGGCGTCCATCGCTTGCCGGCAGGTCGGGCCCATCAGCTTCAAGGGTGAGCTCAAGGATGGCGACGAGGTGTTCAAGGAGCGCACGTCCCTGGTGTTCAAGACCATGCAGGTGGTGCGTTTCCTCGACAAGAAACGCAATACGCTGGTGTACCTGGTGTATAGCGATCGTCTGATTGAGGGTAGCCCGCAGAATGCGGTGACGGCGATTCCGATTTTGCCGTGGGCGCACGCCCAGTAATTTCACGCAAATCAAACTGTGGGAGCGAGCTTGCTCGCGATGACGGATTAATATTCAGCATCTACATTGGCTGGATATCCGCTATCGCGAGCAAGCTCGCTCCCACAGTTTTTTGTGTGTCCGTCAAATCGCAGGCAATAAAAAACCGACCCTGAGGTCGGTTTTTTAATGAACGAGTCGCTTAGGCAGCAGCGGCAACGTTCAGGGCCTTAACGTGGCCATTCAGGCGGCTCTTATGACGAGCGGCCTTGTTCTTGTGGATGATGCCTTTATCGGCCATACGGTCGATAACTGGCACAGCCAGAACGTAAGCAGCTTGAGCTTTGGCAGCGTCTTTTGCGTCGATGGCCTTAACTACATTCTTGATGTAGGTACGAACCATGGAACGCAGGCTGGCGTTGTGGCTGCGACGCTTCTCAGCCTGTTTTGCACGTTTTTTGGCGGAAGGTGAGTTGGCCACCGTCGAGCTCCTCGAAAGACTTTTTAGGAAATAGCAAACAAAATAGGCCGCGAATCATGCCGATGAGTTGAAGTCTTGTCAAGGGCGGAGGAAACGTTCCGCTAAGTGGTCGGTCCCGACCCCATGAAAACTACTGCGCTCGGTAATACTGCGTTGAAAACAGACTCGAAATGCTCATTGACGTTCGTCAACTCCGCTTTCTCGCCTGTTTTCGCCTTGTCTTGCCTTCGCTCGTCACGTTTTCATGAGGTCGGTGGCACAGAATATTTCTTTCCGGCGTGTGACCTGTAAACTCGCGAGCTTTGGCTCTGTGCTGTTGCGGCGCGGAGTATCGCATAAGTGGGCGCTTTATTCGCCTGCTGTTTATCGACAGGCACAAACTCTTTCAATGAATCTGCTCAAATCGTTGGCCGCCGTCAGCTCTATCACGATGCTTTCCCGGGTTCTGGGGTTTGTTCGTGACACCCTTATTGCGCGTACATTTGGCGCGGGAATGGCGACCGACGCCTTCTTTATCGCCTTCAAACTGCCAAATCTGCTGCGCCGGATTTTCGCCGAGGGGGCGTTTTCCCAGGCATTCGTGCCGATTCTTGCGGAATACAAAAGCCAGCAGGGTGAAGAGGCGACCCGCACCTTCATTGCCTATGTCTCGGGCCTGCTGACGCTGGTTCTGGCGCTGGTCACGGTGTTGGGCATGATCGCCGCACCCTGGGTCATCTGGGTGACGGCACCGGGATTCACCGATACCCCGGAAAAATTCGAGCTCACTTCCAACCTGTTGCGGGTGACCTTTCCTTACATATTGCTGATTTCCCTGTCGTCGCTGGCGGGTGCGATCCTCAACACCTGGAACCGTTTTTCGGTCCCGGCATTCGTGCCGACGCTGCTGAACGTCAGCATGATTATTTTTGCGTTGTTCCTGACACCATACTTCGATCCGCCGGTAATGGCGCTCGGCTGGGCGGTTCTGGTGGGCGGCCTGGCGCAGTTGCTCTATCAGCTGCCGCACCTGAAAAAGATCGGCATGCTGGTGCTGCCGCGCCTGAACCTGCGCGACAGCGGCGTCTGGCGGGTAATGAAGCAGATGCTGCCGGCGATTCTCGGGGTGTCGGTGAGCCAGATTTCGCTGATCATCAACACTATTTTCGCTTCGTTCCTGGTCGCAGGTTCCGTGTCCTGGATGTACTACGCCGACCGCTTGATGGAATTGCCGTCCGGCGTGCTGGGCGTGGCGTTGGGGACGATTCTGTTGCCGACCCTGGCCAAGACCTACGCCAACAAGGATCGTCACGAATACTCGCGCATCCTCGATTGGGGTCTGCGCCTGTGCTTCGTGCTGGTGCTGCCTTGCGCCTTGGCGCTGGGGATTCTGGCCGAGCCGTTGACGGTTTCGCTGTTCCAGTACGGTCAGTTCGATGCCCATGATGCGGCCATGACCCAGCGCGCGTTGATCGCCTATTCCGTCGGTTTGCTCGGGATTATCGTGATCAAAGTGCTGGCGCCGGGCTTTTATGCGCAACAAAACATCCGCACGCCGGTAAAAATCGCAATTTTCACGCTGGTCGTCACTCAGTTGTTCAACCTGTTGCTGATCGGTCCGCTGGCTCACGCGGGCCTGGCGCTCGCCATCAGCGCTGGCGCCTGCCTCAACGCGGGGTTGCTCTTCTATCAGCTGCGTAAACAGCAGATGTACCAGCCGCAACCGGGCTGGGCAAAGTTCGGCTTCAAGCTGGTGATAGCGGTAGGGGTGATGTCTGGCGTGTTGCTGGCCGGGATGCATTTCATGCCGGCCTGGGGTGAGGGGCAGATGCTTGAGCGTTTCCTGCGTCTGGGAGCCTTGGTAGTTGCCGGTGTGGTGGCTTATTTCGGCATGTTAGTGTTGATGGGCTTCCGTTTGCGCGACTTCAATCGCAAGACGCTGGGCTGAGGTTCTGGCCTCGATAAACACGGGCGAGCCGGCGGTTTTGTCGGCTCGATCACTTTGGGTTACGGTGTTGCCTGTCGTCGGCCGCCGGGTGTGGTTATAATCGACCACTTTATGAGCAAGAAGCGCGTTATGCAGCTGGTTCGAGGCCTCCACAATCTGCGCCCCCAGCATCGGGGCTGTGTCGCCACTATTGGCAACTTTGACGGTGTACACCGTGGCCACCAGGCTATCCTGGCGCGCCTGCGTGAGCGTGCGCTCGAGTTGGGCGTGCCCAGTTGCGTGGTGATTTTCGAGCCGCAGCCGCGGGAGTTCTTCGCTCCGGACACCGCGCCGGCCCGTCTGGCCCGCCTGCGGGACAAGCTGCAATTGTTGGCCGCCGAAGGCGTCGACCGTGTTCTGTGCCTGGCTTTCAACCAGCGCCTGAGCAAACTCAGCGCCAGTGAGTTCGTCGATACCATTCTGGTGGACGGCCTTGGCGTGCAGCATCTGGAGGTCGGTGACGACTTCCGTTTCGGCTGTGACCGCGCGGGAGATTTCGATTTCCTGCAACAGGCCGGCATCGTTCAGGGTTTTACCGTCGAAGCGGCGCAAACTGTCGAGCTCGATGGCATCCGGGTCAGCAGCACACAGGTCCGCAACGCCCTGGCCGCCGCGGATTTCGCCCTGGCCGAACGCCTGCTCGGGCGGCCGTACCGGATCGCCGGTCGCGTATTGCATGGCCAGAAGCTGGCCCGGCAGTTGGGTACACCCACCGCCAACATACAACTCAAGCGTCGTCGTGTGCCGTTCACCGGGGTTTACCTGGTGGATGTCGACATCGACGGCAAGACCTGGCCCGGCGTCGCCAACATTGGCGTACGGCCCACGGTTCAAGGTGATGGCAAAGCCCACCTGGAAGTGCATCTTTTAGATTTTGCCGGCGATCTGTATGACCGGCGTTTAACGGTGGTTTTCCACCACAAGCTGCGCGAAGAGCAGCGTTTCGCCTCTCTGGAGGCGTTGAAAACGGCGATCAACGCGGATGTCGCCGCCGCCCGTGCACTAGCCGCACCTAGCGCCCATCGCTAATGAAGAGCCTTAAATGACCGACTATAAAGCCACGCTAAACCTTCCGGACACCGCCTTCCCAATGAAGGCCGGCCTGCCACAGCGCGAACCGCAGATCCTGCAGCGCTGGGACAGTATTGGCCTGTACGGAAAGTTGCGCGAGATTGGCAAGGATCGTCCGAAGTTCGTATTGCACGACGGCCCTCCGTACGCCAACGGCTCGATTCACATCGGTCATGCGCTGAACAAGATTCTCAAGGACATGATCATCCGTTCGAAGACCCTGTCGGGCTTCGACGCGCCTTATGTTCCGGGCTGGGACTGCCACGGCCTGCCGATCGAGCACAAGGTCGAAGTGACCCACGGCAAGAACCTGGGCGCGGACAAGACCCGCGAACTGTGCCGGGCCTACGCCACCGAGCAGATCGAAGGGCAGAAGTCCGAGTTCATCCGCCTCGGCGTGCTGGGCGACTTCGCCAATCCGTACAAGACCATGGACTTCAAGAACGAGGCCGGTGAAATCCGTGCCTTGGCCGAAATCGTCAAGGGCGGTTTCGTGTTCAAGGGCTTGAAGCCTGTGAACTGGTGCTTTGACTGCGGTTCGGCCCTGGCCGAAGCGGAAGTCGAGTACGAGAACAAGAAGTCCTCGACCATCGACGTAGCCTTCCCGATTGCCGATGAAGCCCAACTGGCTGCCGCCTTCGGCCTGCCATCGCTGGCCAAGCCTGCCTCGATCGTGATCTGGACCACCACCCCGTGGACCATCCCGGCCAACCAGGCGCTGAACGTCCACCCGGAATTCAACTACGCCCTGGTCGATGTCGGCGACAAGCTGCTGGTACTGGCTGAAGAACTGGTCGAGTCGTGCCTGGCGCGCTACTCGCTGGAAGGCTCGGTCATTGCGACCACCACCGGTAAAGCGCTGGAACTGATCAACTTCCGTCACCCGTTCTACGACCGCCTATCGCCGGTTTACCTGGCTGACTATGTTGAACTGGGCGCTGGCACCGGTGTGGTTCACTCCGCTCCGGCCTATGGCGTGGACGACTTCGTGACCTGCAAGAAGTACGGCATGGTCAACGATGACATCCTCAATCCGGTCCAAAGCAACGGCGTGTACGCGACCTCGCTGGAATTCTTCGGCGGCCAGTTCATCTGGAAGGCCAACCCGGCCATCGTCGACAAGCTGACCGAAGTCGGTGCGCTGCTGCACACCACCATCATCGAACACAGCTACATGCACTGCTGGCGCCACAAGACCCCGCTGATCTATCGCGCCACTGCGCAGTGGTTTATCGGCATGGACAAGCAGCCGACCACCGGCGACACCCTGCGCCAGCGATCGCTCAAAGCCATCGAAGAGACCCAGTTCGTTCCGGCCTGGGGCCAGGCGCGCCTGCACTCGATGATCGCCAACCGTCCGGACTGGTGCATTTCCCGTCAGCGCAACTGGGGCGTGCCGATCCCGTTCTTCCTGAACAAGGAAAGCGGCGAACTGCACCCACGTACCGTCGAGCTGATGGAAGAAGTTGCCAAGCGCGTTGAAGGCGAAGGCATCGAAGCCTGGTTCAAGCTGGACGCCGCCGAACTGCTGGGCGATGAAGCACCGCAGTACGACAAGATCAGCGACACCCTGGACGTCTGGTTCGACTCGGGCACCACGCACTGGCACGTCCTGCGCGGTTCGCACCCGATGGGCCACGAAACCGGCCCGCGCGCCGACCTGTACCTGGAAGGCTCGGACCAACACCGTGGCTGGTTCCACTCGTCGCTGCTGACCGGTTGCGCCATCGACAACCACGCGCCGTATCGCGAGCTGCTGACTCACGGCTTCACGGTCGACGAGTCCGGCCGCAAGATGTCCAAGTCCCTGGGCAACGTGATCGCGCCACAGAAAGTCAACGACACCCTGGGCGCCGACATCATGCGTCTGTGGGTCGCTTCGACCGACTATTCGGGCGAAATGGCGGTTTCCGAGCAGATCCTGCAACGCAGTGCGGACGCCTACCGGCGTATCCGTAACACCGCGCGTTTCCTGCTTTCCAACCTGACCGGCTTCAACCCGGCCACCGACCTGCTGCCGGCCGAAGAAATGCTGGCGCTGGACCGTTGGGCCGTGGACCGTACCCTGCTGCTGCAACGCGAGCTGCAAGAGCACTACGGCGAATACCGCTTCTGGAACGTGTACTCGAAGATCCACAACTTCTGCGTGCAGGAATTGGGCGGCTTCTACCTCGACATCATCAAGGACCGTCAGTACACCACTGGCGCCGACAGCAAGGCCCGCCGTTCGTGCCAGACCGCGCTGTTCCACATCTCCGAGGCGCTGGTGCGCTGGATCGCGCCGATCCTGGCGTTCACCGCCGACGAACTGTGGCAATACCTGCCGGGCGAGCGTAACGAGTCCGTCATGCTCAATACCTGGTACGAAGGCCTGAGCGAACTGCCGGAAGGCATCGAGCTGGATCGCGCTTACTGGGACCGGATCATGGCGGTCAAGGTCGCGGTCAACAAGGAAATGGAAATCCAGCGCGCAGCCAAGGCTGTCGGTGGCAACCTGCAGGCCGAAGTGACGCTGTTCGCCGAAGACGCGCTGACCGCCGACCTGGCCAAACTGAGCAACGAACTGCGCTTCGTACTGATCACGTCGACCGCCAGTGTTGCGCCATTGGTGCAGGCACCGGCCGATGCCGTGGTCACCGAAGTCAGCGGCCTGAAGCTGAAGATCGTCAAGTCGAGCCACGCCAAGTGCGCCCGTTGCTGGCACTGCCGTGAAGACGTCGGCGTGAACCCGGAGCATCCGGAAATCTGCGGCCGTTGCGTGGACAACATCAGCGGCGCTGGCGAGGTCCGTCACTATGCCTAATGCCGTTGGCCGTTTCGGACGGCTGGGCTGGCTCTGGTTGAGTTTGCTGGTCCTGGTCATCGACCAGGCCAGCAAGTTCTACTTCGAAGGCAAGCTCCAGATGTACCAGCAGATCGTGATCATCCCCGATTACTTCAGCTGGACCCTGGCCTACAACACTGGCGCGGCGTTCAGCTTCCTGGCTGACAGCTCCGGCTGGCAGCGCTGGCTGTTCGCGTTGATCGCTGTCGTGGTCAGTGCGGTGCTGGTGGTGTGGCTCAAGCGTCTGGGGCGTAACGAGACCTGGCTGGCGGTTGCGCTGGCACTGGTGCTTGGCGGCGCGCTGGGCAATCTGTATGACCGCATTGCCCTGGGCCATGTGATCGATTTCATTCTGGTGCATTGGCAGAACCGCTGGTATTTCCCGGCGTTCAACTTTGCCGACAGTGCCATCACTGTTGGTGCCGTCATGCTGGCACTGGATATGTTCAAAAGTAAAAAGACCGGAGAAACCGTTCATGACTGAACAGGTATTGGCTGAGCAACGCATTGGCCAGAACACGGAAGTCACCTTGCATTTCGCATTGCGCCTGGAGAACGGCGACACGGTGGACAGCACCTTCGACAAGGCCCCAGCGACCTTCAAGGTCGGTGACGGCAACCTGTTGCCAGGTTTCGAAGCGGCGCTGTTTGGCTTCAAGGCCGGTGACAAGCGTACGCTGAACATCGCGCCGGAAAACGCTTTCGGCCAGCCGAACCCGCAAAACGTGCAGATCATCCCGCGCTCCCAGTTCCAGGACATGGAACTGTCGCCTGGCTTGCTGGTGATCTTCAACGATGCGGCCAATACTGAATTGCCGGGCGTGGTCAAAGAGTTCGATGACGCGCAAGTGACCATCGACTTCAACCACCCGCTGGCGGGCAAGACGTTGACCTTTGACGTGGAAATCATTTCCGTCAAAGGGATCTAAGGCATTACGGGGGCAGCTTCTGTTGCCACCGGACCCTGTGGGAGCGAGCTTGCTCGCGATGAGGGTATGACAGTCGATATTGATGTTGACTGACACTGCGCTATCGCGAGCAAGCTCGCTCCCACAGGAAGTTTCACTGTTCTCGAACCTTGTGTTTGAGCAACAGGACCGCATTATTATTTCTTGCGCGCAAGACACGAGGCACAGCATGCAAATCAAACTCGCCAACCCCCGTGGCTTCTGCGCCGGTGTGGACCGGGCGATCGAAATCGTCAACCGCGCCCTGGAAGTCTTCGGGCCGCCGATCTATGTGCGCCACGAAGTGGTCCACAACAAATTTGTCGTCGAAGACCTGCGCTCCCGTGGTGCGATCTTCGTCGAAGAGCTGGATCAGGTGCCGGACGACGTCATTGTGATCTTCAGTGCCCACGGCGTTTCCCAGGCCGTGCGCAGCGAAGCGGCTGGCCGTGGGCTGAAAGTGTTCGACGCCACGTGCCCGCTGGTGACCAAAGTCCACATCGAAGTGGCGCGCTACAGCCGTGACGGCCGAGAGTGCATTCTCATCGGCCACGCCGGTCACCCGGAAGTCGAAGGCACCATGGGCCAGTACGATGCCGGCAATGGCGGCGCGATCTACCTGGTCGAAGACGAGAAGGATGTCGCGGCACTGCAGGTGAACAACCCTGAAAAGCTCGCCTTCGTGACCCAGACCACACTGTCGATGGACGATACCAGTCGCGTTATCGACGCCCTGCGTTCGCGCTTCCCGGCCATCGGTGGACCGCGCAAGGACGATATTTGCTACGCCACGCAAAACCGTCAGGATGCGGTCAAGCAACTGGCCGACGAGTGCGACGTGGTGCTGGTGGTCGGCAGCCCGAACAGCTCCAACTCCAATCGCTTGCGCGAATTGGCAGAACGCATGTCCACTCCGGCCTACCTGATCGACGGTGCCGAAGACCTGCAAAAGAGCTGGTTCGAAGGCGTCGAGCGTATCGGCATCACCGCTGGCGCATCCGCCCCGGAAGTCCTGGTGCGCGGCGTGATCGAGCAGTTGCAGGCCTGGGGTGCTACCGGCGCCGATGAACTGGCCGGTCGCGAGGAGAACATCACGTTCTCGATGCCTAAAGAACTGCGCGTTCGCTCGTTGCTCTAAAGTTATTCCTTTCTTCGCATAACGCCTGCTCAGCCTTGTCGTTGCGCAGGCTGACGCGACCGGTCCGTGCCAACACCACTTGATGTTGGCTCACCGGTTTGCGAACTGTGCAAATGTGTAGTGTCCCTCCAAACAGTGGCTCGCCCTGACCTCTGAATCGTATTGAGCTTTCGACCGTACTGTTCCCCACAATCGACAGGCGTGCGCCGCTCTGGCGTTCGGCCAGCAGTGGATTGTCGCTGTCCATCTCCCCTTTGCCGCTGATATCCAGAATGATCCGCCAGCCTTGGCTCCAGTCGCCATTGATGCCGTGAATCACCACGGCCTGGTTGCGGGTGATGGCTTCACTCCGGGCGGTGCGAATACCACTGAAAAGGGCCTGCGCCGCTTGCTGTCTTTGGTTCGACTCGATCAGCGTTGCGAACGCCGGACTGACCAGTTGCAGAACAATTCCTGCAATTGCCAGTCCCATGAGCAGTTCGATCAGGCTGAAGCCTTTTTGCCGCATGACATGGCCCTCCGTGGCGTGCTGTGGCTCGCGCAATCCCTGCGCGAGAAAAGACAACGCAAACGCAAAGCATCGTTCGGATGTTGTGCTGCGCAACAGCAGGTATAGCCGAAGGAAACAGAAGGCCGCGATGGATCATCCTACAAAAGGTTTCACGCTGATCGAGTTGCTGGTCGCGATCGCGATCCTTCTGATTTTGCTGACTCTGGCTGTCCCGGCGTTCACCCGCTCGACGCAAACAACCAGGGCTGATACTGAAATCGCTGACCTGCGACGAGCCCTGAATTTTGCCCGGCTCGAAGCCATCGATCGGGGCAATATCACACGAGTGCGCCCGACGGCCGGTGGGGATGTCTGGAGCGGGGAGCTGACGGTTTACGACGGTACTGGCGCTTTGGCCAATGTATTACGTGTTGTTCCGGCGATGAGCAGCGGTGCAACTCTGGCGCTAACCTCTGGCGTCACTGCCATCGATTTCAACAGCATGGGCGGATTGTCATCACCCTCCTCAGAGGTGGTGATCAGCTATGGGCGGGGCGCACAAGGCAGGACGTTGACTGTATGTTTGAACGGACGAATTCTATTGGGTGGAAGTTGCGGATGAGGGCAAGGAGGCAAGGCGCGCAGGAGGGCATGACGCTGGTCGAAGTCCTGGTGGCATTGGTTATTCTGGGAGTAGGCCTGCTGGGGGCGGCGGCGTTTCAGCTCAATGCGCTGAAGTACACGGACAGCGCGCGCATGACCAGTCAGGCCAGTTTTATCGCCTACGACCTGATGGACCGCATTCGCGCCAACGCAGCTGCGGACTACACCATTGCGCCGCCGGCTTCGGGCAATCCGGACGTTACCCGGGATCAGGACCTGTTTGACTTCAACGCCAACATTGTCAGTTCACTCGGTGCCTCCGCGACGGGAAGTGTCACCGTCGACCAGCGGGTGTACACCATCACGATCACCTGGGACGACTCACGGGCTGCAAAGGCAGCAGACTCGCGGCGCAGCTTCGTCCTGAGCAGTCGCGCGGCCATTGATCCGAAGGTGATCCCGTGAGCCGTCTAAGCAGAGGTTTTAGCCTGGTCGAGTTGCTGATCGCCCTGGCATTGAGCCTGATCGTGGTACTGGGCGTGGTGCAGGTTTTCATCGCGGCCAAGAACACCTATCTCAGCCAGAATGCGGCCGCGAACATGCAGGAGGACGCACGCTTCGTGTTGAGCAAAATGATTCAGGAAGTCCGCATGGTCGGGATGTTCGGTTGTCTGGAAACGATCACCGATTCAAGTAAGAAAGGTGATTTCCACGCGAGTCAGCTAGCACCGATTCGTTGGGACAACGGCGGCCGCAAGTTGACGCTGGTTACGGCGGATGTTGGCGGCAATGGCGGCAAGCCGGACTGGACCGTGCTTTCCGATTGTCGAACCCATTCGACGGCCTACAGTGAAGGTCGGACGCCAGTGGCAGGGCAACAGGCCTTTCCGATACGGCGGCTGGATTACAGCTTCAGCAACAACCAACTGCTTATGAAGAGCGGGGCTGCACCAGACCAGGTATTGGTGGATAACGTCAGCGCTTTCGACGTGAGCTTCGGCCTGGCCAGCACGGCCACTGATCTGTCTGCTTCGCGCTACAGCAGCAATCCGCCGGACCCCGCGCTGATTCGTAGCGTTCGCCTGAGCCTGACCCTCTTCGATCCGAACCACCGGGTGGCCGATCAAACCTTCAATGTGGTTGCCGCTCTGCGCAACCGCTTGCCATGAGGGAGTGCCGATGAATCGTGCTCCCAAGACGAGTTACAGCCAACGCGGCATGGCACTGTTGGTCAGCCTGGTGTTCTTGCTCTTGCTGACGTTGATTGGTCTTTCATCGATGCAGAGTGCCACCTTGCAGGAAAAAATGGCCGGTAGCGTCGCCTTGCGCAACCAGTCGTTCCAGAGTGCAGAAGCCGCATTGCGGGTGGGCGAGGGTACAGTGCAGCGGGACAGTTATGCGCTACCTGTTTGCAGCGGCATCGTTCAATGTGCACCGCCGTCCGAGTCTTCGACTATTACCGCTGCCGGTTTCAACGCCTCTTCCGGAGTGACCTGGATTGCATCGGGCAAGGGCTTTTATGGCGTGCAAAACATCGGTGTCAGCCGAAATGCGGTGAATGTGCCAATTAATACCCCGGCAACCTTGTATCGGGTAACGGCAGTCGGCATCGCGGGGCATTCGCGCAGTGTGGTGGAGAGCATCTATGCGAAGTACTGAGCGACCTGTCAGGTTATGGTCACAACTGTTTGGTGTCGTCGTCGCGCTTGACCTGTCGATGTCGGCGCACGCTGCCACGTCAGCGGATTCGCCCGCGCTGAACCGGCCAACCTGTCTGGCCAATG
Source organism: Pseudomonas sp. GL-RE-26 (assembly GCF_019956275.1). Taxonomy (NCBI): domain Bacteria; kingdom Pseudomonadati; phylum Pseudomonadota; class Gammaproteobacteria; order Pseudomonadales; family Pseudomonadaceae; genus Pseudomonas; species Pseudomonas sp. GL-RE-26. Next base: position 36,809 of record NZ_JAHBDI010000015.1, read on the forward strand.
GCAACTGGTACGGTTTTTATCACAGCAATCAGGGACTGAAGGCCGTCTGCCTGAAGCTGCCCGAGGCGATCAGCGTTAAGATGCTCGACAGCAACGCCGATGGAGTGGTCGACAACAGCGACACGCTGTCCGATGGCGTGATCTTTATCGGAGAGCATTCGACCCAGGACTCCAGCGACAATGGCGGGGCCGTGAACGATTCCACTGGCGACGGTACTGCGGGGATGGATAAATCCGGCGGAAGCCGTCGAATCATGTGGCGACAAATACAGTGAGTGAGAATTGATGCATGCGTAGTTCCAACCGCGGTTTTACCCTGATCGAAATCATGATCGTGATTGCGATCATCGGTATTGTCATGACCATTGCCGCCCCGAGTCTCACCGAATACCTGAACAAGGGCCGTCGCGCAGAAGTAGCCGGTCTGCTCTCGGAGCAGGCGCAACTACTGGAGCGCTTCTACTCGCAGAAAAATGCCTACACCGATGCTGCGGGCCTCAGTGCCGGCAATGATTACTACAGCATCACACCGACCCTGACCGACCAGACCTTTCTGCTGACGGCGGTGCGCAAGGCTGGCTCGAGCATGGCCACTGACAAGTGCGGTGATCTGACCATTACCAACACCGGTGTGCTCGGTATGGTCAACGCGAAATCCGGCCTGACCAGCAAAGACTGCTGGGGACGCTGAGTTTCTCTTTCGGGTGCCTTTTGTACCCCTGTCTATTTAACGATTGGATCAGAACATGACCAGGCAACAGCAAGTGGTGATTGTCGGCGGTGGGGTGATTGGATTGCTGACGGCGTTCAATCTCGCCTCCGAAGTGCAAAGCGTTGTGCTGCTGGATCGCTCGAGCGTCGGCCAGGAGTCGTCCTGGGCCGGTGGTGGCATCGTTTCGCCGCTTTACCCGTGGCGCTACAGCCCGGCGGTCACTGCGTTGGCTCACTGGTCCCAGGACTTTTATCCACAGCTGGGTGAACGCTTGTTTGCCGCCACTGGCGTTGATCCGGAAGTGCACACTACCGGTCTGTACTGGCTGGATCTGGATGACGAGGCTGAAGCGCTGGCATGGGCCGCTCGGGAAAATCGTCCGCTTAGCGCGGTAGATATTTCGGCAGCACACGACGCCGTGCCGGTGTTGGGCAGTGGTTTTTCTCGGGCGATCTACATGGCCGACGTCGCCAACGTACGTAATCCGCGTCTGGTGAAGTCACTCAAGGCCGCGTTGCTGGCGCTGCCGAACGTGACGATCCATGAGCAGTGCGAAGTCAGCGGGTTTGTTCGTGACGGCAACAAAGTGGTCGGCGTGCAGACTTCCACAGGTACTGTCCTGGGCGATCAAGTCGTCCTGACGGCGGGGGCCTGGAGCGGTGATTTGCTCAAGCTTCTTGATCTGACGCTGCCGGTCGAGCCGGTGAAAGGGCAGATGATTCTCTACAAGTGTGCGGCGGATTTCCTGTCGAGCATGGTCCTGGCCAAGGGCCGTTATGCGATTCCCCGGCGCGACGGGCACATACTGATCGGCAGTACGCTGGAGCATGAAGGCTTTGACAAGACACCGACCGGGGCGGCACTGGAAAGCCTGAAGGCGTCCGCGGTGGAGTTGATCCCGGCGCTGGCCGATGCCGAAGTGGTGGGGCATTGGGCCGGATTGCGCCCGGGATCACCCGAGGGCATTCCTTATATCGGTCCGGTGCCGGGGTTTGACGGGCTCTGGCTCAACTGCGGGCATTACCGTAACGGGCTGGTGCTGGCGCCGGCTTCGTGCCAGCTGTTTGCCGATGTGATGCTGGGCCGGGCGCCGATTATCGATCCGGCGCCTTATGCGCCTGCCGGAAGACTTTGACAAGATCGCAGCCTCAATCCAGTCCCAACTTCTTGAGCCTGTAGCGCATCGACCTGAATGACAGGTTCAACCGCTGAGCCGCCGCCGTGCGGTTCCAGCGGGTTTCCTCCAGGGCCTGGAGCAGCAGTTGGCGTTCGACGTTTTCCAGGTAGGCTTCCAGATTGTCGATCCGGGTCAGGTCCGGCACGCCGCCCTCAGCCCCACAGTTGCCCTCAGCCAGGCGCAGGTCACCGGCTTCGATCTGTTTGTTCTCACACAAGGTGTGCGCCCGTTCGAGCATGTTTTCCAGTTCCCGCACATTGCCCGGGAAGCGATAGCTTTTCAGGGCATCAAGGGCTTGGGGGTGGAGTCTTGCCGCAGGTTGATCTGAATCGGCGGCCAGGCGCTTGAGTATGTGGCTGGCTAGCATTTCGATATCGTCACGACGCTCACGCAAGGGCGGCACTCGGAGTTCGATCACGTTCAAGCGGTAGTAAAGATCATGACGAAATCGCCCGGCGGCGACTTCGACGCCAAGATCCTTGTGTGTGGCGCAGAGAATGCGCACATCCACAGCCACTTCCTGCTGCCCGCCGACGCTGCGTACGGATTTCTCCTGGATCGCGCGCAGCAGTTTGACTTGCATGGTCAGCGGCAGGTCGGCCACTTCGTCGAGGAGCAGGGTGCCGCCGTGGGCTGTCTGGAACAGGCCGGGTTTGTCTTCGATGGCGCCGCTGAAACTGCCTTTGCGATGACCGAAAAACTCGCTCTCCAGCAGCTCAGAGGGAATCGCCGCGCAGTTGATCGCGATGAACGGCTGATTGGCGCGGGGGCTTTGATCATGGATCAGGCGTGCGACCAACTCCTTGCCGCTGCCGGACTCTCCGCTGATGTAGACCGTCGCATGGCTGCTGGCCAGTTTGGTGATGTGCTTGCGCAGGTTGCGCATGGGCAATGAGTCGCCCAGCAAGCGTCGATCGATGCCGACCCGATGGGCAGGAACCAGCAGGGCGCTGGTGACCAGTTCACGCAGGCGCGTAAGGTCCACCGGTTTGGTCAGAAAGTCGAACGCCCCGGCCTTGAGCACATTGATTGCGTTTTCGAGACTGTCATAGGCGGTGATCATCGCCACCTGGACCTGAGGGTGGCGTTGCTGGATGTGCTGCACCAGCTCCAGGCCGGTGCCGTCCGGCAACTGCATGTCGGTCAGGCATAGATCGAAGGTTTCGCGTCTGAGCAGGGATTGCGCTTCGCCGACGTTGCGGGCGTTGAACGTCTCCAGCTTCATCCTTCCCAGGGTGATTTCCAGGAGCTCTCGGATGTCCGGTTCGTCATCGACGATCAGGACTTTTTGTCGTGGTCTGGTGTTCAACGTGGTTTTCGTCCGTGTGCATAGGTCATGCAAAAGCAGCCGCTTTCCTGGCGTGCCTTGAAGTCTAGGCGGGACAGAATGCTTTCGCCCGGCTGGCCGGACAGATAAAGCCCCAGCCCCTTGATATGGCGGGCTGGGGCTTCATTATCGAGTATTTCCAGTGATTTCAGGTCGAGCCGTAGCGGCGACATTTGCTCGCGGCGCTGCAGATGCAGGACGTTTTCGATTACCCGGTTCATTCGCAGAGTGAGGTCTTGAATAATCTGCGTCAGACGTCGATCAACACCTTTCAGTTCCTTGGGTACGCGCGATAGTCGTTAAACAGCTGCCAATTCTGCTCAAGTGTCAGTGGCCACTGGAGCCCTTGCCTTGCTCGAGATGAGCCTGACTGCAATACCATTGCTGGTCGAGGCTCAGCGCGCGGTCACGGGGCAGGTGAACACCGCAATGGGCGCAACGGACCATGGGCGCCGCTTCCCGTTCGGCAGGAGATCTGGGGGGGGAAGCCTGACCCTTGAACTTGCGCCAGAACCACACTGCGGCGGCAATCAGGGCAATCCAGAACAATAAACGAAGCATGGTGAGCTGCTTTTCGACTGATGATCCGGCAGTTTAGCCAAGGACCTGACAGGCGCACAGTGTAATAAAGCGCTGAAATAAAAAAGGGAGACTCGAAAGTCTCCCTTTTTGCACAACCTAAGGTGTCAGTCGAACACGCCGAAGGTCATGTAGCTGAACCACGAGCGGTCGCTGTTGTTGCCTTCCGCTTCGTGATTTTCTTCTTCGACCGCGTCGCCATTGTCGTCTTTAGGCTTGAGCTCGCTCGGGATGGCGTCCTTGGCGTCCTGGAATTGCTTCTGCACGTCCTGGTTGGCGCGGGTTTCGCCTGGTGGCAGCGGCGGACGGGACTCGATCAGGCCCAGGGTCGCCTTGCTCAGCCACGTACGGTTGTCGGCTTCGGCCACGGTCGGTACGAACTGACCGTCCACCAGCGTCGGGTGGTTCGGGTAGTTGAGCTTCAGGGTTTCCAGGCTGGTAGCAGCCAGTTCGTCCAGGTGCAAGCGCTGGTAAGCCTCGGTCATCACCGCCAGGCCGTCGCCGACCGAAGGGGTTTCCTGGAAGTTTTCCACCACGTAACGACCGCGGTTCGCGGCAGCGACATAGGCCTGACGGGTCAGGTAGTAGTCGGCCACGTGAATTTCGTAGGCCGCCAGCAGGTTGCGCAGATAGATCATGCGCTGCTTGGCATCCGGTGCGTAGCGGCTGTTCGGGAATCGGCTGGTCAGCTGGGCGAACTCGTTATAGGAGTCGCGGGCGGCGCCCGGGTCACGCTTGGTCATGTCCAGCGGCAGGAAGCGCGCCAGCAGGCCGACGTCCTGGTCGAAAGAAGTCAGGCCCTTGAGGTAGTAGGCATAATCGACGTTCGGATGCTGTGGGTGCAGACGAATGAAACGCTCCGCAGCGGACTTTGCAGCCTCTGGCTCGGTGTTCTTGTAGTTGGCGTAGATGAGTTCGAGTTGCGCCTGATCGGCATAGCGACCGAACGGATAACGCGATTCCAGAGCCTTCAGCTTGGCGATGGCGCTGGTGTAGCTGCTATTGTCCAGGTCGGCTTGAGCCTGTTGATACAGCTCGACCTCACTGAGGTTTTCGTCTACGACTTCCTTCGATGAGCAAGCAGCGGTCAATGCGAGGATGGCGATCAGCAGCAGGTGTTTCACTTGCATGGCGGCTTGCGTCCCTATGACGGCCGCTGTCTTGGGCGTGGCCGTCCTGTTATGATGAGCGCCCCGTTGAATAGCCTCGGGGCAAAAGACGCCGTATTTAACCACAAGCGCGCAGCCGAAACCAAAGGCTGTGCCGACGCCTAGTCTGAGCATGTCCGATAAAATTGAACTTCGCGCAGAGGTGCCGTCCGAATTGGGCGGCCAACGCCTCGATCAAGTCGCCGCACAATTATTCGCTGAGCACTCGCGCTCGCGCCTTTCCGCCTGGATCAAAGACGGCCGCCTGACTGTGGATGGGGCGGTTATCCGCCCGCGAGACATCGTCCACGGCGGCGCCATCCTTGAGCTGACTGCCGAGCAGGAAGCTCAGGGCGAATGGGTCGCTCAAGACATTGCCCTGGATATCGTCTACGAAGACGACGACATCCTGGTGATCAACAAGCCTGCGGGCCTGGTGGTGCACCCGGCTGCCGGTCATGCCGATGGCACCTTGCTCAACGCCTTGCTGCACCACGTGCCGGACATCATCAATGTGCCCCGCGCCGGTATCGTGCATCGTCTGGACAAGGACACCACCGGTCTGATGGTGGTGGCCAAGACCATTCAAGCGCAGACGCAGCTGGTTACACAGTTGCAGAGCCGCAGCGTCAGCCGGATCTACGAGTGCATCGTGATCGGTGTGGTGACAGCCGGTGGCAAGATCAACGCGCCGATCGGTCGTCACGGCCAGCAACGCCAGCGCATGGCCGTGATGGAGGGTGGCAAGCAAGCCGTCAGCCATTATCGCGTGCTCGAGCGCTTCCGCTCCCACACTCACGTGCGGGTGAAGCTGGAAACCGGTCGTACGCACCAGATTCGCGTGCACATGGCGCACATCAACTACCCGTTGGTCGGAGATCCTGCCTACGGCGGTCGTTTCCGTATTCCGCCAGCCGCCAACCCGACCATGGTCGAGTCGCTGAAAAACTTCCCGCGTCAGGCGTTGCATGCGCGATTCCTGGAACTGGATCATCCGACCACCGGTAAGCGCATGAGCTGGGAATCGCCGTTGCCGGAAGATTTCGTCTGGTTACTGACCCTGCTCAAGCAAGACCGCGAGGCGTTCATCGGATGAGTGACTGGCTGATTCCTGACTGGCCCGCGCCGGCCGGGGTCAAAGCCTGCGTCACCACCCGTGCGGGCGGCGTCAGTCTGGCGCCGTTCGACAGCCTCAACCTCGGCGATCATGTCGACGACAGCCCTGAAGCTGTTGCCGAGAATCGCCGTCGTCTTACCGATCATTTCTCCATTCAACCGGCCTGGCTGCAGCAGGTCCACGGCATTGTCGTGGCCCATGCCGATCCTGGTCGGGTGGATACGGCTGATTCCAGTTGGACATCAACGCCGGGCGTCGCCTGTGCGGCGATGACGGCCGATTGCCTGCCTGCGCTGTTTTGCGACCGTGCCGGCACCCGCGTTGCTGCAGCTCATGCCGGTTGGCGCGGGTTGGCGGCGGGCGTGCTGGAGGCCACTCTCGACAGTCTGGCGATACCGCCTGCCGAGGTATTGGTCTGGCTTGGCCCGGCTATCGGTCCGCAAGCCTTTGAAGTCGGCCCTGAAGTGCGTGAAACCTTCGTGCAGCAGTTGCCGCAGGCGGCAGAGGCCTTTGTACCGAGCCAAAACTCCGGTAAGTTCATGGCCGACATCTATAGGCTTGCGCGCCTGCGTCTGGCAGCTCGCGGCGTCACCGCTGTCTATGGCGGCGGATTCTGCACCGTGACCGATCCGCGCTTCTTTTCTTACCGCCGTGCCCCTCGCACCGGCCGCTTCGCCTCCCTGATCTGGCTCGACCGCTAGACTTGCCTGACCTGCATCAACGTCCCGACGCTTGAAACTCCCAGAATCGACCACATCTATTGTGGTATCTGGCAGGTTTCTCCATTCAGGATGTTTTATAGGTCCGGCCTGCTCAAAAGGAAGGTGACCCATGCGTATAGACCGTTTAACCAGCAAATTGCAGTTAGCGTTGTCCGATGCCCAATCCCTGGCTGTCGGCCACGATCATCCGGCCATTGAACCGGCGCACTTGATGCAAGCCTTGCTCGAACAGCAGGGCGGCTCGATCAAGCCCCTGTTGATGCAGGTGGGCTTCGACGTCAACAGCCTGCGTAAAGAGCTGACCAAAGAGCTCGACCAGCTACCGAAAATCCAGAACCCGACCGGTGACGTGAACATGTCGCAGGATCTGGCGCGCCTGCTCAACCAGGCCGACCGCCTGGCCCAGCAGAAGGGCGACCAGTTCATCTCCAGTGAACTGGTGCTGCTCGCCGCCATGGACGAGAACAGCAAGCTCGGCAAGCTGTTGCTGGGCCAGGGCGTAAGCAAGAAAGCCCTGGAAAATGCGATCAACAACCTGCGCGGTGGCGAGGCGGTCAACGACCCTAACCACGAAGAGTCCCGTCAGGCGCTGGATAAGTACACGGTCGATCTGACCAAGCGCGCCGAAGACGGCAAGCTCGATCCGGTGATCGGCCGTGACGATGAAATTCGCCGGACCATCCAGGTGCTGCAACGTCGTACCAAGAACAACCCGGTGCTGATCGGTGAGCCTGGCGTGGGTAAAACCGCCATCGCCGAAGGCCTGGCTCAGCGCATCATCAATGGCGAAGTGCCGGATGGCCTCAAGGGCAAACGTCTGTTGTCCCTGGACATGGGGGCGCTGATTGCCGGTGCCAAGTATCGCGGCGAGTTCGAAGAGCGCCTGAAGTCCCTGCTCAATGAACTGTCGAAGCAGGAAGGGCAGATCATCCTGTTCATCGACGAACTGCACACCATGGTCGGCGCCGGTAAGGGCGAAGGCTCGATGGATGCCGGCAACATGCTCAAACCGGCCCTGGCCCGCGGTGAGCTGCACTGTGTCGGTGCGACCACGCTCAACGAGTACCGCCAATATATAGAGAAGGACGCCGCTCTCGAGCGACGTTTCCAGAAAGTGCTGGTGGATGAGCCGAGCGAAGAGGACACCATCGCCATCCTGCGTGGCCTCAAGGAGCGTTATGAGGTTCACCACAAGGTGGCGATTACCGACGGCGCGATCATTGCCGCAGCCAAGCTCAGCCATCGCTACATCACTGACCGGCAGTTGCCGGACAAGGCCATCGATCTGATCGATGAAGCCGCCAGCCGCATCCGCATGGAGATCGACTCCAAGCCGGAAGTGCTGGACCGTCTGGAGCGTCGCCTGATTCAACTGAAGGTGGAATCCCAGGCGCTGAAGAAAGAAAGCGACGACGCGGCGAAGAAGCGTCTGGAAAAATTGCAGGACGAAATCGCTCGTCATGAGCGTGAGTACTCGGATCTCGAAGAAATCTGGAACTCGGAAAAAGCCGAAGTCCAGGGTTCTGCGCAGATTCAGCAGAAGATCGAACAGTCCCGTCAGGAACTGGAAGCGGCCCGCCGCAAAGGCGACCTGAACCGCATGGCCGAGTTGCAGTACGGGGTGATCCCGGACCTGGAACGCAGCCTGCAAATGGTCGACCAGCATGGCAAAGCCGAAAACCAGTTGCTGCGCAGCAAGGTGACTGAAGAAGAGATCGCCGAAGTCGTGTCGAAGTGGACCGGTATCCCGGTGTCGAAGATGCTCGAAGGCGAGCGCGAAAAGCTGATGAAAATGGAAAGCCTGTTGCACCAACGTGTGATCGGCCAGGACGAAGCGGTGGTTGCGGTTTCCAACGCTGTGCGGCGTTCCCGTGCCGGGTTGTCCGACCCGAATCGCCCGAGCGGCTCGTTCATGTTCCTCGGCCCGACCGGTGTCGGTAAAACCGAGCTGTGCAAGGCGCTGGCCGAGTTCCTCTTTGATACTGAAGAGGCGATGGTGCGGATCGACATGTCCGAGTTCATGGAGAAACATTCCGTGGCTCGCTTGATCGGTGCGCCACCAGGCTACGTGGGGTATGAAGAGGGCGGTTACCTGACCGAGGCCGTACGTCGCAAGCCGTATTCGGTGATCCTCATGGACGAAGTCGAGAAGGCGCACCCGGATGTGTTCAACATCTTGCTGCAAGTGCTGGAGGATGGTCGTCTGACCGACAGCCATGGCCGTACGGTGGACTTCAAGAACACCGTGATTGTCATGACCTCCAACCTGGGGTCGGTACAGATCCAGGAACTGGTCGGTGACCGTGAGGCGCAGCGTGCGGCGGTGATGGATGCGATTTCCAGCCACTTCCGGCCGGAGTTCATCAACAGGGTCGACGAAGTGGTGATCTTCGAGCCATTGGCGCGGGATCAGATCGCCGGTATTACCGAGATCCAGTTGGGGCGTCTGCGCAGTCGCCTGACCGAGCGCGAGCTGAAGCTTGAGCTCAGCCCTGAAGCCATGGACAAGCTGATCGCGGTCGGCTACGACCCGGTGTACGGCGCACGGCCGCTCAAGCGCGCTATCCAGCGCTGGATCGAGAACCCGCTGGCACAGCTGATTCTGTCCGGTCGATTCATGCCGGGCGATACCGCTCACGGCGTGGTGGAAAACGACGAAATCGTCTTCGTCTGATCCAAAACGGCAGCAAAATCGAAAAGGCCTCGCATTACGAGGCCTTTTTTTCGTTAGGCTGTTGAACTCAAAGGAAAATGCTTGTAAAGTGCGCCCCGCAGTAAGTCACCCGCCAGGGTTTCCGCTCCCCAAGCAGGAATCCAAAATAAGTTGCAAATCATTAACTTGAAAGCAATTTAGGGGGTTGACAGAGGTGCTGAAGATTGTAGAATAGCGCGCCTCAGACACACGAACGCAGCGATGCGAACGGGTCGAAGAGAACGCAGTAAAGCTTCAAAGTTGTAAATTGAAATGTGTAGTTCCGTGATAGCTCAGTCGGTAGAGCAAATGACTGTTAATCATTGGGTCCCAGGTTCGAGTCCTGGTCACGGAGCCAATTTCAAACCGGGGTATAGCGCAGTCCGGTAGCGCGCCTGCTTTGGGAGCAGGATGTCAGGAGTTCGAATCCCCTTACCCCGACCATTTTTGGGTCGTTAGCTCAGTTGGTAGAGCAGTTGGCTTTTAACCAATTGGTCGTAGGTTCGAATCCCACACGACCCACCATTTTTGAAACCAGTTAGCGCTGGAATCGAATCTTAAGATCAGAGGCCAAAAGCGCTGATCGAAGAAGGCGCCTTTCAAAGGGTGCCTTTTTTTTACCGGGGTATAGCGCAGTCCGGTAGCGCGCCTGCTTTGGGAGCAGGATGTCAGGAGTTCGAATCCCCTTACCCCGACCATATTAAAAATCCTCGTATCGAAAGATACGGGGATTTTTTTTGTCCAAAAGTTCTCATGCGTACTGCAAAAACAACTGTGGGAGCGAGCCTGCTCGCGAAGGCGTCTTTACAGTCGACATCAATGTCATCTGACAGACAGCTATCGCGAGCAGGCTCGCAGTTTTATATCAGTGCAGTTTCAGGCGTGGCTCAGTCCCGCGCCCGATCTTGCTGCCCAGCATCAGCATTGCCGTGCGGAACGGCCCGTACAGCGCCATCTGGTGCATGCGGTACAGCGACACGTAGAACATCCGCGCCAGCCAGCCTTCGAGCATCACGCTGCCGGTGAGGTTGCCCATCAAGTTACCCACAGCCGAAAAACGCGACAGCGAGATCAGCGAGCCGTAATCGGTGTACTTGTACTCCGGCAGCGCCTTGCCTTCGATGCGCAGTTTCAGCGATTTGGCCAGCAACGACGCCTGTTGGTGAGCGGCCTGGGCGCGTGGCGGCACGTTGCGGTCGCTGCCCGGTTGCGGGCAGGCGGCGCAGTCACCGAAGGCGAAAATGTTCTCGTCGCGAGTGGTTTGCAGGGTTGGCAGCACTTGCAGCTGATTGATGCGGTTGGTTTCCAGGCCATCGATGTCCTTGAGGAAACCCGGTGCGCGAATCCCCGCGGCCCAGACCTTCAGGCTAGCGTTGATCACTTTGCCGTCGGCGGTGATCAGGCTGTCGGCCGTCACTTCGCTGACCGCTGCATTGGTCATGACGTTGACCCCGAGCTTCTCCAGGGTTTTATGCACAGGCCCGCCAATGCGCTCCGGCAGCGCCGGCAGCACCCGTGGACCGGCTTCGATCAGGGTGATGTGCATGTTTTCCGGTTTGATCCGGTCCAGGCCATAAGCTGCCAATTCATGGGCGGCGTTGTGCAGTTCGGCGGCCAGTTCGACCCCGGTGGCACCGGCGCCGACGATGGCCACGCTGATTTGCTCGATCGTATCGGTCTGACCGGCGTGAGCGCGCAAATAGTGATTGAGCAGTTGCTGGTGGAAACGCTCGGCCTGTTTGCGGGTGTCGAGGAACAGGCAGTGCTGAGCTGCGCCCTGGGTGCCGAAATCGTTGGTGGTGCTGCCGACGGAGATCACCAGCGAGTCGTAAGGCACTTCACGGGCTGGCACCAGCTCCAGACCGGCTTCGTCGTAGGTAGCGGCCAGCTGGATTTTTTTCTTCGCGCGATCGAGCCCGCTCATGCGCCCCAGCTGGAACTCGAAGTGGTTCCATTTGGCCTGGGCGACATAGTTGAGTTCGTCTTCGGAAGAGTTCAGGGAACCGGCCGCCACTTCGTGCAACAACGGTTTCCAGATGTGGGTGAGGTTCGCGTCGACCAGCATCACGCTGGCCGTACCGCGCTTGCCCAGAGTCTTACCCAGGCGGGTAGCCAACTCCAAACCGCCGGCGCCGCCGCCGACAATGACAATACGATGGGACATAAGGATAACTCGCAAGGCTAAAAGAAATCGGTGTCAGTACCTTCGCGAGCGCAAGGCAGCTCATAGCGTCAGGTAACTGATAAGTCGGCTCAACAGGCCCAGACCAATGGTCACTGCCAATACCAGTACAAGGAGCATCCACGGCCGGAAAGGCCGGCGCTCGACTTGGTGCTGGGACAACTGCAGGTACTCTTCGACATGCTTTTGGTCGTCGGGGTTCAGGCGGCTGGTCATATCGGGCCTCGTCAGGAGTAGACGTTGCTGAATGTGTAGAAGCTACAGGGAAATTATTCAGCTGTGAACGAAGCTTAGCTGCTGACCGGGGAAAGGCTCGAGGCTCACAGGCTGATCCCGACGTCGAACACAATGCTGCGCCCCAGGTTGCTGCGCAAGAAGTCCGGCGCATCCGGGTGAGCGAACAGCACGCGGGCGAATGTCGGCCCAACCAATGACAGCGAACGCCAGCCCTGGCGCAGGTATTCGGTCGGCGGCGGGAAATGGCTGTTGAGGTCCAGCACTTCGCGTTTGAGGCTGGCGAAGGCAATGATGTCCAGCTCACCCAGATCCATGCCGCGTTCTTTATAGTTGTGTGCTTTTTTGCGCAAGGTCGGCGCCAATCGCAGCAAGAACTCGTTGGCGGGGATGCGTCGTGGCTTGGCCTCGCGGCGCACCAGTTGGCTCAGGGAAAACGCACTGCGTCGGCGTTTCAGTTCGTCGCGCCATTCATCGTTGAGGCGCCGCCCCTCGTCGAGCACGAAGAACACCTCGAAACTGGCATCGCGAAACAACACATCCGGCGGCTCCCCGGCGGGGGCGAACTCATCGGCGCGATAGGGAATGTTCAAACCTTGCAGCAGGCGCTGGCAAACCCAACGCTCACGCTCCCATTTGCGGGCATTGGACAGGAACGCGTTGGCTTGCTCGGCCGCGATGGTCAGCAGGCGTAAATAATCTGAGTCATCCATAGGCCCAAGCTTAGCGTTCAAATGTGATCGCAAAGAAGACAATTTGTCGGAGAGGCTCATAGCCTTCCGTTCCCATGCCCGTTCCAGGGCCCTGCACAAAACGGATAGTGATCTGCGCTCATTGGCTATTGCCACGTATCGGGCGGCTCTACCCTCGGCTGTACGGACGTAAGCCGTGTTACCGCCGCTCTAAAAAAACAACAACAAGAGATATATGCCATGCGCAAGATCGACGTACATGAGGTTATCGACAACGCTCGCTTCAACCGCTTTCACTGGATGGTGCTGTTCTGGTGTGCCCTGATCATCATCTTCGACGGTTACGATCTGGTGATCTACGGCGTGGTCCTGCCGATGCTGATGAAAGAGTGGGGGCTCAGTCCTCTGCAAGCTGGTGCCCTGGGCAGCTATGCACTGTTCGGCATGATGTTCGGCGCGCTGTTCTTCGGACCGCTGTCCGACAGGATCGGCCGCAAGAAAGCCATCACGATCTGCGTGATGCTCTTCAGTGGTTTCACCGTGCTCAATGGTTTCGCCCGAAACCCCACCGAGTTCGGACTGTGTCGCTTCATTGCCGGTCTCGGCATTGGCGGCGTGATGCCTAACGTCGTGGCACTGATGAACGAGTACGCGCCGAAAAAAATCCGCAGCACGCTGGTCGCGATCATGTTCAGCGGTTACTCGGTGGGCGGCATGCTGTCCGCCGGCCTGGGCATTGTGCTGATCCCGAGTTTCGGCTGGCAGTCGGTGTTTTACGTGGCGATCCTGCCGTTGCTGTTGTTGCCGCTGATCATGTATTTCCTGCCCGAATCGGTGGGCTTCATGTTGCGTCAGGGGCGTAATGAAGAGGCGCGCAACATTCTTCAGTGCATCGATCCGGCCTACGTCGCGCAAACCACTGATCAATTGCACATGGCCGAAGTGAAAGGCACCGGCACACCAGTGTTGCAGTTGTTCCGTGAAGGCCGTGCGCTGCGCACGCTGATGCTCTGGCTGGCGTTTTTCTGCTGCCTGTTGATGGTGTACGCGCTGAGTTCCTGGCTGCCGAAACTGATGGCCAACGCCGGTTACAGCTTGGGTTCGAGCCTGTCGTTCCTGCTGGTGTTGAACTTCGGGGCGATCTTCGGCGCGGTCGGTGGTGGGGTGCTGGGCGACAAACTCAATCTGCCGAGAGTGCTGGCGGTGTTTTTCGCCATGGCGGCGGTGTCGATAACCCTGTTGGGCTTCAACAGCCCGATGCCGGTGTTGTACCTGCTGATCGCCATTGCGGGTGCCACCACCATTGGCTCGCAGATTCTCTTGTACGCCTGCGCCGCGCAGTTTTATTCCATGACGATTCGCTCTACCGGTCTGGGCTGGGCGTCGGGCATTGGGCGCAACGGGGCCATCGTCGGTCCGCTGCTGGGTGGTGCCTTGCTCGGGATCAGCTTGCCCCTGCAACTGAACTTCATGGCGTTTGCCTTGCCCGGTGCGGTGGCGGCCCTGGCCATGACCGTGTTCGCCATCAGCAGCCGACGCAGCGCTGCTGGCGTCAACCCTGCGTTGTCAGCGACCGGTGCCTGAATCATGAAAGCGTTTTTCCAGGACTTCTCGTTGTCAGCCGCCGTGGCTGGATTCGTTGCCACGGTGATTTCCTACGCCGGCCCGTTGGTGATCATCTTTCAGGCGGCAGAAGCGGCACATCTTTCGCGGGAAGTGTTGTCGTCCTGGATCTGGGCGATCTCCATTGGCAGCGCCGTGCTCGGTATCGGTCTGAGCCTGCGCTATCGCGTTCCGGTGATCATCGCCTGGTCGGCGCCGGGCTCGGCGTTGCTGGTGACGCTGTTGCCGGACATCTCCATGGCAGAGGCGGTGGGGGCTTATCTGGTCAGCAGCCTGATCATTTTCGTGGTTGGCATCTCGGGGGCTTTCGACCGGATCATCAGCAAGCTGCCTGCAGCCATCGCGGCGGCGATGCTGGCGGGGATCCTGTTCAGTTTCGGCACCGGGTTGTTCGTGTCGATGCAGCGCAAGCCGTTGCTGGTCCTGGCGATGTTTGCCTGCTACCTGATCTGCAAGCGTGTGATGCCGCGTTATGCAGTGATGATGGTGCTGCTGGTGGGCTGTTCGATTGCCGCGTTCACCGGTGATTTGCATCGTGAAGCGCTGGTGATCGGCCTGGCCGCGCCGGTGTGGATCACGCCCGAGTTCAGCTTGGGCGCGATCCTGAACATCGCCTTGCCGCTGGTGATGGTGGCGTTGACCGGTCAGTTCGTGCCCGGCATGGCGGTGCTGCGGGCCAGCGGATATCCAACGCCGGCGAGCCCGATCATCGCCAGTAGCGCGCTGGGCACGGCATTGCTGGCGCCGTTTGGTTGCCATGGACTGAATCTGGCGGCGATCACAGCGGCGATCTGCACCGGTCGCGAATCCCACGAAAATCCTCGCAAACGCTATGTGGCCGGGGTCGTCGGCGGCCTGTGTTACCTGCTGTTGGGGATCTTCGGCGCCACGCTGGTCTCGCTGTTTTCAGCATTCCCCAAAGAGTTGATCGCGGCGCTGGCCGGGCTGGCCTTGTTCGCCGCCATTGCCGGCGCGTTGACGGGCGCGATGGCGGTGCCGAGCGATCGTGAAGCCGCGCTGGTGACCTTTCTGGTCACGGCTTCGGGCATGTCGCTGTTCGGTTTGTCCGCGGCGTTCTGGGGGCTGATTTTCGGCATGGTCACCCATGTGCTGTTGAGCGCCCGTCGTTCCGTCCCCCGTCGCAAATCCACTGCAACTGAAGTCCTTCAACCAGTCGATCAATAACAATAAGAGAAAAACGATGAAACAGATTTTCCCAACAACCGGTTCTGCGTTGTCCCTGGCTGTCGTCTCGAGTTTCTCCACAGGCGCGATGGCCGCTGAAAAAGGTTTTATCGAAGACACCACCGCGACGTTGCAGGCGCGCAATTACTACTTCAGCCGCGACTATTCCGACATCGTCGGCGCCAACCAGCAATCGAAGGCTGAAGAGTGGGCCCAGGGTTTCATCCTCAACGTGAAGTCCGGATACACCCCGGGCACCGTCGGGTTTGGGGTGGACGTCATCGGCTTGCTCGGCCTCAAGCTCGACAGCGCCCCGGACCGGACCAATACCGGTTTGCTACCGGTGCAGAGCGACGGCCACGCGGCGGATAACTACAGCCGTCTGGAAGGCGCGTTGAAGATGCGTTACTCCAAAACCGAGCTGAAAGTCGGTGAGTTGCAACCCAATCTGCCGGTGTTGGCATTCAGCGATATTCGCCTGCTGCCACCGAGTTATCAGGGCGCAAGCATCACTTCCAACGAGATCAATGGCCTGACGCTGCAGGGGGGGCACTTGAGTTCAACCAGCCTGCGCAACGAAGCTGGCGACGAAAAGATGCAAGCGATGCTGGGGCACGTACCGCAGCGTCAGGTCAGCAGCGACGGTTTCAATTTTGCCGGCGCTGATTATGCCTTCAATGACAAGCGCAGCTCGGTCAGCGCCTGGTACGGGCAACTGGAAGATATCTACAACCAGCGTTTTCTGGGTTTAAAGCACAGTGAGCCGGTGGGCGACTGGATCCTCGGCGCCAATCTCGGTTACTACGATTCGCGCGAGGACGGCAAGAAACTGCTGGGCAACATCGACAACCAGGCGTTCTTCTCGTTGCTGTCCGCCAAGCGTGGCGGCCATACGTTTTACGTCGGCTATCAAGGCATGTTCGGCGACAGTGCGTTCCCACGGGTGTTTGCCAACATCTCACCACTGGGCAACGAAGTGCCGACCTACGAGTTCGCCTTCACCGATGAACGTTCCTGGCAGGCGCGCTACGACTACGACTTCGCGGCGCTCGGCGTACCGGGGCTGACCAGTACCGTGCGCTACATCAGCGGCAACAATGTCGATACCGGCAAGGGCTTTGAAGGCAAGGACCGCGAACGTGACCTGGACATCGGCTATGTGCTGCAGAGCGGCAGCCTCAAAGGTTTGGGCATTCGCGTGCGCAACGCGATGGCGCGTTCAAACTACCGCAGTGATATCGACGAGAACCGCTTGATCCTCAGCTACACGTGGACCTTGCTGTGAGCCCTTTGATCACAGGTTGCTGGTGCAATCACCCATGACGTTGTACGTCACGCGGTGGGTCTGGCCCTGATGATCGACATACTCCATGGTCGCCGGTACAACCCCGCACGCTGTCGCCGTGTCGGACACAGAAACCACCTTGGCGATGTCCAGTGGCTGCGCCGGGTTGTACAGGACCGCGAGGGGGTCGTTGTCGGCGGCCATGGCCGAGGTGGCGATGACGGTCAGCAACAGGCTGATCAACGTTTTCATGTTGGCGTGCTCCGTGTCGGTTTCGATGTCTGAATTTTAGTCTTTGCCACCCACGGATAAAGGGGCGAACGGCGGATGCAGCCTTACATGAAACGTAACAATCACCGCTCGAAGGAGGCTTATGGATGTGCTTAACAACTTGCGCGTGTTCATCCGCGTGGTGGACTGCGCCAGTTTCACCGGGGCTGCCGATGCGCTGGATCTGTCGACCGCGCAGGTATCCCGATTGGTGGCGGATCTGGAGGAGCATGTTCAGGCGCGTCTGCTGCAACGCACCACGCGGCGCTTGAGCCTGACCGACGCCGGCGAGCGCTTGCTGCTGCGCAGCCGGCAAATCGTCGATGCCATGGATGAGGCGACGGCCGAGGCCCGTGGCGCTCATATCAATCCGGCCGGACGCCTGCGGGTGCACAGCATGAACGGCCTGGGTGTGCTGCTCACGCCGTTGATCGCCCGCTACAGCGAGCTTTATCCCGATGTGGTGTTCGAACTGACCTTGTCGCAGCGCAATCCCGATCCGCTGGAGGAGGGGCACGATGTGGTGATTTCGATCGCTCCCGAACTGGCCGATTCGCAAATGGTTGCGCAGGCCATCGGGCAGATCTACAGCGTGCCCTGTGCTTCCCCGGCTTACTTGCAACGCCGGGGTGTGCCGCAGCAGCCGCTGGCGCTGAGCGATCATCAATGCCTGCGCATGCTCGACCCGTTGTACAGCGATCAATGGCTGTTCCAGGACGCGCACGGCGAGCATGCCGTCAGCCCGGCCAAGACCTTTCAGTGCAATGTTGCCGAGTCGATGGTCAAGGCTTCGGAAGCGGGCATGGGCATCAGCCTGCTGCCGTTCTACACCGCGACGCGACCCTTGAACGACGGTACTTTGCTGCGCGTGTTACCTGCATGGCGCCTGCGCGAACGCAATGTGTATGCGCTGTATCCTTCGCGACGCTTTCTCGATGCCAAGGTCCGCACCTGGGTGGACTTTCTCAAGTCAGAGCTACCGAAACTGTTCGCCGAACATGACGCGGTGATGAACGATCCGAGGCATTGGGCCTGAAGTCGAAGGGCAGACGAGCGGCGGTGTAGACTGAGTGTCTGTTGTTCTTCGCCTGGGAGGCGCGCGTAGCCATGATCGGTGCAGAGTTGCTGTCATCGCAAACCCTTGCGGTCGGCTGGCTGATCTATGTGCCGGTGTTGATCTGGGCGATCTGTCGCGCGCCGTGGGTTGAACTGTTCACCGACAGCCGTCGCCAGCATCTGCTGTTCGGGACGGTGTTTGCGCTGTTTCTGTTGTGGTTGGTGCGGCGCGACTTTGATACCGGCGTGTCTTACCATTTCATCGGCATGACAGCGGTGACGCTACTGCTGGACTGGCCGCTGGCGCTGGTCGGCGGGTTGGTTGCGCAAACGGGGCTGGTGCTGCTCGGCCGACAGGACCTGGCGGCGGTCGGGGTCAATGGCGCGCTGTTGATTGCGCTGCCGGTGCTGGTCACCGAGTGCTGCGCCATTCTGGTGGAGCGTGCGCAGCCGCGGAATCCCTTCGTGTATATCTTCGTTTCCGGATTCTTTGCCGCCGCGCTGTCGGCGTTGCTGTGCCTGCTGCTGGCGCTGTGGTTGCTATGGTTCGATGAGCGTTTCGAGATGCCGTACTGGCTTGAGGATTTTGTCGGTTACCTGTGGCTGATCATTTTTCCCGAAGCGTTTATCAACGGCATGATCGTCAGTGCGCTGGTGGTGTTCTGCCCGGAATGGCTGGAGACGTTCAACCGCACCCGCTACCTCTCGGCCCCCTGGAAAGACGACGATCCCAAGTCCTGATCCACATCAAAACCTGGAATCGCCTTCTCGATGGATCAGTGGCGCGGGTCGAAGTCACCGCTGAACATCTCGTCCTCGGCATCGGGAGCCACTGGAATCTTGTGCTCTTCGGACGCCCAGGCACCCAGGTCGATCAGTTTGCAGCGGTCGGAGCAGAATGGCCGGAATTTGCTCTCGGCGGTCCATTCCACGGGGGCGCCACAGGTTGGGCATTCGACAGTTGTTGGTTGGCTCATGACTGGCCTCCACGCAAAGAAAGATAAAAGTGATGCAGGCGTTCAACCTCGCTGTGCAGCCAGGCAAGGTCGCGGTCATTGACCACGACGTCGTCGGCATGGCTCACGCGATCCTGGCGGCTGGACTGGGCCTTGAGGATCGCCTGGACTTGCTGTTCGCTGGTCTGGTCACGTTGCAGGGTACGTTCGATCTGCAATTGTTCGGGGGCATCGATCACCAGCACCCGTTGGGTCATGGCGTATTGCCCGGACTCGATCAGCAGCGGCGAAACCAGAATCGCATAAGGCGATTTTGCCAGCGCCAGGTGGTGAGCGATCTCCTCACCGATCAGCGGATGCAGGAGGGCCTCGAGCCAGCGGCGTTCTTCAGGCACCTCGAAGATCAATTTGCGTAGCGCGGCGCGGTCCAGTTGCCCGTCGGCCTGCAACACGCCGGGGCCGAAGTGCTCGGCGATTTGCGCCAGTGCCGGGCGGCCGGGTTCCACTACCCAGCGAGCGGCATGATCGGCGTCGACCACATGCACGCCCAGATCGATGAAGTGTTGGGCGGCCGCACTTTTGCCGCTACCGATGCCGCCGGTCAGGCCGAGAATCCAGGGTTTTTCCACAGGGCTATTCATTTCAAACCGACAAACTGCCAATAGAGGTCGGTTATTTGACCACCCCAGAGCAACGCAATCCAGCCGGCAATGGCCAGATAGGGGCCGAAAGGGATCGGCGTCGAGGTTTTTGCATTACGCCAGCGCAGCAGCATCAGCCCGATAATGGCACCCACCAGCGAGGACAGCAGGATGGTCAGCGGCAAAATCTGCCAGCCACCCCAGGCGCCCAGCATCGCCAGCAGCTTGAAATCACCGTAGCCCATGCCGTCCTTGCCCGTGGTCAGCTTGAACAGCCAGAACACCGACCACAGCAGGCTGTAACCGGCGATCGCCCCCCAAAGCGCCTCGTGCAACGACACGAACAGGCCGAAACTGTTGACGATCAACCCCAGCCATATCAACGGCAGCACCAGTACGTCCGGCAATATCTGATGTTCGGCGTCGATCAGGCTCATCGCCAGCAACCCCCAGCTCAGGACCAGCACCAGGGCGGCCGGCCAACCGAAGCCGAAGTGCCAGGCAACAAACGCCGACAACAGCCCGCAGGCCAGTTCGGTCAACGGATAGCGCGGGCTGATCGCTGCCGCACAGGCTGAGCAGCGGCCGCGCAAAAATACATAACTGAGCAACGGGATGTTTTCCCAGGCGCGGATTCGGTGACCGCAGTGCGGGCACTGGGAGTGGGGCAGCAACAGGTTATAGGTCGGCAACGGCGTTTCGCCAGGCAGCCCGAGAATGTCATGGGCCTGCTCACGCCAGTCGCGTTCGAGCATTTTCGGCAGGCGCCAGATCACAACATTGAGGAAACTGCCGACCAGCAGGCCGGTGATGCCTGCGAGAAGGACAAAGGCCAGCGCAGAGTGAATCAGGATTTCATTCAAGGGCATGTCAGATCGCTGAGCCAAGTTGGAAGATGGGCAGGTACATGGCAACTACCAGTCCACCGACGATAACACCCAGCACCACCATGATGAATGGCTCCATCAGGCTGGTGAGGTTATCGACCATGTTATCGACGTTGTCTTCGTAGAACCCCGCGACTTTGTCGAGCATAGCGTCCAGGGTGCCGGACTCTTCGCCGATGGCGGTCATTTGTATCGCCATGTTCGGAAAGACGCCGCAGGTGCGCATGGCGAAATGCAATTGCATGCCGGTCGAGATGTCCTGCCGGATGCGCAGTACCGCGCGCTTGAACACGACATTGCCGGTCGCACCGGCCACTGATTCCAGGGCCTCCACCAGCGGCACGCCGGCAGCGAAAGTGGTCGACAGTGTACGGGCGAACCGGGCCACGGCGGACTTGTGCATCAGGGTGCCCACCAGCGGCAGTTTCAGCAGCGAGGTGTCCAACCGGTCACGGAAGGCGGGGGATGTCCTGAGGGCGTGGCGCACGCCGAAGGTCATCGTGATAAGCGCGCCAAGGACCACCCACCACCAGGTCTGCATGAATTGCGACAGGCCAATGACCATCACGGTGAAGGCCGGCAGTTCGGCGCCAAAGCCTTTGAACACCGATTCGAATTGTGGCACGACATTGACCAGCAGAATCCCGGTGACAATCGCCGCGACGAACACCACCACCAGCGGGTAGGTCATGGCTTTCCTGATCCTGGCCTTGAGGCTTTCGCTTTTTTCCTTGTAGGTTGCGACCCGTTCCAAAAGGGTGTCGAGGGCACCGGCCTGTTCGCCGGCATCCACCAGGTTGCAATACAACTCATCGAAATACCGGGGCTTCTTGCGCAGGGCGGCGGCGAAGCTGCTGCCCGCCGCAACTTCCTGTTTCAGTTCGTCCACCAGCTTGCGCATGGCCGGATTGTCGAAGCCTTCGCCGATGATGTCGAAGGACTGCAATAACGGCACGCCGGCCTTCATCATCGTCGCCATTTGCCGGGTGAACAGGGCAATGTCCTGGGCCGTGATGCGCTTGCCCATGTTGAACACCGAATGGTTTTTTTTGCGGACCTTGCCGGGAGTGATGCCTTGCTTGCGCAGCTTCGCCTTGATCAGCGCCGGGTTTTGAGCGCTAAGTTCGCCGGTCACTTTTGTGCCTTTGCGGTCGATGCCTTCCCATGCATACACGCTGATTTTCGCTGCCTTGACCGCCATGTTCAGTCCTGGGTATTCCGATTGAATTGCTCTTATAGCCTAGTCAAGGGACGGGGCCAAACCCGCCAGGGTGAGGTGACAAAAAACGTCAGATAGTGCTAATCCTGGTAGTAGGTAAGGGCTTTGCGGACACCATGCCCCCTGCCAACAGGGGCTTCTGGCCTTGGCACAGGCTGTGCTGCCATGGGGCAGGTCATGAGCCTTCGACTCATGCATGGAGCTTGTACATGAACAATCAGAAAGGTTTTACCCTGATCGAGTTGCTCGTCGTGGTGGCGATCATCGGGATCCTGGCAACACTGGGCCTGCCGATGTATTCCAAGTACCAGGCCCGGGCCAAGGTCACGGCGGCGCTGGCCGAGCTGACTGCAATGAAGGTGCCATTCGAGGATGTGATCAGCCAGGGGGAAACCCCGACAATTGCCAACGTGGCGCCTGCCGGCGAGACATCGACCAACCACTGCACCCTGTCTGTGACGGCTACAACGCCGGCGGGAGCGGGATCAATCGTTTGTACGTTGCACAATGCCCCGGGGGTGGTCCAGGGCAAAACCGTCACACTGACACGGGACGAAGACAAAGGCTGGTCATGCAAGAGCAGCGTTTCCCAGGATTACCTGCCTAAAGGGTGTTCCGGTTCTGCGGCATGAATTGCTGAATCAAGTCCCCGCTTTTGCGGGGATTTTCCTGTTTGTCGACCCGTCGTCAAATGCCGCAGATAAAGCTCAGAAATTTCAGCATCTTAGGAACTTTCCATAAACCCGCAACTTGCATGCAGTGGTTGGGGTTCTCGTGCATTTTGCATGATTCCGAAAATTGGATGATTTTGTAACTTGTTGATTAATAAGGTTTTACTCTCTTTTTAGAAGTTGGCACAACGTTCGCAATATCCTAGGTAACCCTGCCGACAAGACACCCGGCAGACTTTCCGAAAAACAGGAGTTACTCGTATGAAGAAGTTCGCTATCGCTGCCGCTACTGCTACCGCGCTGACCCTGACCATGGCAAACGCGGCATTCGCCCAGACCACTCAAGCCACCCAGGCTCCAATGACCCTGGCGGCGGGTGAAATGACCAAGGCTACAGAAGCTACTTCCGATACCTGGATCACCACCAAAGTTAAAAGTGACCTGATGACTGAAAAAGGCATTCCAGGTACCGACATCAAAGTTGAAACCAACAAGGGTGTTGTATCGCTGTCGTCGACGGTCGCCATTACTGAAGCTCAGAAAACCACCGCAGTGGCCATTACCAAGAAAATCAAAGGCGTCAAGGCGGTCTCCGCTGACGGCCTCAAAGCCGAGTAAGACAAGGCTTCTCGCCTGGACCGGGAGAAGGCGCGACAGACGGGCTGAGTCATACGTCTGTTGCAACCTGAGTGTTCATGTGAAGGGCCATAAGGATGTGGCCGTCACTGGCCCCGCGCACTTTTGCCGGGGCCTGTTTTATGTGTAGCGCTGAAAACCCGCTCCCACATTGGATAGTGCTAATCAATTGCTGCGTTTGCTGGTGATCTGTTTCAGCCGATTACCTTCGAACCGCAAGTATTGATACATCCCGCCATTCGGTCCGTAGGTCCATTCCTCGACCTGAAACTCCTCGCGCCGATCTGCACTGCGCTTGTACCCCAGCAAGTCGCGACTGACCGGTTCCCCGCATTTCTGCAGGACCTCACTCGAGCGATCGCCGACGCTGATCAACTGGCTGCCACAGCGCAGGGTATCGGCCGCCCAAGCCTGACTGGCGCAGAGCACCAGAACCAGGCCTGCCAGCCGCCGATTCATCACTCGGCATCCAGATGCATTGGTGTCACCACGCGGCCGTCACTTTGCGCCTCGCCCAGGTTGGCGTCGATGAAGTACACCCGGTCATCTTCCAGCTGGGCCTTGTCGACCAGATAATCCTTGATGCTGCTGGCGCGTTCCTGGCCCAGTTGACGCAACAGCACGTCGCTGGAGCTCCAGAACTTGATCACCTCGGCGCGCATTTTCGCGGTGCGCTCTTCCTTGCCCAGGTCCTTCCATTCGGCAGGGGGCTGGGTTTTCAGGCGGGTGCGGTAGATACCTTCGAGCAGCGGGCCTTTTTCTCCGTCCGGCACTTCCAGCAACGAAGCCTGGGCCGGGACCTTGTCACCGCGGCGCTGGAGCATTTTGTAGTAGTTGTACTGGTACTCACGCTCCAGGCGTTGTTCGGCGATCAACGGGCCATCGCTGCTCTGGGCGGCGGTGCCTTCGATTTCCAGGCGCAGGGCTGGGCGTTCCTTGAGCGCCTTGGACAGTTTGTCCAGGGCGCCTTCGGCGTCCTTGCCCAATTCGCTGGAACCCGCTGCGAATGAAACGCTGCCCAGGTCTTCCGAGCCACCACCGTTGACCAGCCCGCCAATAAGTTTGAACGGTGCTGCCGCGGCTTTGACGACCAGGTTGCGCAGGGTCTGCCAGATAATCGGCATGACGCTGAACTGAGGGTTGTTCAGGTCGCCGGTGACCGGAAGTTCGATGGAGATCTTGCCGTCGACGTCCTTGAGCAAGGCAATGGCCAGTTTCAGCGGCAGGCTCACGGCATCCGGGCTGTCGACTTTTTCACCCAGTTGCAGTTGTTCTACCACCACTTTGTTTTCGGCTTTGAGCTGACCCTTGGTGATCTGGTAGTGCAGGTCGAGATTGAGCCGGCCCTTGCGGATACGGTAGCCGGCGAACTTGCCGGAGTAGGGCGTCAGCGTGGTCAGTTCCACGCGTTTGAAGCTGGTGGCGATGTCGAGGCTGGCCATCGGGTCGAACGGATTGACCGAGCCCTTGATGGTCACCGGCGCGTAGCGATCGACCTTGCCCTTGACGTCGACACTGGCCGGTTTCGGCTGGCGGCTGTCGATGGTGCCGATCTGCCCGTTGAGTTGCTGGATGGCGGTGGCGAAGTTCGGGGTCAGGCTGAAGTCGGCAAAGTTGGCCGAACCATCATTGATGAAAATCCCGCCGATGTGGATGCCCAGCGGTTTTTCGTTGCTGGCCGGTTTGCTTGCCGCCGGTTTTGCCCCGGAGTCCGCCGGCTGCGGAATCAGCAGGTCATCGATGTTGGTGGTGCGATCATCGTTGATCATGAAGCGCGCATAGGGCTGGAACAGGTTGATCTTGTCGATCGACAGGCTGTCCCCATGCTGATAGTTCAGGCCTTCGACCACGACCTGTTGCCACTTGAGGAAGTCGCGGGTTTTCAGGGTGTCCAGGGTATGCAACTGATCGACCTGGGCGCGGCCGGTGACGTTGAACGCCAGGGGCTCGGTGCTTTTCAGGTTGACTGCCAGATCGCTGCCCAGCATGCCGCTGCGCAGTTCCAGGCGAATGAACGGCGTGATGTAGGACTGGGCAACCCGCAGGTCGATGTCCTTGGTCTGTACCTTCAGTCTGGCGCTGACCGGGGCCAGGTTGACCTCGCCGTCGGCCATGATCTTGCCTTGCTTGCCCACGCCGGTATCGAGCTTGAGGGTAAAGGGTGAACCGCTGAGGCTGTCGAAGTTTTGCAGGTCGAGGTTCAGCGGACCCAGTTCCAGAGCGACGGCGGGTTGTGCCTTGCGGTCAGCCAGATGCACCTGGTAGTCGCGCAGTTGCACATCCTTGAGCAGCACCTGCCAGGGTTTGTCTGGGGCGGCCGGTTCAGGTTTCGGTGAGTCTGCCGCCGCCGGAGTACTGGTCGGTTCGGCATCCGCCTTGGCATTGGCGGTGGGTTTTGACGGTTGGCTGGCGAACAGTTTCTGCCAATCGAGTTGGCCGTCCGATTCCAGCGCGGCCCAGGTTTCCAGTTTGTGGCTGCGGATCTTGCCGACCACCACTTGCTGCTTGGCCAGGTCCACGGTGGTTTCGCTGACGTCCAGGCGCTCGAGCTTTACCAGCGGTCGACCATCCGGCGCCTTGATCGCGAAGGGGGCGATGCTGACCGCTACATTGTTCAGCAGCAGCTCGGTTTCCTTGGCCAGGTTGAGTTTGTAGTCGGTGCTGATGCTCATGACGCCGTTTTCGAGATCCAGTGGCACGGCATCGCGCACATAGGGCCAAAAGGCTTTCATCTTGCCATCAGTGATTTTCAGCTTACCTTCGGAGGCGATCGGGATCAGGCTGAAGTTGCCGGTCCAGTCGATCTGTCCGCCATTGGGGCCGACGGCCACCAGGGTCATGTCGGCGCTGTCATCGGGCAGGGTGCTGAGGTTCTTCAGCTCGAAATCGAGTGTGTCGTAGAGAAACTCGATGGGCTCGCTGGGCCGGGCGTCTTCAAAGTGCACGGCGCCGCCCGCCAGTTTGATCCGCTCGATGCGCAGCGGAAACGGCTTGGCATTAGGGTCGGCCGGCGTGGGTTCGCTCGCTGGCAGTTTGAACAGCCCGAGCAGATTGAGTTTGCCGTCCTTGCTGAACAGGATTTCGGTCTTGGGCTTGTCCAGTTCGACATCGGACAGGTGCACCGCCTTGGTCCACAGACTGTCGAATTGCAGGTTGGCGTACAACCGCTCGAAACCGACCTGCTCCTTGCCGGGTTCGCCGATGTTCAAGCCCCAAAGGGTAAGCTCAAGGCTGAACGGATTGAATTCGATCCGCTGGATGGTCGCCGGTGTGGTGGCGTAGTTGGTCAGTTGCTGGTTGGCAACGCGCAATGCGACACCCGGTAAAATCAGAAAACCCAGCAAGCTGTAGAGGGCCAGAGCAGTCAACAAGGCGCCGATGGCGCGAATCAATCCTTTGTGCATGTGCGGCTTCATCTGTCTGAATCGGAGTGCCTTGGAGTATGGCATGCGTTTCCGGTTCCGAAGTGATTGGCCTGTTCAGGATTTTTCAGATTTCTCCCACAACGGTCAGAACTGCAGGATCAGGGTTTTCAGTGGTGGTTGCTGATCCATCGACGGAAAATCGGCGCCTGGCTTCATCACGGTCCATTCACGCACCGGCCGCCCGGCCTTTTCTGCACAACGCAAAACCTGCTCGCGCCAGTCGTCCATGCTGACCTTCGCCAGGTTGTTGCAGCAGATCAGCACGCCGTTGTCGGCGGTGGTCAGCAAGGCCGGTTTGAGCAGGCTCTGGTAGTCGCGCAGCAGGTCGACGGTGCCGAATGCGCTCTTGGCCCAGGCTGGAGGGTCGAGCAGCACCAGATCGTACTGGCGCTGTTCCAGGCGCTGATAGCTCGGCAGTTTTTGCCCGCGGCGCTGGCTGATCGGCAGGCCGGCCAGTTGGCGAATGGCCGGGAAGTAGTCGGACTGGATAAATTCCATGGTCGGCAACTGCGGGTTGAGTTGGCCGTTCTCCCGGCCGACCGCCAGGTTGCCTTCGGCGAAGTCCAGGTTGCACACCTCGCGCGCGCCACCGGCGGCGGCACTGAGGCCGACACCACAGGTGTAGGCGAACAGGTTCAGCACGCTCTTGTTCTTGCTGTGATCCTTGACCCAGCCGCGGGTGTTGCGCAGGTCGAGGAACAGCAGCGGGTCCTGGCCGACATGGCGACCGCGCACCCGATAGTTCAGGCCCCATTCGTGGCCGACCAGGTCTTGCAGGGCGGCTTCGTCGGCGCGGTAAACGATGTCTTCGCGGTCGATGCGCGAATTGCCACGGGAGCGGTCGTTGTAGACCAGCAGGGTTTCAAAACCCAGGTGTTGATTGATCGCTTCGTGCAGTTGCAGCAGCGTCTCGCGCTCCAGCGCCTGGTGGAAACTTTGCACCAGCAGTTGCGGGCCATAGCGGTCGATGGTCAGGCCCCCGGCACCTTCCTGGCTGCCGTGGAACAGGCGATAGCAATCGGTACCCTGGCTGTGCAACTCCGCCAGCAGATCCTGGCGACGTTCGAGGGCGGCGCGCAGCGCCTGATTCAAGGAAGACATGCTGGGCGCCTTGCAGGAGGGAAATGGGCGCGGGAGTTTAACACTGTGGAACAGAGATGAGGGGCTTGCCTGTGGCGAGGGAGCTTGCTCCCGCTGGGCTGCGAAGCGGACCCAAAATCCCGGCACATTTCGGTTTTTTTACGAGCGCTACGCACTCGAGCGGGAGCAAGCTCCCTCGCCACAGAGATGATCACATTCAAGAAGTTGTGTTCAGGTCAATAACCCCATCCGTCGTTTAGCCCGCTGCACCGATCCATTACGCACCGCCCAGCGCAGCATCGGCGCACTGCGATTGACGCTGGCGCGGATCAGCTTGCGTTGCAGCGGGTTCTGGCTGACGCCGAGCATGTCGCTGGCCCAGTCCGGCAGCAGATCGATCCCGGCCTGCATCATCAGACCGCCGAAAGGCTTGGCCAGGCGACTGGGGGAGGGGGCGTTCAGCAACAGGCGCAGGACTTCACGACTGCGTTCGTCGCACAGTAACTGTGGACGCATGCGCTCAAGGTAGTCGGCAATTTCCTGCCGCGAACGGGGCACATCCCGGGCCCCGAGGCGCTCGGCGACCAGGGCGATTTCAGCGTAGTAGCGATCCTGATCGACCGGCGACAGGTGCGGATTGCGATAGCGCAAATGTGCGGCGAGGAAGTTGCTGACTTCCGCCACATGCACCCACGTCAACAATTGGGGATCGCTGGCGGCGTAGGCGCGTCCGTCCGGTGCCGTGCCGGTGATCTGCAAATGGATGGTGCGGACTTTTTCGATCAACCAGTCGGCATCCTTTCGAGAACCGAAGGTGGTGCCGGAGATGAACTGCCCGGTGCGGCGCAAGCGGCCGAGCATGTCTTCACGAAAGTTCGAATGGTCCCAGACCCCGGCCAATGCCAGAGGATGCAGGGCCTGCAGCATCAGGGCGCTGATGCCACCGATCAGCATGCTGCTGAAATCGCCATGGACTTGCCAGCTCACCGAGTCCGGCCCGAACAGCCCGGGGTCGCCCTTGGGGTTTTCCAGGTCGAGTTTGCCCAAAGACAAACCGGTCAGGCTCATGATCTGGGTTTCGATGCGGGTGCGGATGAATTCCATAGGTACTCTGTAGGGGCAGCCGGTCGACACTCGATTGCTCGCAATGGTCGTTAACGGTAACGCGTTTCTCCTGAATACACGCGGCGCGCTTGAGTTCATCGCGAGCAATCGAGTGTCGACCGGCTGCTCCTACAAAGGCACGTCATTGATTCAGGCGTTTATCGATCAAGCCTTGTACCACGCTCGGGTCAGCCAAGGTCGAAGTGTCGCCCAGGCTGTCCAGTTCATTGCAGGCGATCTTGCGCAGAATGCGCCGCATGATCTTGCCTGAGCGGGTTTTCGGCAAGGCCGGCGCCCACTGGATCAAGTCCGGTTTGGCGAAACTGCCGATTTCCTGGCTGACCAGGGCCAGCAATTCCTTCTTCAGCTCATCGTTGGTTTCGACGTCGTTCATGGGCGTGACAAAGACATAGATGCCCTGGCCCTTGATGTCGTGGGGGTAACCTACCGCAGCGGCCTCGGCGATGCTCTCGTGCAGCACCAGGGCGCTTTCCACTTCGGCGGTGCCGATACGGTGGCCGGACACATTGATCACATCGTCGATGCGCCCGGTGATCCAGTAGTCGCCATCTTCATCGCGCCGCGCGCCATCGCCGGTGAAGTAGTAGCCGGGGTAGGGCTTGAAGTAGGTGTCGACCATGCGTTGCGGGTCGCGATAGACACTGCGGATCTGCGCCGGCCAGCTGGACTTTATGGCCAATACGCCGCTGCCGGCGCCCTTGATTTCCTTGCCTTGCTCGTCGAGCAGCACCGGTTGCACGCCGAATATCGGTTGTGTCGCACAACCGGGCTTGATCCACTGGGCACTGACCAGCGGGCTGAGCATGATGCCGCCGGTTTCGGTCTGCCACCAGGTATCGACGATCGGGCAACGCTCTTCGCCGACCGCATGGAAATACCATTCCCAGGCTTCCGGGTTGATCGGCTCGCCGACCGTACCGAGTAGCCTGATGCTGGCGCGGGATGTTTGCTTCAACGGTTCCGGGCCTTCGCGCATCAGTGCGCGCAGGGCCGTCGGGGCGGTGTAGAAAATGTTCACTTGGTGCTTGTCGATCACCTGCCAGAAGCGCGAGGTACTCGGGTAGCTCGGCACGCCTTCGAAGATCAGCGTGGTCGCACCGTTGGCCAGCGGACCGTAGACGATGTAGCTGTGGCCAGTGACCCAGCCGACGTCGGCGGTGCACCAGAAGACTTCGCCGTCGCGGTAGTCCAGCACGTACTTGAAGGTCATCGCTGCTTGCAGCAGGTAGCCACCGGTGGTGTGCAGCACGCCTTTGGGTTTGCCGGTGCTGCCGGAGGTGTAGAGGATGAACAGCGGGTCTTCGGCGTCCATCGGCTCGGGTGGGCAAACGGCGCTGGCTTCGCTCAGGGCTTGCTGGTACTTGATGTCCCGTCCTTCGACCCGGTTCACCTCCCCCTTTGTGCGCTCGACCACCAGCACGGTGTTCACGTCCGGGCAGCTTTGCAGCGCCTTGTCGACGTTCTGCTTAAGTGGCACGACCTTGCCGCCGCGCACGCCCTCATCGGCCGTGATCACGGTGCGGCAGTCGGCGTCGAGAATGCGGTCGCGCAACGAGTCCGGGGAGAAGCCGCCGAACACCACCGAGTGCACCGCACCGATGCGGGTACAGGCCAACATGGCGTAGGCCGCTTCGGGAATCATCGGCATGTAGATGCACACGCGGTCGCCTTTTTTCACGCCACGGCTTTTCAGAACGTTGGCCAGGCGGCAGACGTTTTCATGCAGTTTTTTGTAGGTAATGGAGGTGGAGTCGGCAGGGTCGTCGCCTTCCCAGATGATGGCGACCTGATCCCCGCGTTTCTCCAGGTGCCGGTCGATGCAGTTGTAGCTGACGTTCAATTGCGCACCGGCAAACCAGCTGGCTTCACCGGTCTTCAGGTTGTAGCGCTGGACGGTTTCCCAAGGCGCGCTCCAGTCGAGAAAACGCGTGGCCTGTTCGGCCCAGAAGGTGCTGGGGTGTTCGACGGATTGGCGGTACAGGCGCTGATAGTCGTCTTGACTCAATTGTGCGGCCCGGCGGACGGCATCGGCTTTGGGGAACGTGCTGATATCGAACATGACGGTTCCTTATTCTTGTTTTGCGACAAGGATAAAGATGCGCCGAGTGGTCAAAGGGTTCAAGTCAGTCGCCAATCGGCCTGGGGACTGGCTCGCCGCAGAATGAGAGAACACCATAAACCACTGTGGGAGCGAGCTTGCTCGCGATGAGGGCATGGCGGTCAACATGGTTGTCGACTGACAGTCCTTCATCGCGAGCAAGCTCGCTCCCACAGGGGATTGTTTTTGCCCACAGGATTCGGATTGATCCAAATCCCGTGGGTTGTGCTTTCAAATCACCCGCGGTGACGACCACGGAAGTAATTGATCAGCCCTTGGGTCGAGGCGTCCTCGGCCGGGGTTTCTTCGCTGCCGACCAGGCGGTTGTAGACGCCTTTGCCCAGCTCTTTGCCCAGCTCCACACCCCACTGGTCGAAGGCATTGATGCCCCAGATCACGCTTTGCACGAAGACTTTGTGTTCGTACATTGCCACCAGTGCGCCGAGGCGACGCGGGCTGATGCGCTCGACCACCAGGGTGTTGCTCGGACGGTTGCCCGGGATCACCTTGTGCGGCGCGAGTTTCTGCACTTCGGCGTCAGTCATGCCTTTGTCGCGCAACTCGGTTTCGGCCTCGCCAAGGGTCTTGCCGAGCATCAGAGCCTGGCTCTGGGACAGGCAGTTGGCGTACAGCCACTGGTGGTGGTCGGACACCGGGTTGAAGCTGACGATCGGCACGATGAAATCGGCCGGGATCAGTTGGGTGCCCTGGTGCAGCAACTGGTGGTAGGCGTGCTGACCGTTGCAGCCGACGCCGCCCCAGATCACCGGCCCGGTGTCGGTGGACACTGGCTTGCCGTCCTGGCGCACGCTCTTGCCGTTGGATTCCATATCCAGCTGTTGCAGGTGCTTGGTGATGTTACGCAGGTAGTGATCGTACGGCAGGATCGCGTGGCTTTGCGCGCCCCAGAAGTTGCCGTACCACACGCCGAGCAGGGCCAGCAGCACCGGCATATTCTGTTCGAACGGTGCGCTCTGGAAGTGCTGGTCCATGGTGTAGGCACCGGACAGCAATTCCTTGAAGTTCGACATGCCGATGGCCAGGGCAATCGGCAAGCCGATGGCCGACCATAGCGAGTAGCGCCCGCCAACCCAGTCCCACATCGGGAAGATGTTCTCTTCGCGGATGCCGAAGGCTACCGCGGCGGCGTTGTTGCTCGATACCGCGATGAAGTGGCGATACAGTTCGGCTTCCGAACCACCCTGGGCCAGATACCAGGCACGGGCAGCCTGGGCGTTCTTCAGGGTTTCGAGGGTGTTGAAGGATTTCGACGAGACGATGAACAGCGTGGTCTCGGCGCGCAGCTTCATGGTCAGTTCGTGGAACTCGCTGCCGTCGATGTTCGCCAGGTAATGGCAGCGCACGCCTTTCTGGGCGTAGGACAGCAAGGCTTCGGATACCAGTTCCGGGCCGAGGAACGAGCCGCCGATGCCGATGTTCACCACGTCGGTGATCGGCTTCTCGGTGTAACCGCGCCACAGACCGTCGTGGATACGGCCGACGAGGTCGGTGATCTGGTTCAGCACCTTGTGCACTTCGGGCATCACGTTGACGCCGTTGACCGACAGCTTGTCGCCAACCGGGCGGCGCAGTGCCGTGTGCAGGGCCGGACGACCTTCGGAAGAGTTGACGATTTCGCCATCGAACAGCGACTTGATCGCGCCCTTGAGGTCGACTTCGTTGGCCAGGCCCACCAGCAGATTGCGGGTCTCGGCGTTGATCAGGTTTTTCGAATAGTCGAGAAACAGGCCGCAGCTGCTGAGGGTGAATTGAGTAAAACGCTGCGGATCGGCATTGAAGGCTTCGCGCATGCTGAAATCCTGCATGGCTTGGCGGTGGTCATTCAACGCTTGCCAGGCAGGCAGAGCGGTAACGTCGTGAGGAGTGCGGTAATACGCCATCGCTGCGGGTTTCCTTATTACTTGAACGGCCTTTTGAACACTAAAAATCCCGGAGCGCTGTGGGTGGGCGTTCCGGTCAACTGCGTCGACACGATTTCATGGCGCAGGGCGACTACAGTAAACCCCGCGCAATGATCTGTCTTGACTTTGTCTGACCTGTTTCCGGTACTTTTTTAACATCGAAGTTAGGAATGGTCCGACAAACGGAAGAGACAGGACTCGGATCAGGCGACCTGGACCGGAATGGCGTTGCTGGTGTGGCTCAGTTCATTGCCCGGTGCCATGTAGAGCATGCGCGGCTTGAAGTTGAGCAGTTCGGCTTCGCTGTAATGAGCGTAAGCGCAGATGATCACGCGATCACCGACCTTGGCCTTGTGCGCGGCGGCGCCGTTGACCGAGATCATGCGCGAACCTTCTTCGCCACGGATGGCGTAGGTGGTGAAGCGCTCGCCGTTGTCGATGTTGTAGATCTGGATCTGTTCGTACTCACGGATGCCGGACAGGTCCAGCCATTCACCGTCGATGGCGCAGGAGCCTTCGTAATCGAGTACTGCGTGGGTGACTTCGGCGCGATGCAGCTTGGCTTTGAGCATGATGGCGTGCATGAGTATTTCCCAGGTCGGAATCGAACGGCGGGCAGTTTGCCCGAAGGGGTTGTGGGCGGCAATACGAATGAAGCGAAGGGTTTGAAGTGTACTTTTGTGGCGAGGGGGCTTGCCCCCGTTCCAGTGCGTAGCACTGGCAAAATTTCGGAAACGCTCGAAAGTTTGGGGCCGCTTCGCAGCCCAACGGGGCGGTGCGGCGGTCCGACAAGCCCCCTCGCCACAGACTCACTCCACAGGGCTAAAGAGTGTTTAGTTTGGCGCGTCGAGGTTCAAGTGCAGGTTGTCGATCAACCGCGTTGTCCCCAGGAACGCCGCCACCAGAATCACCATGTCACGATCCTGCGCCGTCGCCGGGCGCAAGGTCAGGGCGTGGCGGATTTCCAGATAGTCAGGACGCAGGCCGGCTGCTTCGAGCTGTTTGATCTGGGTGCCGATCAGCGCCGGGTAGTCGCGTTCGCCCTGCCTGATCGCTTCGCCGATCGCATTCAGTGTGCGATAAACCACTGGTGCCACAGCGCGTTGTTCCTCGCTGAGGAAACCGTTGCGCGACGAAAGCGCCAAGCCATCGGTTGCGCGAACAGTGGGCTCGCCGATGATCTGGATCGGCATGTTCAGGTCATGAACCAGCGCGCGAATCACCGCCAGTTGCTGGAAGTCTTTCTCGCCGAAAATCGCCAGGTCCGGCTGGACCATATTGAACAGCTTGCTGACCACCGTCGCCACGCCTTCGAAATGCCCTGGACGGCTGGCGCCGCACAGGCCTTCGGACAATTGCGGGACGCTGACGCGGGTCTGGCCGGCCATGCCGTCGGGGTACATCTCTTCAACAGTGGGGGCAAACAGCAGATGGCAACCGGCCTGGAGCAGTTTTTCCTGGTCGGCGACGAGGGTGCGCGGGTACTTGTCGAGGTCTTCGCCAGCACCGAATTGCAGCGGGTTGACGAAAACGCTCGCAACCACGAAGTCCGCCCGTTGGGAGGCTTTGGTTACCAGCGCCACGTGGCCGCTGTGCAGGTTGCCCATGGTTGGCACAAAGGCGATGCGCTTGCCTTCGCTCCGGGCACGGGCCACGGCGGCCCGCAGTTCGCGTACGGTTTTTACGGTGTTCATGCAGAAAATCCGTGTTCGATCCCAGGGAATGTTGCCGCTTTGACTTCAGTCACGTAGGCATTCAATGCAGCCTCGATGCTAGTCTGGCCGGTCATGAAGTTTTTCACGAATTTCGGCATGCGACCGGTAATGGACAGGCCCAGCATGTCGTGCAGAACCAGTACCTGGCCATCGGTGCGATTGCCGGCGCCAATACCAATCACTGGAATCTTCACCGCCTGGGTGATTTCTTCCGCCAGTTCGCTCGGGACGCACTCGAGCAGCAGCATTGCCGCACCAGCCTGTTCCAGGGCGATCGCGTCGGCACGCATCTGCCGCGCCTGGTTTTCATTGCGGCCCTGGACCTTGTAGCCGCCCAGGATGTTCACCGACTGCGGCGTCAGGCCCATGTGCGCGCAGACAGGAATGCCGCGCTCGGCCAGCAGGCGGATCGAATCGGCCAGCCACAACGCTCCTTCGACCTTGACCATGTGCGCGCCGGCCTGCATCAACAGGGCGCTGTTGATCATGGCTTGCTCGGTGGTGGCGTAGGCCATGAACGGCAGGTCGGCGAGGATCAGGGCATCGCTGTTACCGCGTTTGACGGCGGCCACGTGATAAGCCATTTCTGCAGTGGTGACAGGCAAGGTGCTGTCGTGACCCTGCAAAACCATGCCGAGGGAGTCGCCCACCAGCAGCACTTCGACGCCGGCCTGGTTGCAGGCGTGGGCGAAGGTCGCGTCGTAGCAGGTCAGCATGGTGATCTTTTCACCTTTTTGCTTCAGACCTTGCAGGGTGGTCAGGGTGATGGCTGGCATGAAAAGTTCCTCATTCAGGCGCTGTGGAAACTACTGCGAGTAACGCGCGTGATTCTTCGTTGAATACAGGCGCACGCTCTTTCGTCGTGCTTTTAAGGCCTGGATTGCGCCCTTGAACGCCGTGTAGGCGGCAGCGGGACGCCTATAGTCGTGAGGAGAACGAGGGAAGTCAATTGCGTGTGTTACCGCATTGTTACGGGTGGGGTGTTACCGGGGTAACTGATGCGATTCAGCAGCGGATCTTGTGCGCGACACAAAACCAATGTGGGAGCGGGCTTGCTCGCGAAGGGGGCATCACATTCAACATTAATGTTGATTAGTACACCGCTTTCGCGAGCAAGCCCGCTCCCACAGAGGGATTTGTGTCATGTCGGGGGCAGGCGTTCCAACCCGACGAACGGGCAGGCTGCGAGTAATTCACTTAGCTCGCGGCCATCGGCCAGGCGCAGATCTGCAGGTGCCAGTTCCGCCAGCGGATACAGAACGAAGGCCCGTTCCTGCATGTGGTAATGGGGAACCTTGAGGCGCGGTTCGTCGATCAGGCGATCACCGAACAGCAAGATGTCGAGGTCCAGCGTGCGCGGCCCCCAGCGCTCAAGGCGTTCGCGACCCTGGCCGTTTTCGATGGCCTGCAAGGCATCCAGAAGGTCCAGCGGCGCCAGCGTGCTGTCTAGAGCGGCCACCGCATTGGTGTAGCGCGGTTGTCCGGGTAGTAGCGAGTCGCTTTGGTAAAACGCGGATACCCCGACCAGTTCCGTTTGTGGCAAGTGCGCCAGCGCCTCGACGGCGCTACGCAATTGTTCGGCGGGGTCAGCCAGATTGCTGCCCATGCCGATGTAGATGCGTTCCATGGATTACTCGCCCGTGGTGCTCGAAGCGCCGGCAGCGCGTTTGCGCTTGGAACCACCGCTGCGGCGACGCTTGCGCGGGGCGCCGGTGCCTTCGTCCTTGCCGCTGAGGTCGCGAATCATGTCGCGACGCTCGCTTTCGTTGGCGTCCTGATAGTCCGTCCACCATTCGCCCAGGCCATCGGTCTGCTCGCCAGCGCTTTCGCGTAGCAGCAGGAAGTCGTAGCCGGCGCGGAAGCGCGGATTGTCCAGCAACAGATCGGCACGCTTGCCGCTGCGGCGTGGCAGGCGTTCCTGCATGTCCCAGATCTCGCGGATCGGCATGGTGAAGCGTTTCGGAATCGCGATGCGCTGGCACTGCTCGGCAATCAACTCGTGCGCCGCTTCCTGCATCGCCGGAATCGGCGGCATGCCACGTTCCTGCAGGCGCAGGACGCGGGCCGGCAGGGCAGGCCAGAGCAGGGCTGCAAACAGGAACGCCGGAGTTACCGGTTTGTTCTGCTTGATCCGCAGGTCGGTATTGATCAGGGCTTCGCTGATCAGGGTGTGGGTGTACGTCGGGTTGTATTCCAGTGCTTCGGCGCTGGCCGGGAACAGTGGATCGAACAACTGCAGGTCGACCAGCATTTCAAACGTATCGGCGGCATGGCCGGAGAGGAACAGCTTGAGCACCTCTTCGAACAGGCGGGCCGACGGGATCTCGCGCAGCATCGGCGCCAGGCCGCGGATCGGCAGGGCGCTGTGTTTTTCGATGCCGAAGTTCAGCTTGGCGGCGAAACGCACGGCCCGCAGCATACGTACCGGGTCTTCCTGGTAGCGTTGCGTCGGATCGCCGATCAGGCGGATCAGGTGATTGCGGATGTCGTGTACGCCGTTGGCGTAGTCGAGGATGCGTTCGCTGACCGGATCGTAATACAAGGCATTTATGGTGAAGTCGCGACGTTGTGCGTCCTCTTCCAGGGTGCCGTAGACGTTATCGCGCAGGATGCGCCCGCTTTCGTTGCGCGAAGACTGATTGCTGTCTTCCTCGTCTTCGTTCTGCGGGTGATTGGCGCGGAAGGTCGCGACTTCGATGATTTCGCGGCCGAAGTGGATGTGCACCAGCTTGAACCGGCGCCCGATGATTCGCGCGTTACGGAATTCGGCCCGTACCTGCTCGGGTGTAGCGCTGGTGGCAACGTCGAAATCTTTCGGTGTGATACCCAGCAGCATGTCGCGCACGCAACCGCCAACCAGGTAAGCCTGATAACCGGCGTTCTGCAGGCGTTCAACGATATTCACCGCGTAACGGCTGAATTGCGCCTTCTGCAGCGAGTGTTGGCCGCTGTTGAGCACTTCAGGCGTGCTGCGAATGTGTTGCGTAGGACGCTTGGGAGTACGGAATGACTGGAACAGCTTCTTCAGCATGGGATGCACTGTTTGAAGGAATATTCGGCCATAACAGAAGAATGACCGCATGATGGGCGGGGATTCTAGCATTTAGTCGGGGGATGGTGTAGGACACAGCAGATATGAGCTGTAGGCCGCAGGATTCAAGGCTGGAACGAGCCGATTTGCGAGGATTTCCGAATCGCGGAAACCACAAGGGGAGCCGAAGCTCCCCAAGAAGTAGTTGCATGCTCTATTTTTATTTTTGGTTTCGGGCTTCTTGTTTTTGTTGAGTGCCCTCGCCATGAAGCTTTCCTTCATGACCCTCCCAATCGGGAGCCAAGAGCAAACGGATTGCTTTGGTCGCTGAATTGCAGTGATCTTTCGATCCAACCAGTACAGGCTCTGTCTTAAGACAGTTTTTTGTTGTTCTCGGCCTGGTCGTGGGGCAAGCCCCAAATACAACGCCTCTCCAAAAGAATCAGTTAGCTGCGCCTCTCGCCGTCTTGTTTTTATTGTGCGTGAGTCGATTCGTCTTATTTTTATTGTCTTGTGCATTGCTTGTTATTGTTCTTGTACCAAACATATAGCAGGGTGCGTGCCAACTTTTGCGAAACCCAATAAAACAAGGGGTTAGGCCGGTCGACAGGTATTTCGAGGGCCAAAAAAAGCCGGGGCTTCGTTACCGTAAGCCCCGGCTTCTGTTACGTGAAAAAGCTGAGGTAACAGTTTTTTCACAATGTCACGTGTTACCCGCACATGAGACAGGTGCAGTTCAGCTTTCGCTGGCCACCCCGGTCTTGCGCCGCGGGATGCCCAGGCGCTGACGGCGTTCCCACAGGCATTTGCGGCTGACCCCGAGCTTGCGGGCCAGCTCGGTTTCGGTCATGTGGTCCTGATGTTCGAGGACGAAATGCTGGAAATAGTCTTCCAGGGAGAGGTCTTCGGTCGGTTCGTGGTTGCTGTTACTGGTACTGCCGTTGCCCTGTTGGGGCGCCAGGCCAATGAACTCGTCGTCTTCCAGGTCACCCAGTTCGATGTCGATGCCCAGCAGCTCGGCGGAAATTTCCGGGCTTTCGCACAGGATGACGGCGCGCTCGACGGCGTTTTCCAGTTCACGAACGTTACCCGGCCAGGAATAGTGACGAATGGCTTGCTCGGCATCCGCGGCGAATTTCAGGTCGGTGCGGTTGATTCGCGCACTTTGCCGCGCCAGGAAGGCGTTGGCGATTTCGTTGACGTCCGCACCACGTTCGCGCAGGGCTGGCAGCTTCAGCGCGATAACGTGGAGGCGGTAATACAAGTCTTCACGGAACTGGCCGATCTTCGCCAGACTCTTGAGGTCGCGGTGAGTCGCAGCGATCAGGCGCACATCGACTTTTTGCGACTGCACCGAGCCCACGCGACGAATTTCGCCTTCCTGCAATACGCGCAGCAGGCGAGCCTGGGCTTCCAGTGGCAGTTCGCCGATTTCGTCGAGGAACAAGGTGCCGCCGTCCGCCGCTTCCACCAGGCCGGCGCGCCCGGCGCTGGCGCCGGTGAATGCGCCTTTTTCGTGGCCGAACAGTTCGGACTCGATCAGGCTTTCCGGAATGGCCGCGCAGTTCACCGAGATCATCGGCGCCTTGGCGCGTTTGGACAGGTTGTGCAGGGCACGCGCCACCAGTTCTTTACCGGTACCCGATTCGCCCTGGATCAGAACGTTGGAGTCGGTCGGTGCCACTTTGCGGATCTTGCCGTACAGGTCCTGCATCGGTGGGCACGAGCCAATAATGCCGATTTCACCGTTGCTGTTGTCGGTACCGGATTTCGCCGCGCCGTTGGCGGCTTTGCCGGCAACCGCTTCACCGCCGGTTTGTACCGTTTGTCGATCACGCAGGATTCGTGCGGCCGCTTGCAGCATTTCGTCATGGTCGAATGGTTTGGCAATGTAGTCCACCGCGCCCATTTTCATCGAGTCGACCGCCGAGCGCAGGCTGGCATAGCTGGTCATGATCAGCACCGGCGTGCCCTGGGCAAGCTTGATCAACTCCGTGCCAGGCGCGCCCGGCAGACGCAGGTCACTGATGATCAGATCGAACGAGGGAATGGTGAAGCGTTCTTGTGCTTCCTGCACTGATCCGGCTTCGCTGACCTGGTACTGGTTACGTTCCAGCAGGCGGCGCAAGGCGGAGCGGATAATGGTTTCGTCTTCGACGATCAAAATGTGCGGCATTGATTCGATACTCTCGACGGTCTCAGTTCACAGCGGACGTCGCTTCGACATGACGCGGCAAGGTAACCCTGATTCGGGTGCCGCGTTGGCTTTGAACATCAGCCGGGCTGTCGATGGTGATTTGTCCATAATGCTCTTCAACGATGGAATAGACCAGTGCAAGGCCCAGACCGGTGCCTTCGCCAGGGTCCTTGGTGGTGAAGAAAGGTTCGAACAATCGGTCCATGATGCTCGAGGGAATACCGCTGCCTTCGTCTTCCACGATCAGATCGACCGTGTGTTCGCCGGCTTCGCTCTTGACCCGTACCGCGCTACCGGGAGGCGAGGCGTCACGGGCGTTTGAAAGCAGGTTGATCAATACCTGGGCCAGCCGTTGCGGGTCGCCTTCGACCCAGTGTTCGGGGTCGCACAGGTTGTAGAACTGCACTTCGAAATTGCGTCGGTTCAGGGCCAGCAGGCCGATGGCATCCTGAGCCACTTCGGCCAGACAGACGGGCTCGTCGCTGTGCTGATGGCTGCCGGCATGGGCAAAGCTCATCAGTGACTGGACGATGCGCGACACGCGTTTGGTCTGCTCGAGGATCTGGCCGCTGATTTCCTTCAGCTCGCGGTCTTCTTCACGTTCTTCGCGCAGGTTCTGCGCCAGACACGCGATTCCGGTGATCGGGTTGCCGATTTCATGGGCCACGCCGGCCGCCAGTCGACCGATGCTGGCCAGGCGCTCGGAGTGCACCAGTTTGTCCTCGAGCATCTGGGTTTCGGTCAGGTCTTCCACCAGCAACACCAGGCCACTGTTGCCTGGCGCGAGGGGTTCGTCGATCGCCGCTTTGTGCAGGTTCAGCCAGCGTGTCTGGCCGTCGAGGGCCAGGTGCTGTTTGTGCAAGTGCTCGTCCGGCAGATTGATGAAGCCTTGCAGCAGTTCTTTCCATGGGTCGGCAATGGTACTCAGGCGCGAACCGACCACGCGCTGCGCGGCGATGCCGGTCAGTTCCTCCATGGCCTTGTTCCACATGAGGATTTCCTGATCCTTGGCCAGCGAGCAAACGCCCATCGGCAATTCCTGCAGGGTCTGGCGGTGGTAGCGGCGCAGGGCATCGAGCTCGGCGGCCAGGCCGGTCAGGCGCGAGTGGTAATCCTCAAGGCGGCTTTCGATGAAGTGAATGTCTTCGGTGACGTAGTTTTCGCCGCCAGCCTTGTACGGCAGGAACGTCTCGACCATGTCCTGGGCCACGCTCGGGCCCATCAGGCCGGAGAGGTTGGCCTCGATGCGGTCACGCAAGCGGCGCAGGGCATAGGGTCGGCGTTCGTCGAAAGGCAGATAGAGGTCGCGCAGTGCCTGTTCCACTTCTTTCTGCGCCGCTTTTGCACCCAGTGGCTTGGCCAGTTGCGTGGCGAATTCCTGGGGCGAGGCGGCGTGCAGTTCCCGGCGTTGCGGGCGGCGAACGTTATCCACGGCGCAGGCTTCGGCAGCGCTGGCTTCTTCGGTGCTGGCGTTGGTGAACAACGAGATCAGGGTGAACATCAGCACGTTGGCTGCCAGCGAGGCAATCGCCGCCATGTGCCAGCTGGTGTCGTCCAGCACGTAGATCATGTTCAGCAGCGGAATGTAGAAGCCTTGCAGGTTGCCGACCAGAGGCAACAGCATGGTCACCAGCCACACCAGGATCCCCGCCAGCAAGCCGGCGATGAAGCCGCGACGGTTGGCGGTCGGCCAGTACAGGACCGAGAGCACGCCCGGCAGGAACTGCAGCGTGGCGACGAAAGCGACAATGCCGAGGTTGGCCAGGTCCTGCTCGGCACCGAGCATCAGGTAGAAGCCGTAGCCGGCCATGATGATCGCGACAATCAGCGCCCGGCGGGTCCACTTCAGCCAGCGGTAGATGTTGCCTTCGGCCGGTGGTTGATACAGCGGCAGCACCAGGTGGTTCAAGGCCATCCCGGACAGCGCCAGCGTGGTGACGATGATCAGGCCACTGGCGGCGGACAGCCCGCCGACATAGGCCAGCAAGGCCAAAGCCTTGCTGTTGGCGGCGATGCCAATGCCCAGGGTGAAGTATTCCGGATTGGTGGTGGCGCCGAGTTTCAGGCCGGCCCAGAGAATCAGCGGCACCGCCAGGCTCATCAGCAGCAGGAACAGTGGCAGGCCCCAGCTCGCACTGACCAGTGAGCGCGGGTTGAGGTTCTCGGTAAAGGTCATGTGATACATGTGCGGCATCACGATCGCCGAGGCGAAGAACACCAGCAACAGCGTACGCCACGGGCCTTCCTGCAAGGGCGTGTGCAGGGCAGCGAGCGCGGTCTGGTTTTGCAGCAGCCACAGTTCAAGCTGTTGCGGGCCGTCGAACACGCCGTAAAGCGCATACAGCCCGACACCGCCGAGGGCGATCAGCTTGATCACCGATTCAAAGGCAATCGCGAACACCAGGCCTTCATGCTTTTCGCGGGTGGCGATGTGGCGGGAACCAAAGAAAATCGTGAACAGCGTAATCAGTGCGCAGAAGCTCAGGGCTACGCGATGCTGTACCGGCTCTCGGGTGAGGATGCCAATGGAGTCGGCGACCGCCTGAATCTGCAAGGCCAGCAGTGGTAATACGCCGACCAGCATGAAAATCGTGGTCAGCGCACCGGCCCAGGTACTGCGGAAGCGGAAGGCAAACAGGTCCGCCAGTGACGACAGTTGGTAGGTGCGGGTGATCTTCAGGATCGGGTAGAGCAGCACCGGCGCCAACAGGAATGCCCCGGAAACGCCCAGGTAGCTGGACAAAAAACCGTAGCCGTACTGATAGGCCAGGCCCACGGTGCCGTAAAACGCCCAGGCACTGGCGTAGACACCCAGTGACAGGGTGTAAGTCAGCGGGTGGCGAATGATCGCCCGGGGAATCATGCCCCGTTCACTGATCCAGGCCACACCGAACAGCACCGCCAGGTACGCGGCGCTGATCAGGATCATCTGGGTCAGGCTAAAGCTCATCGGCATCTTTTTGGCTCTGCAGGATGAAGGTCACGACGATCAGAATCAGCCAGAGCAGATAAGGGCGATACCAGGCGCCAGTGGCGTCGATCCACCAATCCATGATGGCCGGGGAAAACAGGTAAATCCCCACTACCAAAAGCAGGACCAAGCGATAGATGTACATCCCGGCCTCTCTTTTTTATGTGCGTGCCCGAAAACGTGCGGCGATGGTAACGGATGGGCGCGCCACTGCAAGTGCGATCACGATAGCTGTGCCTCGGGCAGGCTCAGTGTG
The DNA here is from genome assembly GCF_019956275.1 of Pseudomonas sp. GL-RE-26. Taxonomy (NCBI): domain Bacteria; kingdom Pseudomonadati; phylum Pseudomonadota; class Gammaproteobacteria; order Pseudomonadales; family Pseudomonadaceae; genus Pseudomonas; species Pseudomonas sp. GL-RE-26. Next base: position 79,640 of record NZ_JAHBDI010000015.1, read on the forward strand.
CGCGGGATCAGCGAGGCATCCCAGTGGGCAATGCCCCAATTCAGCACTTCCCGTGGCGTGGCATACGTCAGTTCGGTTCCCGGGTTCTGTCCCAGCGCCCGAAGCGCCCGCAGCAGCAGGGGCGTTGCCTGATCCTCGGTCAACGGCGGCGAACGGTAGGACTTGCCGAGTTTGTTGCCATCAGGCTGGGTAATCAGCGGGATATGCAGATAACGCGGTTGAGGCAGGCCGAGCAGTTCTTGCAGGTAGAGCTGGCGGGGCGTGGAGTCCAGCAGGTCGGCACCGCGAACGATATCGGTGATGCCCTGCCAGGCATCGTCCAAAACCACAGCCAATTGATAGGCGTAGAGCCCGTCGCGGCGGCGGATCACGAAATCGCCGACTTCCCGGCCCAGATGTTGGCGATGTTCGCCCTGCACCCGGTCGATGAAATGGTATTCCAGTTCCGGTACGCGCAGGCGGATGGCCGCATCGTCAGTGCCATGGCCGGCATTGCGGCATAGCCCCGGATAAATCCCGTGATACGGCTCCAGCTGTTTGCGCGAGCAGGTGCAGGCGTAGGCCAGGCCTTGATTGAACAGGCGATTGAGCACCTCGGCATAGGCATCGTGCCGCTCGCTTTGGCGAACCAGGTCGCCATCCCACTCGAAGCCATAGCTTTCCAGTGCCTTGAGGATGGCGGCCTGGGCACCGGGTTCCTCGCGGGGTGGATCAAGGTCTTCCATGCGCATCAGCCAGCGTCCGCCCACCGAGCGCGCGTCGAGGTAGGAGGCCAGTGCGGCGACCAGCGAGCCGAAGTGCAGATGGCCGCTAGGGGTGGGGGCGAAGCGCCCGATATAGGGGGTGTTGGCGGTCATGAATACATTTAAAGCCAAAAAAACATCAGAAACAAAAACGGAGCGTTCGCACGCTCCGTTCTTCGTTCAAGTCGCAATTACTTGCCGACTTGCTTTTCCTTGATTTCCGCCAGGGTCTTGCAGTCGATGCACAGGTCGGCGGTAGGGCGCGCTTCGAGACGCTTGACGCCAATCTCGATGCCGCAGGATTCGCACCAGCCGTACTCTTCGTCTTCGATCAGCTGAAGTGTCTTGTCGATCTTCTTGATCAACTTGCGTTCACGATCGCGGGCACGCAGTTCGAGGGCGAATTCCTCTTCCTGGCTGGCACGGTCTGCCGGATCAGGAAAGTTGGCCGCTTCGTCCTTCATGTGGTCCACGGTCTTGTCGACACCTTCCATCAGCTCTCTTTTCCACTGATTCAGGACCTTGGTGAAGTGCTTTCGCATGGGCTCGCCCATGTACTCTTCGCCGGTTTTCTGAACATAGGGCTCGAAGCCGCTGATCGTCTGGTTTTGCTGCTTTGCTTGGGTGGACATGAAATAGACCGCCTCTACTCTTGTAATCCATCTGCGCAGGATTGCTCCATCACCGACACCTGCCGGCCCTGCGGCTGCAAGCGGGCGAACTTACCAGATCAACTCGGGCCGCGCTACTCCCGGATGTCGAGCTCGCGGCACAGGGTGCTTGCAAATGATGACAAACCGTTGTCTGGTGGCTCTGGAACCTGCTCAATTATTGATTTTAGTCAAACCTTGCGCGCGCGCTTGAGTCGTTTGTGATCGGGGTTACAAGGCCTCTGACCGCTTTAGGTTCTCGCTCGTTCCTGCGCTTGGGTAGAATCGGTTTTTTTCCGTTGAAGGAAGGCCAATGGCTCAGCCCTACAGTGCCCGCAGTCGCGCGATCGAACCTTTCCATGTCATGGCGCTGTTGGCGCGGGCCAATGAATTGCAGGCGGCCGGCCACGATGTGATCCACCTGGAAATCGGTGAGCCGGACTTCACCACCGCCGAACCGATCATCCAGGCCGGCCAGGCTGCGCTGACAGCGGGGAAGACCCGTTACACCGCCGCGCGCGGCATTCCGGAGCTGCGTGAGGCCATTTCGGGCTTTTATCAGCAGCGTTATGGCTTGAACATCGACCCTCGGCGCATCCTCATCACGCCTGGCGGCTCTGGCGCGCTGCTGCTGGCCAGCGCTTTGCTGGTCGACCCCGGTAAACACTGGCTGCTGGCGGACCCGGGCTACCCATGTAACCGGCACTTCCTGCGACTGGTCGAAGGCGCGGCACAACTGGTGCCGGTCGGTCCGGATGTGCGTTATCAATTGACGCCTGGTCTGATCGAGCGTCATTGGGACCACGACAGCGTCGGCGCACTGGTGGCGTCGCCAGCCAATCCGACCGGCACGATCCTGACCCGCGACGAGTTGGCGAAGCTGTCTGCCGCGATCAAGGAGCGCCACGGTCATCTGGTGGTCGACGAGATTTATCACGGTCTGACCTACGGCACCGATGCGGCCAGCGTGCTGGAAGTCGACGACAGTGCATTCGTTTTGAACAGCTTTTCGAAGTACTTCGGGATGACCGGTTGGCGGCTCGGTTGGCTGGTGGCTCCCGACGCGGCGGTCGGTGAGCTGGAAAAACTCGCCCAGAACCTCTACATCAGTGCACCAAGCATGGCGCAGTACGCTGCATTGGCCTGTTTCGAGCCGGCAACCATCAGCATTCTCGAAGAACGTCGCGCCGAATTTGGCCGGCGCCGGGATTACCTGCTGCCGGCCTTGCGTGAATTGGGCTTCGGCATTGCCGTGGAGCCGGAAGGGGCGTTCTACTTGTATGCCGATATCAGCAAGTTCGGCGGCGATGCCTTCGCGTTCTGTAAGCATTTTCTCGAGACCGAACATGTGGCATTCACCCCGGGGCTGGATTTCGGGCGATATCAGGCCGGGCATCATGTGCGGTTCGCCTATACGCAAAATCTCGAGCGTTTGCAGGAGGCGGTCGAGCGCATTGCCCGTGGGTTGCGGAGCTGGCAAGGCTGATGCGTTTCCATCCTCCCCTCGAAGAAGGGCGCCTGATCCGACGTTACAAGCGTTTTCTCGCCGATATCGAAACCGTTGGCGGCGAACTGCTGACCATTCACTGTCCGAACACAGGCTCGATGCTCAATTGTCAGGTCGAAGGCGGGCAGGTCTGGTTCAGTCGCTCCAACGACCCGAAACGCAAGTTGCCTGGCACCTGGGAGATCGGTGAAACCCCGCAAGGGCGGCTGTTTTGCGTGAACACCGCCCGCGCCAATGGTTTGATTGAAGAGGCGCTGCGGGCGGGCGTCATCACCGAACTGAACGGTTTTACCGGGCTCAAGCGCGAAGTGGCTTATGGTCAGGAAAACAGTCGTATCGATTTCCGCCTCGATTTCCCCGAAGGGCCGGCCTACGTCGAAGTCAAAAGCGTAACCCTGGGTTTCGACGGTACGGCGGTGGCGGCGTTTCCCGATGCAGTCACCCAGCGTGGCGCCAAGCATCTGCGGGAGCTGGCGCACTTGGCCAGGGACGGTATTCGTGCGGTGCAGTTGTACTGCGTTTGCCTGACCGACATCGAGGCCGTGCGCCCGGCGCAGGAAATCGATCCGGTTTATGCGCAGGCCTTGCGTGAGGCGATTGCCTGTGGAGTCGAGGTGCTGGCTTACGGTGTGCGGTTGAGCCACGAAGAAATGCTGGTCGACCGGCGCCTGGACGTGTTTCCGGGCAGCTAACGGCTGATCCAGACCCCTTGCTCATCCTCACGGCAGGCCACGCTGGTCAAGGCTTGCCCCGCGCAAGGGCCGGCGACGCATTCACCGTCTTCGATCAGGAACAGTGCGCCATGGGTGGCGCACTGGATCAGGCTGTTGCTGGGGTCGAGAAACTGGTCGGGATGCCACTCCAGGGCAACACCCCGGTGCGGACAGCGATTGATGTAGACGTAAACCTGCCCGCTGCGGCGCACTGCAAAAAACTTTTGGCCATCGATGTCGAACCCGCGACTGCTGTCATTGACCAGCTCGGCACCTGCGCAAAGCAACTTCATGTCTATCCTCGGTCCCGCGGCTCGTGACCGGATATGTCCGAGTCTGAGGGTTAAATGCTATCAAATGGCTGCCTTGCCCGTCGGGTACAAGTGCCTGTCGTCGAGGATACTAGGCCGGCTGCTTCGATGCCCGGGAATCCTTTGAAGGAAGCCGTTTGTGCGCCTGACCATCGATCTCCGCATCTCGGCAGTACTTTTCCACAGGCAAAAAAAGACCCGGCAAGAGCCGGGTCAAATAACCGTGATTAGCCTGATGAGGAGATAATCCGAGAGTCCGAACCAAGGGCTTTTCAGAATATCTGACCAGTCTCGCGACCAGTTGTGATAATCATATCGATTCTCATTACCAAGTCAACCGCTGTTTTCCGATTTCCTTGCGATTCGCCGGATTTACGTCTGCAGGCCTCGTAATCATTGGGTTTAAGGCTGCAAAGTTTCAGAAATATTTGTCGGATCAATTCTTGTGGCGTGTAGAAATGGCTTCCAGCTGTTTGTTCAGGGCTTCCTTGCGCTCGGCAGGAATATCATTCCAGTGAACGTCCATCAGGGCGCCTTCAATTGCGTACAACAACACCTTGGACGCCCGAAAACCGCGCGTGCGCACGGCCCGATAAGCATCCACCGCCCCGAGGCGACGCAAGTCCGAAGCGCTATGGATGCCCACGGCATGCAGCCATTGCGCTGACGTCTTGCCAAGATTCTTCAGGTGTTGCAGTTCATCATTCATCAAGCCTCCTTGCGATGGCCGAATGGAGAGCGTGGGCAATCTTCTGAGGAGTGTAGCCATCAGTAGGAAAAGCGTGATTGTTTGCTCGTTTACGAAGCAAATGCTTCTAAGAAACAAGTATTGGCAGTGCGTGAACAAGTCTATGAGCGCAGGGGAAGAGGTGGGGAAGAATCTGGAAATCAAGGGCGAACATCCCCACAGTCCAGCGCAACGAGAGGCGCTGGACGTTTCAGTCAGCGGCGATGATCAGCGAGTGCGATAGCGCAGTCGCGTGCCGAAGTTCATCGACATCAGGATTTCGTCGGCACTGAGTTCCACCGGAAAGTACGTACCGGAAATCTGCGCGTGAGCCAGGCTCGCGCCTTCCAGGTTCGCTTTGCGAAAGTCGATGCCGCGCAGGTCGCAGGAACGGAAGTAGGCGTCGCTGAAATCCACGCCGTCGGCATTCAGTTCGCGCAGGTCCAGCCCCCGGAAATCTCCACCCACCATGTCGATGAGGCCATCCTTGGGGCGTTCACTGTTGAAGCCTTTGATGTCGTCTTTGTGCAGCAGGGCATATAGCGGTGTGTCGAGAAGTTTAGGCTGGCTCATGTCGCATCACCTGATGGTTTTATGACGCCAGTATAGTGCCACTATTTGACGGTCGTGAAGCCAGTGCGGGCCTCACGACCGAAATAGTTTCTTACAGGCCTGGCAGGCGCTGGCGAATCTGTTCCACAACGGTATCGAGCGTCCCGCTTTCATTGGTCTGGACGCGCTTGCTGCAGAGGATTTCCGCGGGTGTCAGCGCTTCACGGCTGGCTTGCTGGGCTGCGATAACGGCCAGGGTGGCGTCGGACGGATCTTTCTTGTCTGCCTGGCGCATGGCCAGCCAGCTTTCGATCACGGCCTGTGGCGCATTGCAGTCGAGAATCAGGAAGGGGGCGCCCGTGGCTTCGGCCACCTTTGCGGCACTGTCACGCTGATCACGCTTGAGGTAAGTGGCGTCGACCACCACCGGGAAGCCCGCACGCAGAATGACGTCGGCGATTTCGTGCAGGCGGGCATAGGTTGCCGCGCTGGCGTCGGCGCTATAGATGCCGGCCTGTACGTCATTCTCGACGGTTTGCTCGCCGAACAGGCGCTTGCGCTCGACATCGGAACGCAGGCGAATCGCGCCCAGGGCTTCGACCAGGCGCATGGCGACATGGCTCTTGCCGACAGCGGAAACACCGTGGGTAATGGCCATGAAGCGCGAAGGAATGGTGCTGTAGCTTTCTGCCAGGTTGGCGTAGTTGCGGTACTGGCGCAGGGTCGTGGCGCGCTGCACTGCAGTGGCGTCGGCCGGCATGCTGAACAGGGCAACCTTGGCGCGAACCAGTGCGCGGTAGGCTTTATAGAAGTTCAGCAGTTCGAGGCCGCGATAATCGCCGGTCAGCTCCAGGTACTGGCTGATGAAACGACGCGCCAGGCACTTCAGGCCGCGATCTTCCAGGTCCATCGCCAGGAAGCCGGTGTCGGCATAAACGTCGGTAAAGCGAAACGGTTCGTTGAATTCAATGCAGTCGAAGATCACGACCTTGCCGTCGATCACGGTGGCGTTGCCCAGGTGAATATCACCGTGGCATTCGCGAGTGAAGCCTTCGGCCTTGCGCTGGGCGAGCAGCGGTTTGAGGCGCTCGAAGCTGCTTTCGGCCCAGGCTTGCAGGGCGTCGAGTTGCAACAGGTCGGCCTTGTCGCTGAGGAACGGACGGATCTGTTCGAAGTTCTGCCGCACCGGCGCCATGACGCTGTCCGGGGTGCCGGCTTCGTGCCCGGCCGGCACTTTCGGTGCGTTGAGGTGGAAGCGGGCGATTTGCTCGGCCATCTCGTCGATGTGCGCGGTGGTCAATTCGCCATTGGCTTGCAGGGTGCTGAGCAAGCCGGTTTGCGGAAACTGGCGCATCTTCAGTACATATTCGATGGCCGGGCCTGCGCCGCCCAGTTGCGGAGCCTCGGCGCTGCCGGTGACGGGCAGCACTTCGAGGTACAAATCGTCGGTCAGGCGCTGGTTCAGGCGCAGTTCCTCAGCGCAAAAGTGTTCGCGAGCCTCAAGGCTGGTGAAGTCGAGAAAACCGAAATTCACCGGCTTCTTCACTTTATAGGCATAGGGGCCAGTGAGCAGTACCCAGGAAATATGGGTCTCGATGACCTGGAATCCCTCTACAGGATGCGGGTAGAGGGCAGGGTTTTGCAGGGCAGCGATCAGTGACTGGCTCACAGGCGATCCTTCAGAGTCTGGAAAATTCAAGGCCGTCATTATGGCCGCAAGTCCGCCTGACGCAAACCTCGGAGCGCTCCTGTTGAGGATGAATAAAGTGCGTATAATCCGCCGCCATGACTCGTACTCGAACTCCCCGCACCCCGAAAAAACCACCCTCCAGGGGCCTGCGCCCGTGGCTGGGCTGGGCCATTAAACTCAGTCTGGTCGCCCTTGTGGTGCTGGCCGGATTCGCCGTTTACCTTGATGCAATCGTCCAGGAGAAGTTCTCCGGCAAGCGCTGGACCATCCCGGCCAAGGTTTACGCGCGCCCGCTCGAGCTGTTCGTCGGACAGAAGCTGAGCCGGGATGATTTCCTGACCGAACTCGATGCCCTGGGCTATCGCCGTGAAAGCGTGGCCAATGGTCCGGGTGCGGCGTCGGTCAGCGGCAACACCGTTGACCTGAACACCCGTGGCTTCCAGTTCTATGAAGGCATGGAGCAAGCGCAACCGGTGCGGGTGCGTTTTTCCGGCGATTACGTGGCCGAGTTGGCGGGGGCAAAAGGCTCGAAGTTGTCGGTGGTGCGCCTGGAGCCGCTGTTGATCGGCGGCCTGTACCCGAAAAACCTCGAAGACCGGATTCTGATCAAGATCGATCAGGTGCCACCGTACCTGCTTGAAACGCTGGTGGCGGTCGAGGACCGTGATTTCTATCATCACTTTGGTGTTTCGCCGAAGTCGATCGCCCGTGCAATCTGGGTCAACGGTTCGTCCGGGCGCATGCGTCAGGGCGGCAGTACGCTGACTCAGCAGTTGGTCAAGAACTTCTACCTGACCAACGAGCGCAGCCTGAGCCGCAAGCTCACCGAAGCGATGATGGCGCTGCTGCTTGAACTGCATTACGACAAGCGCGAAATCCTTGAGGCTTACCTCAACGAAGTGTTTATCGGGCAGGACGGTCAGCGTGCGGTGCACGGTTTCGGTCTGGCCAGCCAGTTCTTCTTCAGTCAGCCGCTGGCGGAGCTCAAGCTGCATCAGGTCGCGCTGCTGGTGGGCATGGTCAAGGGGCCTTCTTCCTATAACCCCCGTCGTTATCCGGAGCGTGCCCTCGAGCGGCGCAACCTGGTACTCGATGTGCTGCAAGAGCAGGGCGTCGCGACTGCCGAGCAGGTTGAGGCGGCGAAGAAAATGCCGCTGGGCGTGACCAAGCGCGGCAGTCTGGCGGACAGCTCGTTCCCCGGCTTCCTCGATCTGGTCAAGCGTCAGTTGCGCGAAGACTATCGCGACGAAGACTTGACCGAGGAAGGGCTGCGCATCTTCACCAGTTTCGACCCGATCCTGCAGATGAAGGCTGAAGCCTCGGTCGACGACACCTTCAAGCGTCTGGCGGGGCGCAAGGGTTCCGATGACGTCGAAGCGGCAATGGTCGTGACCAACCCGGAGACCGGGGAAGTGCAGGCCATGATCGGCAGTCGCCAGGCCAGTTTTGCCGGGTTCAACCGGGCGCTGGATGCGGTAAGGCCGATCGGCTCGCTGATCAAGCCGGCGGTTTACCTGACTGCGCTGGAGAAGCCAAGCCAGTACACACTGACCAGTTGGCTGTCGGACGAATCCTTCTCGGTCAAGGGCGCGGACGGTCAGGTCTGGAAACCGCAGAACTATGATCGTCGTTCTCACGGTACGGTGTTCCTCTATCAAGGCCTGGCGCATTCCTACAACCTGTCGACCGCGCGTCTCGGTTTGGCGGTCGGTGTGCCGAACGTCCTGAAGACGGTGGAGCGCCTGGGTGTGACCCGTGAATTCCCGGCCTTCCCGTCGATGTTGCTCGGCGCCGGCGGCATGACGCCAATCGAAGTGGCGACCATGTACCAGACCCTCGCCAACGGCGGCTTCAATACGCCGATGCGCGGGATTCGCAGCGTGCTGACTGCCGAGGGCGAGCCGCTCAAGCGTTATCCGTTCCAGATCCAGCAGCGTTTCGATCCGGCCTCCATTTACCTGATCCAGAGCGCCATGCAGCGGGTGATGCGTGAAGGTACCGGCAGCTCGGTCTATAACGTGCTGCCAAGGACCCTGACCCTGGCGGGCAAGACCGGTACCAGTAACGACTCGCGCGACAGCTGGTTTGCCGGTTTCAGCCAGGACTTGCTGGCGGTGGTCTGGCTGGGTCGCGACGACAACGGCAAGACGCCATTCACCGGCGCCACCGGGGCCTTGCAGGTCTGGACCAGCTTCATGCGCAAGGCCGACCCGTTGCCGCTGGACATGCCGCAGCCGGATAATATCGTTCAGGCCTGGGTGGACTCGCGAACAGGGCAAGGTTCTGACGCCGGTTGCCCGGGTGCCGTGCAGATGCCGTATATTCGCGGCAGCGAACCGCCTCCCGGCGCCGCTTGCGGTGGTGAAAACCCTGCTGAGTCGGTGATGGACTGGGTCAAAGGCTGGATGAATTAAGCAAAGAGGGTTTCAAGTGAACAAGTGGTTGATTCCAGCGGTTGCCGCCGTAGCTTTGCTCAGCGGTTGTTCCAGCGTACAACGTGGCTCGATTCCGGTCGTGGATTCCGGCACCGCCGTGTCCAACAGTGAACGGATCTCGGCCAATGGCGGCTTCCGCCAGACGACCGTCAAGCGTCCTGCGCAAGGTCAGTCGCGGACCCAGGCGATTCCGCAGGGTGACAGCGGCGTAGTGGTGATGGTGCCAGGCGCGGCAACGACTTCGACGCCGATCAGCACCGCGCCGATTACCCCGGGTCCGATCACGCCGGGGCCGATTGACACGTCGCCGGTCCAATCGGCCCCGATCAATCAGGGCAGCTACAGCATGCCGTCGTCGCCAAGCGGGATTCCATCGGCCAGTGCGGGCGGACTTTCTGCCGACGAGCAACTGGACGGTCCGGTGTTGGCCTTGCTGACCACCGCTCAACAGCAACAGACGAGCGGTGATCTCAACGGTGCTTCCTCCAGTCTCGAACGCGCCCAACGCGTTGCGCCGCGTGAGCCGCAGGTGCTTTACCGTCTGGCGCAGGTGCGCATGGCTCAGGGCGATGCGGCCCAGGCCGAGCAGTTCGCTCGCCGTGGGCTGACCTTGGCCAATGGCCGTCCAGCCCTTCAGGCCAACTTGTGGGACCTGATTGGCCAGGCGCGTGATAAGCAGGGTGACTCCCAAGGCGCGGCATTGGCTCGTCAGAAGGCCAAGGTAACGCTGTGATGGATGCGCGCTTTCTGAAAATCGCCGATCAACTGTTGTTGATCGAACGCGAATTGCGGGTGCAAGGATGGTGGGATGAAGTCCCGCCCTCCGCCGAAGCGCTTTCCAGTGTCGAGCCGTTTTCGGTCGACACACTGGATTTCGAGCAGTGGCTGCAATGGATCTTCCTGCCACGCATGAAGATGATCCTCGAGCAGGATTTGCCGTTACCCAACGCTTCGGGCATTCAGGAAATGGCTGAGATGGTCTTTGCCGGACGCAATGTCCAGGGCAAGGATCGGCAGCTGCAGGTATTACTCAAGCAGTTTGATCAGTTGATCACAGCGTCTCGCTGAGCCAGAAGCTGCCAGCGTCCGCTGGCAGTTGTTCACAATATCTCTCTATTTTGTCGGCCGTTGCTGGGTAAGTGCATTCGCGTGCCAATTTTTTGCTAAAAGTTGCGCAATCGAAGCTAACACAGGGCTGATTTACGGGTTTTTTCTTGCGTTCTCATGTGCTTAGTAGAATAAAGCACATAGACGACTTGACTTGCGAAGGACGAAACAGAAGAATCCAAAGTCCGCTGTACAGGGACTGCCAGAAGCAGACCCTCTCAGCAGATCATGAGGCGCATATCCGCGTCGACCTGTTACACCCGCAACGCGTTACCTCGCGCTGGGTGGGAAAGCCCCGCAACACTTGGGACGATCCCAATACTTGCTCAGTCAGTGCTGACGTAGTCGGCGACCACCGTCGCTCATGCTCTGCCGAGAAGTAAACCTATTAAGACCCGTCCCGTTTTTCGTGGGCGGTATTCTGGCGTTTTAGAGGTGAGCAACGTGGAGCTTTTATCTGGCGGTGAGATGCTCGTCCGCTTTTTGCGCGACGAAGGCGTCAAATATATCTACGGGTACCCGGGTGGTGCTCTTCTTCATGTTTACGATGCCCTGTTCAAAGAACCGGAAGTGACCCACATCCTGGTTCGTCACGAGCAAGCGGCTACCCATATGGCTGACGGCTACGCCCGTGCCACCGGTAAAGCCGGTGTAGTACTGGTGACTTCCGGTCCTGGCGCAACAAACGCCATCACCGGTATCGCCACCGCCTATATGGACTCCATTCCGATGGTGATCATTTCCGGCCAGGTGCCTAGCACCATGGTGGGTACCGATGCGTTCCAGGAAACCGACATGATCGGTATCTCCCGGCCGATCGTGAAGCACAGCTTCATGATCAAGCACGCGTCGGAAATCCCGGAAGTCATGAAGAAGGCGTTCTACCTGGCGCAATCCGGTCGTCCTGGCCCGGTCGTTGTCGATATTCCGAAAGACATGACCAACCCGGCCGAGAAGTTCGAATACGTCTTCCCGAAAAAAGCCAAGCTGCGTTCCTACAGTCCGGCTGTTCGCGGTCACTCCGGTCAAATCCGCAAGGCGGCAGAAATGCTCCTGGCGGCCAAGCGCCCTGTGTTGTATTCCGGCGGCGGCGTGATCCTCGGCGGTGGTTCCGCACCACTGACCGAACTGGCGAAGATGCTCAACCTGCCAGTGACCAATACCCTGATGGGCCTCGGTGGTTTTCCTGGCACTGACCGTCAGTTCATCGGCATGCTCGGCATGCACGGCAGCTACACCGCCAACCTGGCGATGCACCATGCTGACGTGATCCTCGCTGTCGGCGCGCGTTTCGATGACCGTGTAATCAACGGCGCTTCGAAGTTTTGCCCGAACGCCAAGATCATTCACATCGACATCGACCCAGCCTCGATTTCCAAGACCATCAAGGCTGACGTGCCTATCGTTGGTCCGGTCGAGAGCGTCCTGACCGAAATGGTTGCGATCCTCAAGGAGATCGGCGAGACCCCGAACAAGGAGTCCGTAGCCAGCTGGTGGAAGCAAGTTGATGAGTGGCGCGGTGATCGCGGCCTGTTCCCTTACGACAAGGGCGACGGCAGCGTCATCAAGCCGCAGACCGTGATCGAAACCCTGTGCGAAGTGACCAAGGGCGACGCCTTTGTGGCTTCGGACGTGGGCCAGCACCAGATGTTCGCTGCGCAGTACTACACGTTTGATAAGCCCAACCGCTGGATCAACTCCGGCGGTCTGGGCACCATGGGGTTCGGTTTCCCGGCCGCCATGGGCATCAAGTTGAGCTTCCCGGATACCGACGTCGTTTGCGTCACCGGCGAAGGCAGTATCCAGATGAACATCCAGGAACTGTCCACCTGTCTGCAATACGGTTTGCCGGTAAAAATCGTCATTCTGAACAACGGCGTTCTGGGTATGGTTCGCCAGTGGCAGGACATGAGCTATGGCAGCCGTCACTCGCACTCCTACATGGAGTCGTTGCCTGACTTCGTCAAGCTGGCTGAAGCCTATGGTCACGTTGGCGTGCGCATCACTGAATCGAAAGATTTGAAGTCGAAGATGGAAGAAGCGTTCGCCATGAAAGATCGCCTGGTGGTGATCGATATTTCGGTCGATACCAGCGAGCACGTCTACCCGATGCAGATCAAAGACGGCTCCATGCGCGATATGTGGCTGAGCAAGACGGAGCGTACCTAATCATGCGGCACATTATTTCCTTGCTTCTGGAAAACGAACCCGGTGCTCTGTCTCGTGTGGTTGGCCTGTTCTCGCAGCGCAACTACAACATCGAAAGCCTGACCGTGGCCCCGACCGAAGACCCGACCCTGTCGCGTCTGACGCTGACCACGGTTGGTCACGATGAAGTCATCGAGCAGATCACCAAGAACCTGAACAAATTGATCGAAGTGGTAAAACTGGTCGACCTGTCGGAGAGTGCTCACATCGAGCGTGAACTGATGCTGGTCAAGGTCAAGGCCACCGGCGCCCAGCGTGCCGAGATCAAGCGCACTACCGATATTTACCGTGGACAGATCGTCGATGTCAGCGCCAGCGTGTATACCGTTCAACTGACCGGTACCAGCGACAAGCTCGACAGCTTCATTCAGTCCATCGGCACCGCCTCGATTCTGGAAACCGTCCGTAGTGGCGTGACCGGCATTGCCCGCGGCGACAAAGTACTCAGCATCTAAACCAAATTAGCGAACGGCCTGAACGGCCTGATATAGGGGAAATTCATGAAAGTTTTCTACGATAAAGACTGCGACCTGTCGATCATCCAGGGCAAGAAAGTTGCCATCATCGGTTACGGTTCCCAGGGCCACGCTCAAGCGTGCAACCTGAAAGACTCCGGCGTTGACGTGACTGTCGGCCTGCGTAAAGGTTCGGCTACCGTTGCCAAGGCTGAAGCCCACGGCCTGAAAGTGACCGACGTTGCTTCCGCTGTTGCAGCTGCCGACCTGGTCATGATCCTGACCCCGGACGAATTCCAGTCCTCCCTGTACAAGAACGAAATCGAGCCGAACATCAAGAAAGGCGCCACCCTGGCCTTCTCCCACGGTTTCGCGATCCACTACAACCAGGTTGTGCCGCGCGCTGACCTCGACGTGATCATGATCGCGCCGAAGGCTCCAGGCCACACCGTACGTTCCGAGTTCGTGAAGGGTGGCGGTATCCCTGACCTGATCGCTATCTACCAGGACGCCTCGGGCAATGCCAAGAACGTCGCTCTGTCCTACGCTGCCGGCGTTGGCGGCGGTCGTACCGGTATCATCGAAACCACCTTCAAGGACGAAACTGAAACCGACCTGTTCGGCGAACAAGCCGTTCTGTGCGGCGGTACCGTTGAGCTGGTGAAAGCCGGTTTCGAAACCCTGGTTGAAGCTGGCTACGCGCCGGAAATGGCCTACTTCGAGTGCCTGCACGAACTGAAACTGATCGTTGACCTCATGTACGAAGGCGGTATCGCCAACATGAACTACTCGATCTCCAACAACGCCGAGTACGGCGAGTACGTGACCGGCCCTGAAGTCATCAACGCCGAATCCCGTCAGGCCATGCGCAACGCCCTGAAACGTATTCAGGACGGCGAATACGCCAAGATGTTCATCAGCGAAGGCGCTACCGGCTATCCTTCGATGACCGCCAAGCGTCGTAACAACGCCGCTCACGGTATCGAAATCATCGGCGAGCAACTGCGCTCCATGATGCCGTGGATCGGTGCCAACAAGATCGTCGACAAAGCTAAAAACTAAGTCACGCGCTTGTACGAAAAACGCGGCTTAGGCCGCGTTTTTTCGTTTGAGGGGCCGGTTCTGGTATAAAGCTGCATCGTTTGCGGCCGAACCGTCGTCCCAGACACCTGTCCAAACTTTCCACCCCGTTGCAAGGTAATGTCCATGAGCGAACGCCCCGAAGAGCCAAACCAGGCTTCTGACGCCGAAAGCCTGCTGCCCATCGATGAACATGTCGAGGAAGGGCATGACGCTGAAGGTCGTAAAGTCCGGCATCGTGGTATCTATCTTTTGCCGAATCTGTTCACCACTGCGAACCTGTTCGCAGGGTTCTATTCCATCATCAGCTCGATGAGCGCCCAGGCGGCCTTGAGTGCCGGTGACTCGGCCAATGCGAGCAAGTATTTCGCGTTCGCGGCCATCGCGATCTTCGTCGCCATGGTGCTCGATGGTCTTGATGGGCGCGTGGCCCGCATGACCAATACCCAGAGCGCCTTCGGTGCCGAGTACGACTCGCTGTCGGACATGGTCGCCTTTGGTGTTGCGCCGGCATTGCTGGCCTTTGGCTGGGCCTTGGGTGACATGGGCAAGGTTGGCTGGATGGTCGCCTTCATCTATGTGGCTGGCGCGGCATTGCGCCTCGCGCGCTTCAACACGCAGGTCGGCACCGCGGACAAACGCTACTTCATCGGTCTGGCCAGTCCTGCCGCTGCAGGTGTGGTTGCAGGTATCGTCTGGGCGTTCAGCGACTACGGTATCCAGGGTTCCAAGATGTCTTTCCTGGTTGCGCTGATGGTGGCGGCGGCCGGCATGCTGATGGTCAGCAATATCAAGTACAACAGCTTCAAGGAACTGGACCTGAAGGGGCGAGTACCTTTCGTGGCGATTCTCGCGGTGGTGTTGGTGTTCGCAGTAGTGTTCAGTGATCCGCCGCGCATTCTGCTGCTGGTCTTCCTCGCCTATGCCGCGTCCGGCCCGGTTCAATACCTGTTACATCTTCGTCGGCGTAAAAGCGTCGAGTGATGTAATTTCCCTCATACTCCGCAGTCTGTTGGTGCATCTGTTCTCCAATACTGCGGAGTAGCCATGCTGATCAAAGTCCCTAAAGCATCCGACTGCCATGAGTCGGATGTCACGCCTGAATCCATCTATCTTTCTCGACGCAATGTATTGGGTGTTGCTGTTGCCGGTTTGGCCGTGAGCGGTCTTCCTCGGTGGGCGGCTGCCGACGATGTGGCGCGTTATGCGGACGTCGAGCCTGGTAAGGCGCCTTCCTGGTTCAGCGAAAAGCTTTCCTCGGTCAAGTGGGGGGCGGTTGTCGTCAAGGATGAGGCAATCACACCCTTCAAGGATGCTACCCACTACAACAACTTCTACGAGTTCGGCACCGACAAAGGTGATCCGGCCGCGAATGCCGGCACGCTGAAGACGGAGCCGTGGTCGGTGGTGGTGGACGGGGAGGTGGGTAAGCCCGGGCGGTATGCGCTCGAAGACTTCATGAAACCGTATCAGCTGGAGGAGCGAATCTACCGTTTGCGCTGCGTGGAAGCCTGGTCGATGGTCATTCCCTGGATCGGTTTTCCCCTCTCGGCCTTGCTCAAGGAAGTCGAGCCGACCTCGAAAGCCAGATTCATCCGCTTCGAAACCCTGCAGGATCCCAAAAGCACGCCGGGTCAGCGCTCCGGTTTTGCCTTGATCGATTGGCCTTATATAGAAGGGCTGCGATTGGACGAGGCAATGAACCCGTTGTCGATTCTGGCGGTGGGTATGTACGGGCGTGAACTGCCGAATCAGAACGGGGCTCCACTGCGCCTGGTCGTGCCCTGGAAGTACGGGTTCAAAAGCATCAAATCCATCGTGCGGATCAGTCTGGTCAGCGAGCAGCCGAAAACCACCTGGCAGAGCATTGCGGCGGATGAGTATGGTTTTTATGCGAACGTGAATCCTGCTGTTGATCATCCTCGCTGGACTCAGGCGCGTGAACGCCGCCTGCCTAGCGGTTTGTTCAAGCCCAATGTGCGCGACACGCAAATGTTCAACGGCTATTCAGAGGAAGTCGCCTCTCTATATACGGGGCTCGACCTGAGGAAGAACTACTGATGCGCTATCCGTTTTGGCGTATCGGTGTATTTGTCGTGGTGCTGATGTGGCCGCTGCTGTGGTTGTATCAGGCCTGTGAGGATGTCCTCGGGCCGGATCCGGGCAAGGTACTGGTCGATCGGCTGGGTTTGGGAGCGCTTGTTCTGTTGCTCGTAATCTTGAGCTTGACGCCTTTGCAGAAACTCACTGGTTGGGCGAGGTGGAATGCCGTGCGACGACAGTTGGGGTTGTGGTGCTTTGCCTATGTGCTGCTCCACCTCAGTAGTTATTGCGCATTCATACTTGGTTTTGACTGGTCGCAGCTGGGTGTCGAGTTGCGCAAGCGGCCTTACATTATTGTCGGGGCGCTGGGTTTTCTTGGTTTGCTGGCATTGGCGGTGACTTCCAATCGATACAGTCAGCGACGATTGGGTACCCGCTGGAAGAAGTTGCACCGCCTGGCGTATGTCATTCTCGGGCTGGGATTGCTGCATATGCTCTGGATTGTGCGCGCCGACCTGAAGGAGTGGGTGATCTATGCATCTATAGGTGCATTGCTGTCAGTGCTGCGGCTACCGCCTTTGGCTCGACGAATCCCGCGTCTAATGGCTAAAAAGGGCTCTTCTGCCAAAAAGGCGTAAATAGTGGTTGACGGCAGATTCCAGGTGTCTATAATTCGCCCCACTTCCGGCGCAGTCGAAACGGAAAACTCCTTGGTAAACAAAGAGTTACGCAGTTTTCGACAGCAAGCTGCTTCAGTTCATCGAAGCCGAAAGGGAGTTGAAAAAGAGGTGTT
>NZ_JAHBDI010000016.1:0-94514 GCF_019956275.1 Pseudomonas sp. GL-RE-26
CAGCAAGAAGTGGACGATGCCGATCCGGGACTGGAAAGCGGCCTTGAATCGCTTCAGTATCCAGTTCGAAGATCGTCTGTTAACGGTTTAATAAAAATCCCGTTTACACAAAATCTAGGACACCCTCGAGGCGCACTGCATTTCCGAATGGGGGCATAACTTTCGCCCGGACTACCTCAAGCTTCCCGACTATCAACGCCAGTTCAACATCCCGCAGGTATTGCTGTTGACCGCAACGGCGACGCCCAAGGTCATCGCCGACATGCAGGCGAAATTCGCCATCGCCGCCGACGATGTGGTGACCACCGGTTTCTATCGCCCGAACCTCAATTTGCTGGTGGAGCCGGTTCGCGGAACGGACAAGCGCCGGCGCTTGGTCGAGTGGATGAGCCAGCGTCCGGACCAGCCGAGCATCGTCTATGTCACCTTGCAGAAAACCGCCGAGCACATCGCCGAACACCTGAACCGCAACGGCATTCAGGCCGAGGCTTATCACGCCGGGTTGCCCCATGAGCAACGGGAAGCGATCCAGCGTCGATTCATGGGCGGGCAGTCCAATTGCATCGTTGCCACCATCGCTTTCGGCATGGGCATCGACAAGAGTGACATCCGCAACGTGGTGCATTTCGACCTGCCCAAATCCATCGAAAACTATAGCCAGGAAATCGGTCGCGCCGGGCGTGACGGGCAGCCGTCGGACTGCCTGGTGTTGGCCAACCGCGACAGCCTCAATGTGCTGGAGAACTTCGTCTACGGCGACACGCCCGAACTGGATGGCATCCGATGCGTGCTTGACGAGATGCATGCCGCAGCTGCTGAAGGGCAGTGGGAATTTCTGCTGGGGCCGTTGGCCGATCAGAGCAATATTCGCCAATTGCCGCTCAAAACCCTGCTGGTGCAGCTCGAATTGCGCGGGTTGATCGCTCCGCGTTACGCCTATTACGCCGAGTACCGCTTCAAGTATTTACAGGAACCCGAAGCGCTGCTGGCCCGCTTCGAAGGTGAGCGCAAGGATTTCGTCGCGGCGATCATCCAGACCTCCAGCCGCGCCCGGACCTGGGCCACGGTGAATTTCGAGGCGTTGTACGAGCAGCATCAGGCCGAGCGCAGTCGGGTGGTCAAGGCACTGGATTACTTCCAGGAGAAGGGCTGGGTGGAGCTCGAAAGCAAGCAGATGACCGAGGTCTACAGCGTGCTGCAAAGCGGTTTCGACAACGTCGCGTTGAGCGAGGAACTGCACGGCTACTTCACTCGGCATGAGCGCACCGAGGTCGCGCGGATTCACGCGATGCTGGACCTGTTCGCCACCGACCGATGCCTGGGTTATCGCCTGGCCGAGTATTTCGGCGACCACAATGCCCCGCAGCAATGCGGGCATTGTTCGGTGTGTCATGGGCACGTGGCGCGGCTACCGGCACCACCGGAGTTGCCGGCGCTTGTGGATAAAAATTTCGAGGCGCTGTGTGGCAACTTTATCCACAGGCACGAGCAGCACACGGGCAACTTGCCCTCGGCCGAGCGCGTGACACGGTTTCTGTGCGGGATCAGCGTGCCGTTGTTCACCAAGCTCAAGGCGCGGTCGATTCCCGGGTTTGCGGCGCTGGAAGATTATCCGTATGCCGGGGTGCGCAGTTGGGCCGAGCAACATCTTGCCGGCTGAACCAAAACCCTGTGGGATCTCAGGGCCTGGCAGTTCTTCATCCATCCGCTGAATGTTGCTCATCACAGGAATAAATTTCAAAAAACCCCGGTGGCTGACTATGGTGATGGCTGTCTTCGGATCGCCAACAAGAGAACAAAACATGAGCCAGACACCGTCGAATATTCAGCGCGCCGCCGTCATCGGCGCGGGCACCATGGGCCGTGGCATTGTCATGTGCCTGGCCAACGCCGGAGTGGCCGTGCAGTGGGTCGACAACAATCCGCAAATGCTGGAGCAAGCGCTGGTCACCGTGGCGGACACCTATGCCCACAACGTGCGCCAGGGCCGGATTGAGCAGAGCGAAGCCGAAGCCCGTATCGCGCGCATAACGGCGGCGGATGGTTATGTGGCCATCCGCGATGTCGACCTGGTCATCGAAGCGGTGTACGAAAACCTTGAGCTCAAGCAGAAAATCTTCCGCGAGCTCGATGGCCTGCTCAAACCTGAAGCGATTCTGGCGAGCAATACGTCGGCGCTGGACATCGATGCCATCGCTGCGGCCACACGCCGGCCGCAGCAAGTGCTGGGCCTGCACTTCTTCAGCCCGGCGCACATCATGAAGCTGCTGGAAATCGTCCGTGGCGCGCAGACTGCACCGGCGGTGCTCGACGCGGCGCTGGCGCTCGGCCAGCGCATGGGCAAGATCAGTGTGGTGTCGGGCAATTGCGACGGTTTCATAGGCAACCGCATGCTCAATACCTATGTGCTCGAAGCGCGGAAAATGCTGCTGGAAGGCGCTTATCCGTATCAGGTGGACGCAGCGCTGCAGGGCTTCGGTTTCGCCATGGGGCCGTTCCGCATGTTCGACGTGGTGGGCGTCGACCTGCAATGGCGCTCGCGCCAGTTGTCCGGTATCGGGCAGGATGCACCGGAGGTCCAGGTGGATAACCGTTTGTGTGAGCAGGGACGTTTCGGCCAGAAGAGTGGCAACGGCTTTTATCACTATGAACCGGGCAGTCGTCAGGCCGAACACGATCCGCAGGTCGACGCACTGGTGCTTCAAGTCAGTGAGGAACTGGGGTTCCAGCGCCGCGAGATCGGCCCGGAAGAGATTCTCGAGCGCTGCTTGCTGGCACTGGTCAACGAAGGCGCGAAGATCTTGCAGGAAGGCATTGCCGGGTCGGCTCACGATATCGATCTGGTCTACCTCAACGGTTACGGTTTCCCGGCGGACAAGGGCGGGCCGATGGCCTGGGCGGATCAGCAAGGGTTGGCGGACATTCATCGGCGCTTGATGGACCTTGAAACGCGTCAGGGCGATCACTGGAAACCGGCGCGGGTGATTGGCGAGTTGGCGGCGGCTGGCAAAGGCTTTGCTGACAAGTGATTGTTGTGGCGCCTGTGAGGGCGCCTTCGTCAGATCGCCGCCCGGAGCAAGCCCGCTCCCATATTTGATCTTCGGTGAACACAGATTTTGTGTACGACCGATATCCAATGTGGGAGCGGGCTTGCTCGCGAAGAACGATAACGCGGTTTTCGCCTTAGACTTGGCGACCCAACTCCAGGAATCAACGCTGATGCCCCAACGCACCGACTACCCCCACTTCCAGCCCATCACCACCCGCTGGCACGACAACGACGCCTACGGTCACGTCAACAACGTGACCTACTACAGCTTCTTCGATACGGCGGTGAACACTTACCTGATCGAAGTCGGTGGCCTGGATATCCATGACGGTGAGGTGGTGGGGTTCGTGGTGAGCTCTTCCTGTGATTACTTTGCTTCCATTGCCTTCCCTGACCGCATCGAGATCGGTCTGCGGGTGGGCAAGTTGGGCAACAGTTCGGTGCAATACGAACTGGCCGTGTTCAAGCAAGGGGAAGATGAAGCCTGCGCGGCGGGGCGCTTCGTGCATGTGTTTGTCGATCGTGCGTCGAATCAACCCGTGGCGATTCCTGCCGGGTTGCGCGGTGCGCTGGAGCGTCTGGTGGTTCAGTAAGGCAAAAAAAATCGCAGCCCTTGGGCTGCGATTTTTGATGTACCAGTTATAGCCAGGCGATGGATGCCTTAGTCGTCGTCGTGCCAGCGATGCTTGCGGTGGCCATAGGCATGGCCGCGGCCCGGATGGCCGTCACGGTAGTAACGACGATCACCATGGCCGCGATAGTAACGACGATCGCCGTCATCATCATTATCGTACTCTTTGCCCATGTGGTTACCCAGCGCGCCACCGGCGCCGCCGCCTGCTGCGGCGCCGATCAGGCTGCCGGTGGTGCCGCCCAAGCTGCGGCCGACCACGTTACCGCCTGCAGCACCCAACGCGCCGCCAATGGCTGCTTCGCCACGGCTGTGTTTGTTTGCGCCGACGGCGCTACCACCCGCGCCACCCAGGGCCGCGCCGATGGTGGAACCTGTACTGCCGCCTAACGACTGACCGACGACCGAGCCTAAAACCCCGCCCAATGCGCCGCCTACGCCGGCTTCGGTAGTGCCGCCAGCAGACGCAATACCGCTGACCAGGCCAAGGGACAACAAGAGAATCGAGGAGAACTTCATGGAGGAACCTCAAGGGGATGACGGCGCGATCCTGAGGCTCTGGAATGGGCGTGACAATCGAAATCCGACGAATAACACGACCTGTATACAATATTGCAAGTTACTGTTTTTTGGGCGGAACTTAACGTTTTTTTGCCGGTCTTTTACTTATTCGCAAAGGCCGTTTTCATTAGGAAACGGCCTTTTTTGTGGGCGATTGGAAAGTGCAGGGTCCGGAGTCTTTGGTGATTGGTCTGGCCTCATCGCGAGCAAGCTCGCTCCCAACAGGGGACCATCGTCGAGCACAAATTTTGTGTCCGCTTAAGATCTGAATGTGGGAGCGAGCTTGCTCGCGATGGGGCCAGTTCAGACAACCTGTTACGCCGACCTGGCCATGATCAACCCGGTCTCACTCGCCGCTTCCAGCCGGATCGCCACAAACTTCGACGTCGGCGTATGGCTGCCATCGCCGGTGCTTTCCAGCGGCACCAACGGATTCACTTCCGGATAGTAGGCCGCCGCTTGCCCGGCCGGGATATCAAACGCCAGCAGCGTGAAGCCTTTTACCCGACGTTCCACGCCATCGTCCCAGAGCGAAACGATGTCGGCCTTTTGCCCCGGCTTGAAGCCCAGGCGAATAATGTCGGCTTCGTTGACGAACAACACGTCCCGCTGGCCTTTCACACCGCGATAACGGTCGTTGAGGCCATAAATGGTGGTGTTGTACTGATCGTGAGAACGCATCGATTGCATGATCAGGTCCGGCAGCACACCAGTGGCGCGGGTGCGTTCGTGCACCAGGTCTTTGGGCAGCGCGTTCGAGCGGAAATTGGCCCGGCCCGAGGCGGTGTCCCACTTGCGTGCACCGGCACTGTTGCCCAGGTAGAAACCGCCCGGGTTCTTGACCTTCTCGTTGAAGTCCTTGAAGCCGGGAATGGTCTCGGCGATCAGGTCGCGGATGCGGCTGTAGTCGGCCACCAGCCAGTTCCAGTTCACCGGGTGGCTGCCCAGGGTCGCGGCAGCGATGCCGGCCAGGATCGCCGGTTCCGAGCGCATCTGGTTCGACAGCGGCTGCAGCTGGCCATTGGAGGCGTGGACCATGCTGAACGAGTCTTCGACGGTTATCGCCTGTGGGCCTTCGGTCTGGATATCGATGTCGGTGCGGCCCAGGCACGGCAGGATCAGCGCGTCCTTGCCGTGGGTCAAATGGCTGCGGTTGAGCTTGGTGCTGATCTGCACTGTCAGGTCGCAGTTTCGCAGGGCCTGGAACGTGCGCGGGCTGTCCGGCGTGGCCTGGGCGAAGTTGCCGCCCAGGCCGATGAAGACTTTCGCCCGGCCTTCAGCCATCGCATGAATCGCCTCGACCACGTTGTGGCCGTTGTCGCGTGGCACCTTGAACTGGAAGCGCCGCTCCAGGGCATCGAGGAACGCGGCAGGAGGGCGTTCGTTGATGCCCATGGTCCGGTCGCCCTGCACGTTGCTGTGGCCACGCACCGGGCACAGGCCGGCGCCCGGCCGGCCGATGTTGCCGCGCAGCATCATCAGGTTGGCGATTTCCTGGATGGTCGCCACCGAATGACGATGCTGGGTGATGCCCATGGCCCAGCACATGATGACGTTCTTGCCTTTGGCGTACATGCGCGCCGCTTGCTCGATTTCCACCAGGCTCAGGCCGGACTGCTCGACGATCTGCTCCCACGGGGTGTCGTCGATGACGGCCAGGTAATCCAGCACGTTGACGCTGTGCTCGTTGAGGAAGTCGTGGTCGAACACCGCCGGCTCACCGGTTTTCTGCGCGTCGCGCTCCCACAGCAGGAGGAATTTCGCCATGCCGCGCATGATCGCCATGTCGCCACCCAGGGCCGGGCGGAAGAATGCGGTGTTGGTCGGCTTGTCGCCGT
Source organism: Pseudomonas sp. GL-RE-26 (assembly GCF_019956275.1). Classification (NCBI taxonomy): domain Bacteria; kingdom Pseudomonadati; phylum Pseudomonadota; class Gammaproteobacteria; order Pseudomonadales; family Pseudomonadaceae; genus Pseudomonas; species Pseudomonas sp. GL-RE-26. The sequence goes on from NZ_JAHBDI010000016.1 coordinate 6,080, forward strand.
TGGTGAGCATTTCGATCGCGTGCTGCGGGTGCTGGAAGCGCTCCAGGCCACGCTCCTTGAGTGGGTTGATGCACACCACTTGGGCGCCGCGCTTCACCGCTTCGCGCAGCGGTTCGAGCATCCGTGGGTGGTTGGTGCCGGGGTTCTGGCCCCAGACGAAAATCGCATCGGCGTGTTCGAAGTCGTCGAAGGTCACGGTGCCTTTGCCGACCCCGACGCTTTGCGACAGCGCGACACCGCTGGCCTCGTGGCACATGTTCGAGCAGTCAGGGAAGTTGTTGGTACCGTAGGCGCGCACGAACAGTTGATAGAGGTAGGCCGCTTCATTGCTGGCCCGGCCCGAGGTGTAGAACTCGGCCTGATCCGGGCTCGACAGGCCGTTCAGGTGTTTGGCGATCAGGGCGAATGCGGCGTCCCAGCTGATCGGCTTGTAGCGATCGGTCTCGGCGTCGTAGCTCATCGGCTCGGTCAGGCGGCCCTGGTATTCGAGCCAATAGTCGCTTTGTTCCTGCAGCGAAGTGACGCTGTGTTTGGCGAAGAATTTGGCATCGACACGGCGTTTGGTCGCTTCCCAGTTCACCGCCTTGGCGCCGTTCTCGCAGAACATCACCATGCCCTTTTCCGGAGAATCGCCCCAGGCGCAACCCGGGCAATCGAAGCCGCCGTTCTGGTTGGTCTTGAGCATGATGCGCAGGTTTTTCAGCGCGTTGTCGCTGGTCAACCAGGCCTGGGCCACGCTGATCAGTGCGCCCCAGCCACCGGCCGCGCCTTTGTAGGGCTTGTAGCGAGGGACGGGTTTCTGATCGGCTTGACGGTGTTGACTCACGCTTGATTCTCCAACGTTGGGCTGTAGACCCGCGGTGCATTCTTCTGTGGCAGATGGATGAGATTGAGGTTGTGGCGACGGGCCCATTGCACGGCAAGGCCCGTGGGCGACGACAGGCTGACCAGGGTCTGGATGCCGGCGCGCAAGACTTTCTGGATCAATTCGAGGCTGCAGCGGCTGGTGACAATTGCCAGGCCGCCAGCGGTCGGGATCTTCTGGCGGATCAATCCGCCGATCAGCTTGTCGAGGGCGTTGTGGCGGCCGATGTCTTCGCGACCGAGCAGCAACTCGCCTTTGTCGTTCATGAACACTGCCGCATGCACCGCACCGCAATGCTGGCCCAAGGGCTGGAAGGCGCCGATGCGCTCGCGCAGGCCATCAAGCCATTCGACCGGCGGCAACGGGGCGCCGGGCAGTACCTGAAGGTCCGGCAGTGCTTGCTCGACCGCTTCCACGCCACAGAGCCCGCAACCGCTGGTGCCGGCCAGTTGCCGACGCTGCTGCTTGAGGTTCCAGAACGCGCGATTGGCGATGGTCACTTGCGCGTATTGCGCCGACCCCGAGCCGCTGAGTTGCAGGTCGTAGATGTCCGTGGCGTCCTGGATGATGCCGCTGCCCAGGCTGAAGCCGACGATGAAATCTTCCAGGTCCGTGGGCGTTACCAGCATGACCGCCTGGCTGATGCCGTTGAAGGCAATCGCCAGCGCAACTTCTTCGGCCAGCGCGGTGCTGGCCGATTCGGAGTATTCGAGATTGCTATAGCTGTACGTCTGGCTGGCGGCGGGCGCGGGCGTTTCGAGGGCAGGCGCCGCGCATGCAGGGCGCTTGGTGTTCATGGCATCACCGACGGTTTGATCAGCTTTAAGACTAGGCGCGGCAAGTTGTCACGTCTAATCGCTAATACTGATCTACCGATAGATACCGTCGATCAAGCACCGATCAGCGATTGTTGATAGAGGGTAAAACAGGCTTCTGCCAGCGCTGAGCGCGGTGCGCTGCGACGCATGATCAGCCCCAGGCGGCCGAGGGTCTGGGCGTTCTCGATCGGTTGCAGGCGCAAGTGTTCGGTCAGCCCTTCGAGGCCGCCGTCCAATGGCATCACGGCGCAACACAGACCGCCGTGCACGGCTTGTAACAGTTGATGCACGGCATCGGTCTGCAACAACGGCTGCGGGGTCAGACCACGGCTGTGGAAGTTGTGGTCGATGGACTGGCGAAAGTGCATGCCGCTGGTGAGCATGCCCAGCGGCAGCTCAATCAAGGATTCCCAGCTCAGCGGCGCCTCGCCAAAGGTGAAGAAGCGTTGATCGTACAGCAGGCCCATGCGGGTTTCGCTGAAGGCCAGGGAGTCGAAGTGTTCGGTGTTGAGGCGCTCCAGATAGGAAACACCGAGATCCAGGCGATTGTTCGCCAATTGCTCGAGGATCTGCTCCGAACTCAGGGCCGAGAGTTCGAAGCGCAGGTTCGGGTGTTCGGCGTGCAAGCGTTGCATCAGTGGCAGCGGATCGAAGCTCGACAACGGCACTACGCCCAGGCGCAAGGTGCCGACCAGATTGCCGCGACAGGCAGCCGCCTCGGCGTACAAGCCGTCGTAGGCCGCCAACACCGTGCGCGCCCAGGCCAGCACCCGCTCGCCTGGCGCGGTGAAGCCTTCGAAGCGCTGACCGCGATTGACCAGCGGTAGGTCGAGTTCTTCTTCAAGGCTGCGCAGGCGCATGGACAGGGTCGGCTGAGTGATGTGGCAGCGCGCGGCGGCCTGTCCGAAATGGCGGGTTTCGTCGAGCGCGATGAGGAATTTCAGCTGCTTGATGTCCATCTGCGCTCCAGGGGGTGGGAAGGTGCGGATTCTATCGCAAGCGGGGTCATTGGTCGGGTTGGATTCGTAAGTGACGACCGTGGTCTAGGCTTTGACGTCTGGAACCCGAAACCCAAGGAGAGTGCACCATGAGTCTTTTGAGCTTTGTGAAGGAAGCAGGCGAAAAATTGCTGGATTTGCTGACCCCAGGCAACGCCAATGCCAGTGAGCAGTTGAAGGAGCACATCAGCAAGGTCGGCCTGGGCAACCCGAATGTGCAGGCGACGGTTGATGGCGACAAGGTCACGGTGACCGGTGAAGTGGCGAGCCAGGAAGAGAAGGAAAAGATCCTGCTGGCGGTGGGCAACATCGCCGGGGTTGGCAGTGTGGATGATCAGATTACCGTGACTGGGCCTGTCGTTGCTGCCGCAGTGTTTGTCACCGTCGTGAAGGGCGATACCCTCAGCGCGATTTCCAAGCGCGTGTACGGCGATGCCAACAAATACAACAAAATCTTCGAGGCCAACAAGCCGATGCTGTCGCACCCGGACAAGATCTATCCAGGGCAGTCGTTGCGGATTCCTGAGTAACACCAAATCTGTGGCGAGGGGGCTTGCTCCCGTTGGGCCGCGCAGCGGCCCCAAATTCTTACGACTGCTGCGCAGCCGAGCGGGAGCAAGCTCCCTCGCCACATTGACCGCGCCAGGTTCAAAGCCCCGCAATCAAATCCCGATAATCCCCGACCGCCGCAAACTCCGCCGTGTCCTTCGGCCCCTTACGGCTGTCCGGCTCGCGCACGGCCAGCAAATGCGCCACGCCAAAGTCCCGTGCGCTGCGCAGGATCGGCAAGGTGTCGTCGATGAACAGACTGCGCGTCGGATCGAAATCGATATCGGCTTGCAGCGCATCCCAGAACTGCGGGCTTTCCTTGGGGAAGCCGTAGTCATGGGAGCTGATCAAACGCTCGAAGTAGGGCGCCAGTTCGATTTTTTCCAGCTTCAACGACAGCGCATCCCGATGGGCATTGGTGATCAGCACCACGCGCTTTCCGGCCCGTTTGATCGCCGCCAGAAAGGTGTCGGCATCCGGGCGCAGGGCGATCAGATGCGCGGTTTCCAGTTTCAGGTCGCGCACCGACAGTTTCAGTTCGGCGCTCCAGAAGTCCAGGCAGTACCACTGCAACTGGCCGGCATGGCGCTCGAACAACGGCTGCAGTTCCATCTCGGCCATGGCCCGGCTGACCCCGTGCAGTTCGGCGTAACGCTGGGGCAGGTGCTCCATCCAGAAGTGGTTGTCGAAATGCAGGTCCAGCAGCGTGCCGTCCATGTCCAGCAGAACGGTATCGATGTCGGACCAGGGTAATGAAGGCATGGCAACGTCTCGGGCAGTAGAAAGATTTCTGGCGTAAACAATCGGGAAAGCCGCGTTATAGTAGCGCGTTCACGCCAAGGAGCTTTGCATGCGCCAGAAACCCACCATACTCGCCCGCGAAATTGTCGCCACCAGTCGATTGTTCTGCGTGGAAGAGCTGAAGCTGCGCTTTTCCAACGGCGTGGAGCGCACGTATGAACGCCTGGTCGGCAAGGGTGCCGGGTACGGCGCGGTGATGATCGTGGCGATGCTCGATGCCGAGCATGCGGTGCTGGTCGAGGAGTATTGCGGCGGCACGGATGCATATGAAATGTCATTGCCCAAGGGCTTGATCGAGCCGGGTGAAGACGTGCTGGCAGCGGCCGAGCGCGAGCTCAAGGAGGAGGCCGGTTTTGGCGCGCGGCAGCTGGAGCACCTGACCGAACTGTCGCTGTCCCCCGGTTACATGAGCCAGAAGATCCAAGTGGTGCTGGCTACCGATCTCTACGAAGCGCATCTGGAAGGCGACGAGCCAGAGCCTATGCGGGTGGACAAGGTCAATCTGCGGGAGCTTTCGGCGCTGGCGCAAAACCCGCAATTTACCGAAGGCCGTGCCTTGGCGGCGCTGTACCTGGCCCGAGACCTGTTGACTCAGCGCGGAGCGTTCCAGCCATGAATTTCCCGCATCCGTTGATGGCGCCGGTAATTGAGCTGGCCTTGCAGGCCGGTGATGCGATCCTGCCGTTCTGGCGCACAGGTACGGCCGTCACGGCGAAGGCTGATGACTCGCCGGTGACCGCTGCTGACCTGGCCGCGCACCACCTGATTCTGGCCGGGCTGACGGTGCTCGATCCGAGCATCCCGGTGCTCTCCGAGGAAGACGCCAACATTCCCCAAAGCGTGCGGGCCGGATGGCAGCGCTGGTGGCTGGTCGATCCGCTGGATGGCACCAAGGAATTCATCAACGGCAGCGAAGAGTTCACCGTCAACATTGCTTTGATCGAAAACGGTCGGGTGGTGTTCGGTGTGGTGTCGATGCCGACCAACGGGCGTTTTTACGTCGGTGGTGCGGGACTCGGCGCCTGGCGTGGCGATAAAGGTGGCACGCCCGTGGCGATCAAGGTGCGTGATGCATTAGCGCCCGGCGAGTCGTTCACCGTGGTGGCCAGTCGTCGCCATTCGAGCCCGGAGCAGGAGCGTTTGCTGGCGGGGTTGAGCGCCAGCCTTGGCGAGCTGCAACTGGCCAATATCGGCAGTTCGCTGAAGTTTTGCCTGCTGGCTGAAGGGACGGCGGATTGCTATCCACGCCTGGCACCGACTTCCCAGTGGGACACGGCGGCAGCGCAAGGTGTGCTGGAAGGTGCGGGCGGTGAGGTGCTGGAGTTGAGCGGTGAGCCGTTCAGTTATCCGGCAAGGGAGTCGCTGTTGAATGCGTTCTTCCTGGCGTTGCCGGCGAAGGCGGCTTGGCGGGAGAAGTTGTTGGAACTGGCACGGTCCTGAGCTCGCCTTTACTTTGTGGCGAGGGGGCTTGCCCCCGTTGGGCAGCGAAGCTGCCCCAAATCTGCCCTCACGCAGTATCCATTAGAATCGGTTGTCTGGATTGCGCCTGCTACGCAGTCGAACGGGGCGGTGCGGCGGTCCGACAAGCCCCCTCGCCACAGGTGTTGTGTCAGCCGGTTCAGCGGTGCAACACGTACTGCCCGACAAACCTAACCGCATCCTCATCACGGCCTTCATTGACGACCCGCGTATGCAGCGTCAACCGTGCTCGGCTGTATCGCTGGAAGGTGGTCAGGAATTTCTTCCAGATCACCGGGTCCGGCGCCTGGCAAATGGCATTGGCATCCCCCGTCACCGGCAGCGGATAGCTGATCTGCCCTTCCTGAATAACGATGTGCCCGTCGGTAATGCCTTCTTCCTTGAGGCGCAGATGCAGCCAGCCCCAACCGGCCAGGACCGCGCCGCAATACAGGCTGCCACCGAACATGGTGCTCTTGTGGTTGACGTTGGCTTCCAGCGGCAAGTGCAGACGCAGTTGCTGGTCATGCCAGTCGAGCACTTTGAGGCCCATGTCCCGGGTGAGAGGAATGTCGTGATGGAGAACGGATTCCAGTTGTCGACTGTCGCGGCTCATTGAGGGGCCTCTGGCGTGAAGTGGATGATTGGACGGTAGCTCAGTCGAGGTCGTCAGGGTGGGCCGAGGCACCACTGTCGGCGAAACTCAAACCGTGCTTACGCAGTTTGTCGTGCAGGGTTTTGCGCGGAATTCCGAGGGCTTCGGCGACGCTGCGCACCGAGCTGTGCGAGCGTGCCAGTTCGGCGGCGATGAGGGTTTTTTCGAAGTTCTCCACTTGCTCGCTCAAACCGCCGCTGACGGCTTCGACCCTGTTGCCAGTGCCGCCTTCCGGTGTGCTGTTGTCGAGGGCCAGTTCCAGCCCGAGGGCAAAACGTTCGGCCGCATTTTGCAGCTCGCGCACGTTGCCCGGCCAGGTGTGGCGCAGCAGCAAGGCACGTTGTCCCGGTTGCAGTTCATGGGGCGGCAAGCCGTGGCGGGCACTGGCTTCATCGGCAAAATGCTGGAACAACATCAGCGCATCTTCGCCCCGTTCGCGCAGCGGTGGAATCCGTAGCGGCGCGACGTTCAGGCGGTAATACAGGTCGGCACGGAAACGCCCTTGATCCGCTGCCTGACGCAGGTCTTCCTTGGTGGCGGCGATGATGCGAATGTCCAGCGGGATCAGTTGATTGCCGCCCAGGCGTTCGACCACCCGCTCTTGCAGCAAGCGCAGCAATTTGACCTGTACATCCAGGCTCATGCTTTCGATTTCATCGAGGAACAGCGTGCCGCCATTGGCGAATTCGAACTTGCCGATGCGGCGTTTCTGCGCGCCGGTGAAGGCGCCGGGCTCGTGGCCGAACAGCTCGCTTTCGACCACTGATTCGGCCAGGGCACCGGCGTTGATCGCCACGAACGGTCCGTTGCGGCGACTCGATAAATCGTGCAGCGCCCGGGCCACGACTTCTTTGCCTGCGCCGGTTTCGCCGAGGATCAGCACATCGGCCCTGGTCGCCGCCAGTGCACCGATCTGCTCGCGCAAGCGCAGCATCGAAGGTGAGTGGCCAACCAGCCGCGTGCTCAGCTCGTTGCGGTCGCTTAAAGCCAGCCGCAGGCTGCGGTTGTCCAGCACCAGCCGGCGCAGGGCCAACGCGCGGCGCACACTGTCGAGCAGGGCGTCGCTGGCGAAGGGTTTTTCCAGAAAGTCATAGGCCCCGGCGCGCATGGCCTGCACGGCCAGCGGCACATCGCCGTGGCCGGTGATCAGCAGCACCGGTAGCTCCGGGTCCTGGGCGTGCAGTTCGGTCAACAGTTCCAGACCGTCCATGCCGGGCATGCGGATGTCGCTGACCACCACCCCTGGCCAATCACGTTCAAGTTGTGCGGCCAGACCCTTGGCTTCGGCCAGCGGCAGGATTTTCAGGCCCGCCAGGTCCAGCGTCTGGCTCAAGGCCTGGCGCAGATGGGGGTCGTCGTCGATCAACACGACCTGAATGCGGTTGTCGATGGTCATGCACTTCGGTCCTCGGACGGTTGCAGGCTCACGCCCGGTGCGCCTGCGCGCAGCTTCAGGGTAATCAGGGCGCCGCCCTCCTTGTGGTTGGCGAACGACAGTTCACCGCCGAAGGCGCGCATCAGGGTTTCGCAAATCGCCAGCCCCAGGCCAAGGCCCTGGGTGCGGGTCTTGGTGGTGTAGAACGGTTCGCTGGCGCGCCCAAGGGCTTCCATGCAAAAGCCGGGGCCGTTGTCGCGAATGTACAGGTTGACGCCATCGGCCGTGGATTGGGCACTGAGCCAGAGTTTACGTGGCGGGCCTTTCTCCGTCAGGGCATCCAGGGCGTTGGCCAGCAGATTGCCGAGTACCTGGCGCAGGCGGGTTTCCCCGGCCTCGACCCACAGGGTGGCGGCGGGCAAGTCGCGGATCAGTTCGACTTCCATGCTGCGTCGACGCTTGGCCAGCAAGGCCAGGGCATCGTCCAGCGCCGGTTGCAGGGCGACGCTTTCCGGGGCGTGCCGATCGCGTCGGGCAAAGGCGCGCAGGTGGGCGATGATCGAGGCCATGCGACCGGTCAATTCGCTGATCAGCTTGAGGTTGCCGCGGGCATCGTCGGTGCGCTGGTGATCGAGCAACACTTCGGCGTTTTCCGCGTAGCTGCGAATTGCTGCCAGCGGCTGATTGAGTTCGTGGCTGATGCTCGCCGACATGGTGCCCAGTGCCGACAATTTGCCGGCCTGCACCAGATCATCCTGGGCGCGGACCAGCTCCTGCTGAGCCTGTTCGCGCTCCAGCACTTCCTGTTTAAGGCGCCGGTTCAGGCCTTCGAGATCGCTGGTGCGCTCGGCGACCCGGCCTTCCAGCTCGCGACGAGCCTTGGCTTCGAAAGCAATGCGCTCGAGGTAATGGCGGCGGCGCTGCATCATCAAGCCAAGCAACAGCATCAACACCAACAACGCTGCGCCACCGATGGCCACCACCGTGCGCACCGGACGGTCGATCAAGGTGCGCGGGGCGAGGATGCTGACGTCCCAGCCGGTTTCGGTGATCTGCTGGGTCTGGGTCAGCCAGGCATTGGGGTTGAGCTTCAGCGGTTTTGGATCGCGGGTTGGATAGGGCTGGATCGCAGTGATGGCTTTGCTTTCGTCTTCGCTCAACGAACGGGTCGAGCGGAATCGCCACTCCGGTCGCGAGGTGAGAATGACCACGCCGTTGTGATCGGTCAGCAGCAGTTGCTCCGGGGTTTTGCCCCACAGGCTTTCGGTGTGGTCGAGGTCGACCTTGACCACCAATACGCCGACGATTTTTTCGCCGTCGCGCACACCGGCGGCGAAGAAGTAACCGCGCTTGGCGGAGGTCGTGCCCAGGCCGAAAAAGCGCCCGAGCCGCCCGGCCATGGCTTCGCTGAAATATGGCCGGAAGGAAAAGTTGCGCCCGACAAAACTGTCGTGTTTGTCCCAGTTGGAGGCGGCCAGGGTCTTGCCGGTGGCGTCCATCAGGTACATGACTTCGGCACCGGTCTGGGTGGCGATGTTTTTCAGCAGGCGGTTGGCATTGCCTTGGGTGACGCCATCGTCCGGCGCGCCGAGCACGGCACGCAAGGCGGGCAGGTCGCCGAGGATCTGCGGCAACACTTCATAGCGGTGCAGGGTACCCAACAGGTTGGCGACGTAGAGGTCGAGGGTCTGACGATTCTGACTGGCCAGCTCGCTGCGGTAGTAACGCTCGGCGAGATGCTCCAGCGGCCACAGCAACGGCGCCAGGCACAGTGCCAGCAGGGCCAGGCTGCGCCAACGGGGTCTGGGGGGGAGAGTCGGTTTCATGAGCAGCATGCGCCTGTGGGTACAGGCGCATTATGCCTAGGCTTGCCCGCCTTGGGTCAGCTGCATCTTGATCGGCCAGCTTCAGCCGGCCTTTCAGGCAAAGACGTCGGCATCCTTGAAGAATACGCCGGCCTGATCTTTCGCCGACAGCTGCGGCGTGTCCTCCAGTTGCCAGTCGATGGCCAGGTCCGGGTCGTCCCAGCGAATGCTGCGCTCGGCCGATGGCGTGTAGTAGTCGGTGGTTTTGTATAGGAACTCGGCAAACTCGCTCAAGACCACGAACCCGTGGGCGAAACCTTCCGGAACCCAGAGTTGGCGATGATTGGCGGCAGACAGGCGCACAGCGACCCATTTACCGAAGTGCGGTGAGCTGCGACGGATGTCTACGGCGACGTCCAGCACTTCACCGGCCGTGACGCGAACCAGTTTTCCCTGGGTATTTTCCAGTTGGTAATGCAGACCGCGCAGCACGCCCTTTTGTGAACGGGAGTGATTGTCTTGAACGAACTCAGTGTCCAGTCCGGTGGCCTCTTTGAAAGCCCTGGCGTTGAAGCTCTCGTAGAAGAAACCACGTTCGTCACCAAAGACCTTGGGTTCGAGGATCAGAACACCGGGCAGGTCGGTGGTCACTACATTCATGGTCTTTCTCCAGTAACAGGCGTTTGATGGCCGCCATTCTTGCGCAAAGTGCAGATCGAGGCGAGTACGCAGGGATAAAACGCTCAATACCGCCCCGACAAACGACCGGCGCCGGCAGTGGGGGGGTTGCGTATCGCCCGAACCAGTGGCGATATAGGCGCCTAATAAAATTTCAGGGGTCGTTGTATGCCGCTCGCCACGTTGATTCATCGCGCCAGTTTGCCCAGCCCGCAGGTGTCTGTGGAGCAAGCGCTAGGGTTGCTGGAAGAACATTACGGGCTCAGCGGCAGGTTGCAGGCCCTTGGCAGCCAGCAAGACCTGAACTACCGCGTCGACAGCGAGCGGGGACGTTTCGTCCTGAAAATCTGCCGTGGCGACTACTCGGTACTGGAGATTCAGGCACAACACGCCGGGCTCAAGCATCTGGGCGAGCACCCGGATGTACAGGTGCCGCGTGTTATCGCGGCGAAAAACGGTGCAGACCTGCTGTCGCTGGACGTGGACGGCCAGGCGGTACACGTTCGCCTGCTCGACTACATCGAAGGCCAGCCGCTGACGAGCCTCGGCCATTTCAACCCGACGGTGGTGTCCGGCTTCGGGCGCCTGTGCGGTGAAATGGACCTGGCCCTGGCGGATTTCGACCATCCGGGGCTGGTGCGAACCCTGCAATGGGACGCCCGCCATGCTCACGCCCTGATCGCGCATTTGCTGCCGGTGATCAAGGATGAAGCCAAGCGCAAACTCATCGTCGAAGCGTCCGGGCAAGCCGAGCGGCATTTGCAGCCGCTGCAGGACAAACTGCCGGTGCAGGCCATTCACATGGACATCACCGACGACAACGTGGTGTGGCAGCGCGATGCGCAGCGCCATTGGCAGTTGCAAGGCGTGATCGATTTCGGCGACCTGGTGCGCACCTGGCGCATTACCGATCTGTCGGTGACCTGCGCCGCGCTGCTGCATCATGGCGAGGGCGATCCGTTCTGCATTTTGCCGGCAATCCAGGCGTATCACGCGGTCAACCCGTTGCAACACGAAGAACTGCTGGCGTTGTGGCCGCTGATCGTCGCCCGTGCGGCGGTGTTGGTGCTCAGCGGCGAACAGCAGGTCAGCATCGATCCGGGCAATGCCTACAGCCGCGATAACCTGGTCCATGAGTGGGAAATCTTCCGTGTGGCCACGTCGGTGCCGTTGGCGCTGATGGAAGCGGCGATCCTCACCGCCGTCGGCCAGAACCTGCCCACCATCGGCAGCGAAGGCTTCGCGCCGCTGTTGCCGAGCCTGGTGGGGCGTGAGTTCGCCTTGATCGACCTGGGCGTGCTCAGTCCGCATTTCGAAGCGGGGAACTGGGAGCAGGAGGGCGTCGATCAGCGCCTGCTGGATGAAGCGGCCGTGGCACATGGCCTGGCGGCCAGTCGTTACGGGCAATACCGCCTGTCCCACACCCGCCCGGACAGCGCCGCTGAACCGGACACTTGCCCGTTGCACGTCGAGTTGCGTGTGCCTCAGGGCACAGCGGTCGAAGCGCCGTTTGCCGGGGTGGTGCATCACCCATCGGTGGGCGTGCTGCAATTGGACGGCCCGCAACTGAGTGTGCGGCTTTGGGGTGTCAGGCCGTCTCTGCACAGCGGCGCAGCCCTGGTCAAAGGCCAGGTACTGGGCTCGGTCAGCGGGCCATTGATCGTGCAGTTGTGCCGTGGCGCGTCGATCAATGCGCCGTTGTTCTGTACACCTTCGTGCGCGGCGGCCTGGCAAGCATTGTGCCCTTCGCCGGCAGCGTTGCTGGGGCTGGCCTGTGACGCCGAAGCCGAGCTCGACGGCCCGACCCTGCTGGCCCGGCGCGATGCCAGCTTCGCCCGCACGCAAAAACACTACTACGTCGACCCGCCGCGCATCGAACGCGGCTGGCGCAACCATTTGATCGACATGCAGGGCCGTTCCTACCTCGACATGCTCAACAATGTCGCGGTGCTGGGTCACGGCCATCCACGCATGGCCGCCGTCGCCAGCCGCCAGTGGTCATTGCTCAACACCAACTCGCGCTTCAACTACGCTGCCGTGGCCGAGTTCTCCGAACGGTTGCTGAAGCTGTCCCCTGACGGCATGGATCGCGTGTTCCTGGTCAACAGCGGCAGCGAAGCCAACGACCTGGCGATTCGCCTGGCGTGGGCCTACAGCGGCGGCCGCGACATGCTCAGTGTGCTGGAGGCCTACCACGGCTGGACCGTGGGCGCGGATTCGGTGTCGACCTCGATCGCCGACAACCCCAAGGCGTTGAGCAGCCGCCCGGACTGGGTGCACCCGGTGACCGCGCCAAACACCTATCGCGGTGAATTCCGTGGCCCCGACAGCGCACCGGATTATGTGCGCAGCGTCGAACACAACCTGGCGAAAATCACCGAGCAGAATCGCCAACTGGCCGGTTTCATCTGCGAACCGGTGTACGGCAATGCCGGCGGTATCTCGCTGCCACCAGGCTATTTGAAACAAGTCTATGCAATGGTCCGGGCTCGGGGCGGCGTGTGCATCGCCGACGAAGTGCAGGTGGGCTACGGGCGCATGGGCGATTTCTTCTGGGGCTTCGAAGAGCAGGGCGTGGTGCCGGACATCATCACCATGGCCAAGGGCATGGGCAACGGCCAGCCACTGGGCGCGGTCATCACCCGCCGGGAAATCGCCGAGGCGCTGGAGGCCGAGGGTTACTTCTTCTCGTCCGCCGGCGGTAGCCCGGTCAGTTGCCAGGTTGGCATGGCCGTGCTGGATGTGATGCACGAGGAAAAGCTCTGGGAGAACGCCCAGGTCGTAGGCGGGCACTTCAAGAAGCGCCTCGAAGCGTTGATCGATATTCATCCGTTAGTGGGCGCGGTGCACGGTTCCGGTTTCTATCTGGGCGTCGAACTGATACGCAACCGCGAAACCCTGGAGCCAGCCACCGAAGAAACCACCGCACTGTGCGACCGTTTGCGTGAACTGGGGATCTTCATGCAGCCGACCGGCGATTACCTGAACATCCTCAAGATCAAGCCGCCGATGGTGACTTCGCGCCAGAGCGTGGATTTCTTCGTGGACATGCTGTCGAAGGTGCTCGCGGAAGGGCTGTAAACACATCCCCCTGTGGGAGCGAGCCTGCTCGCAATAGCGGTCTTTCAGTCGAAAAGTATGTGACTGGAATGGCCTCATCGCGAGCAAGCTCGCTCCCACAGGGGTGGTAGTGCTAGTTCGATTGATATCGGCTTTCGATCGGTTGTTTTTGTAACTCTGGATGTAAGGTGCTTTAAAAGCCGATATTTATCGGATATAAAGTGGCCAGTCCACGGCGTGTACCAATGCGCTTCCATTTCTGTCAGGTATCAATGTCACTCCGGAGTCCTGAGCCATGACCACGTTGAACAGCTCCCCTCGCGCCGACGGCTTCTACATGCCAGCCGAATGGGCACCCCAAACCCAGACCTGGATGATCTGGCCCGAGCGCCCGGACAACTGGCGTCTGGGTGGCAAACCAGCACAAGCCGCCCACGTGGCAGTGGCCAAGGCCATCGCCCGTTTCGAACCGGTGACCGTGGCGGTTTCCGCCGGCCAGTACGAAAACGCCCGTGCCCGTCTGGACGTGCCGAATATTCGTGTGGTGGAAATGTCCAGTGACGACGCCTGGGTCCGCGACACCGGCCCGACCTTTGTCATCAATAACAAGGGTGAAGTCCGTGGCGTGAACTGGGACTTCAATTCGTGGGGCGGCTTCGACGGCGGCCTGTATTCGCCATGGAACCGTGACTCGCAGGTCGGCGGCAAGATCCTTGAGATCGAGCGCAGCCCGCGCTACTGCACCGAAGGCTTCGTGCTGGAAGGCGGTTCGATTCACGTCGACGGCGAAGGCACCCTGATCACCACCGAGGAATGCCTGCTCAATCGCAATCGCAATCCGCACATGAATCGCGCAGAAATCGAAGCGGTGCTGAGTGCAAACCTGGCTGTGGATAAAATCATCTGGTTGCCGGATGGCTTGTTCAACGATGAAACCGATGGTCATGTGGATAACTTCTGCTGCTACGTGCGCCCGGGTGAAGTGCTGCTGGCCTGGACCGATGATCCGCAGGACCCGAACTACCCGCGCTGCCAGTCGGCGATGAAAGTGCTGCAAGGCAGCACCGACGCCAAGGGCCGCCCGTTCACGGTGCATAAGATGCCGATCCCGGGCCCGCTGTTTGCGACCGAGGAAGAGTGCGCCGGTGTCGATCCGGTCGATGGTACGCAGGAACGTAATCCCACTGTTCGTCTGGCCGGTTCCTATGTGAACTTCCTGATCGTCAACGGCGGCATCATCGCGCCGTGCTTTGACGACCCGCAGGATGGCCCGGCAAAGGAGATCTTGCAGAACCTGTTCCCACAGCATGAAGTGGTGATGGTGCCTGGTCGCGAACTGTTACTGGGGGGCGGCAATATTCACTGCCTTACCCAGCAACAACCCGCGCCGCACAAGGAGTGAGTTAGGTCGTAACAGCTTGAGTTGATTGCAAAATTCCTCAGGCTGTCGATAAGCCACCAGCGTTGCACGGAGCCCGCGGCCCTACAGGCCTGCGGGCTTTTTTGTATATACAAGGACACACTTCAGAGACCTTGGCACAGCTCTTGTATCTCTGCTGTTGTAACTCGGGGAGGGGGAGGACTTCGATGTTCTGTCATAAACCTTGGATAAGTTAGCCGCTCACAAACCGGGAGAGAGCGCTGAAATGAACGCCGAAGTGAACGTAGTGAGCGACAAGGCGTTGCATCCCCTGGCAGTAAACAGCGAATCGCTCCAGATCCTGGCGCACTGGTTCAAGTCCAATGGAATGCGTCAGATCAGCGAAACTGATCCGCGCCGGACGATGATCGAGCGTTACCCTGCTGGTTTATTCAGCGAGGCGGAACTGGATGCGTTGTGGGATGTAATGGAAGGATAAGAAGAAAAACAACGGATTGAACAAAAAAAGCGCTGCCGGGATGGCAGCGCTTTTTTTTGCCCGCAGATTCCTGCAATCACCACGATCCCACAGGGTTTGAGACGCAACCATTCGACCGATTCAAGCAACAGACTGAAAGCCAATCCGGCGTTTTTCCGGGGCTGCTGCGGCACTAACCTGCCGACATCGAATTTTCCTGAATTTCTGTCGGAGCTCTCCCATGATCCTGCATTACATCTACGACCCCTTGTGCGGTTGGTGCTACGGCGCCAAACCGCTGCTGCAGGCCGCCCAGGCTGTGCTGCCCGTGATTGCCCACGGTGGCGGCATGATGACGGGGGCCAATCGGCAAAAGGTTTCGCCCCAACTGCGCAATTACGTCATGCCCCACGACCGGCGCATCGCCGAATACAGCGGGCAGCCGTTCGGTGAAACTTATTTCGAAGGTTTGCTGCGTGATCACACCGCCGTGTTCGACTCGGCGCCACCCATCGCTGCGGTACTGGCTGCCGAGCAAATGACCGGTCGCGGGCTGGAGTTACTGGGGCGTTTGCAAAGTGCTCACTACGTGGAGGGGCGCCGCATCGCCGACGAGTCAGTACTGTTTGAACTTGCCCACGGTATGGGGCTGGACCGCGAAGCCTTCGAAAAAGCCTTCAGGGCGGCCGACACCGAAGACCATATCAGGAACAGCCGGGCTCTATTGGCCAAGGTCGGCGGGCAGGGTTTTCCGACCCTGGCGCTTGAGCACGATGACCAATTCACCCTGATCGATATCGGGCCATGGCTGGGCAAACCCCAGGCTTTTGCGCAGTGGCTGGGGCAGTCGCTGCCCGATCAGGGGTCATCCATTTCCGTAGCAGCCTGTGGCCTCGATGGCTGCACGGATTGAATATTCCTGCCGCGTAAAGCAATTTCTTAGACGGTTTTCGCCTGTTTTCAGACGATTCATGAAATTGATACATCGTTAAGGACGCAGCTACGATTCGGCCCAACGCCTGTGGCCGACCGCCACGATCAAAAATTATAAAAAGGCCCGCCGCGATAAATCGTGGGCGGGCCTTTTTGTTTTCGTCATGAAAAAAGAGCGCGATAGCGCCGTTTCGGCCGTTCGACACAGCGCGTATCAACCGGAAATAAGGAAAAGAACAAAATGTTGAACAAGCGAATCAGCCTGATCGCTCTGGGGATGTTGAGTGCGACACAGGCCATGGCGAACGACCAGGCCGAATCCAAGGGTTTTGTTGAAGACAGCAGCCTCAAAGTGCTGCTGCGCAACGCCTACATGAACCGTGACTTCAAAGACGGCAACCCGGATAAATCCGAGTGGGGCCAGGCGGCCATCGGCACGTTCTCGTCCGGCTTTACCCAAGGCACCGTCGGTGTGGGTGTGGACGCTTTCGGGTTGTACGCACTGAACCTGGAGCGCAGCGAAGACCGTAGCGGCGCGCAAGGCATCGATTTCTTCAAGAAGGGCGACAGTGGCCAGCCGGCGGACGATCTGTCCAAGGGCGGCGCAGCAATCAAGTTCCGCCTGTCCAGCACCACCCTGACCTACGGCGACCAGATGCCGGCCCTGCCGGTGCTGAACTACGACAACTCGCGCCTGCTGCCGGAAAGCTACACCGGCACCTTGATCACCTCCAAAGAGATCAAAGGCCTGCAACTGGACGCCGGGCGCTTCACCGCCGAATCGCGCAAAAGCGCCGAAGGCCGTGACAGCGGTGGCTTGAAATCGATCAACGTACTGGGCGGTAGCTACCAGTTCACCGAGCAATTCAAGGCCGCGCTGTACGCTTCCGACGTCGAAGACGTGCTGAAGAAGCAATACGTGAACGCCAACTACGTGTTCCCGATCGACAAGGATCAGTCCCTGACCCTGGACTTCAACGGCTACCGCACCAAGCTGGAAGACTCCTACGTCGGCGAAAACGGTATCACCGGCGACGACAACAAGATCTGGAGCCTGGCGGCCACCTTCATCACCGGCCCGCACTCGTTCACCCTCGCGCACCAGCGCAGCACGGGCGACAGCAACCTGGGCTACGCCTACGGCGGTTACCAGAAAGACCAGGGTCGCATCGGCGACGGTGGCAACACCATCTACCTGGCGAACTCCTACTGGTCCGACTTCAACGCCGAAGACGAACGCAGCTGGCAACTGGGCTACGGCCTGGACTTCAGCACCTTCGGTGTACCGGGCCTGAGCTACAACGTGGCCTATGTGCGCGGCGACAACATCACCACCTCCACCAGCGAAGGCGGCACCGAGCGCGAGATCTTCAACCAGATCAAATACGTCGTCCAAAGCGGCCCGGCCAAAGACCTCAGCGTGAAACTGCGCAGCTCGGTCCTGCGCGTGTCGCAGAAGTCGAGCGAGTACAACGTCAGCGGCAACGAAGTGCGTGTGTTTGTGGATTACCCGATCAATATCTTTTGATGATGGGTTGTGGTTTCGAGGCCTGATCACCGGCTGAGAAAAGAAAAGCCCCGACTGGTTCGGGGCTTTTTTGTGCTGTTGACTTGCTCATGTCGCCGAAACTCGATTTCGGTAACACGTCTTTCGAACGTGTTGTCCGCGGCGACATGTTCGGAAGACGTGTCGCAAAAAGTGGAAAATTGCGACACGTCTAGTACTTCAAATCGATTGCTCGAATATACGGCAATGCCGTATAGTTAGGTCCATGTTCACGATTATCGAAACCGAAATTTTCAAGCGTTATGCTGAATCCATCTGGGACGATGGCGAACGTCATGAATTCATTACCTGGCTGGCGGCTAATCCGTTGGCCGGCGACGTGGTTCCTGGCAGCGGCGGTCTACGCAAGGTCCGTTGGTCCCGTAGCGGGATGGGCAAACGAGGCGGTACCCGTGTCATTTACTACAACACGCTTTCTGAAGGCTCAATCTGGTTGTTAATCGCCTACACCAAGGCGAAGTTCGACAATTTACCCGCAGCCTTCCTCAAGCAACTGAAGGAGGAAATCAGCAATGGTCAATGAACTGGAGCAATTCCAGCAGGACTTGCTGGACTCTGTGCGTCAAATGAAAGCAGGCAAAGCCGCTCGTGTGACTGAGGTGCCGTTGTCTGCGGCAGCTGAAGCGCGGGCAAAAGTCGGTGTGTCTCAAAGTGCATTCGCCAAGCTGATTGGAGTCAGTTTGCGAACGTTGCAGGATTGGGAGCAGGGGCGGCGGCAACCGACGGGAGCGGCGCAGACACTATTGCGTGTGGCGAGTCAGCATCCTGAGGCATTGCGTGACCTTCAAGCGATTTAGCTAAGAAGGCAAACTCCCTTCTCAACACATCGCCGAGAGAAACTCGGCAGGTCTCTCGATGGGCGCCAGTACTTTGCATGCCTTTTCCTTTATTCATTACACCATGTAACGAATGAAGTTCCCGCCCCCACCTTTATCCCCTCCCACCAACCCCATACATTCATCTCCAACGCCTCTCCCATCATCCCGACGGGAAGGTCACTGGAGTTTCCCTCATGCCTTTCGTAACCGTACGCATCACCCGCGATGGCGTTACCACTGAGCAGAAAGCTCAGGTGATTGCCGAGATCACTGAAACACTGGAACGCGTGCTCAATAAACGCCCTGACCTGACCCACATCGTGATCGAGGAAGTCGACACCGATAACTGGGGTTACGCCGGCATCACCACCACCCAGTACCGCAAGCAGCTGGCCGAGGCGGAGGGGCAGTCATGACGTCCTCCGTCACCATCGATTTCATCTCCGATGTGGTGTGCCCCTGGTGCGCACTGGGGGCGACGGCGCTGGAGCAGGCGATCGAGAACGTGGCCGGGGAAGTCTCGGTCGAGCTGACCTACAAGCCGTTCGAGTTGAACCCGGACATGCCGGCCGAAGGTGAGCAAGCGGTCGAGCACTTGATGCGTAAGTACGGGAGAACGGCCGACGACGTCGCCGCCGGCAAGGCCATGCAAATCGCTCGCGGCGAGGCCATTGGCTTCAAGTTCGATCTGGAGAAGCGCACGCACTTCTACAACACCTTCGATGCGCACCGTTTGTTGCTGTGGGCGTTGCAGGAAGGGCGGCAAGTCGAGTTGAAGAAGGTGCTGCTACAGGCCTACTTCAGCGAAGGCCAGAACCCGAGTGATCACTCGACGCTGGTGCGCCTGGCGACTGAAGCGGGGCTGGATGCGACAGGGGCGAGAGAGGTGCTGGCGTCTGACGCATTCGCCAACGAAGTGCGTGAGCTTGAAAGCTATTACCGCCAGCACGGCATCAACTCGGTCCCGGCCATGGTGCTGAATGGTCGCCACCTGGTGTCCGGTTCGCAATCGGTCGGGTACTACGAACAAATGTTGCGGCAAATGGCGAACGCCCCGGCCGAAGCCTGATTACAGATTTCTACCCCACTTTTTATTGTCAGAGGTCTTCATCATGAGCATTTCGAAAAAAGTCATCGTAATCACCGGCGCATCCCAAGGTCTCGGCGACGGTATGGTCAAAGCCTTTCGTGAACTCGGTTACCGGATCGTCGCCACATCGCGCTCGATCAAACCATCCACCGATCCGGACATTCACACCGTGGCTGGTGACATCGGCGAACCGGAAACCGCCCAGCGCGTCATCCGTGAAGCGATGTCCCGTTTCGGTCGCATCGACACCCTGGTCAACAACGCCGGGATCTTCATCGCCAAGCCGTTCACCGCGTACACCGCAGAAGACTACGCCAATGTGTTGTCGGTGAACGTCAATGGCTTCTTCTACATCACCCAACTCGCCATCGCCGAGATGGAAAAGCAAGGCAGCGGCCACGTCGTCAACATCACCACCAGCCTGGTGGACCACGCCATCGACGGCGTGCCATCGGTGTTGGCTTCACTGACCAAGGGCGGCCTCAACGCGGCAACCAAATCCCTGGCCATCGAATACGCCAAGCGCGGGATCCGGGTGAACGCCGTCAGCCCGGGCATCATCAAGACCCCGATGCACGGCGAAGAAACCCACGCCGCACTGGGCAATCTGCACCCGGTCGGGCACATGGGCGAGATCGATGATATTGCACAAGCGGTCGTGTATCTGGACGGCGCCAAGTTCGTTACTGGCGAAATCCTGCACGTGGACGGTGGTCAGAGCGCGGGACACTGAACGCGATTTTTCAAAGCCCGGAAACAACGAAGCCCCTGCATTTCTGCAGGGGCTTCGTTTTGTATGGTGCGGCACCAGACGAACGGTAGATTTCGGCGGGACTAGGTTTTCTTACTTTTAGGTTCGTTCTTCATGAGTATTAGTGGGGTGTGCTTTTCTTGCATGTTAATTAGTGCTTCTCCGCGCATTATTTTAATAAAGCTTCGAAGAGTGTCAAAAGCAAAAAAGCCAAAGCATGGGGCAGTTACCAATGTAACCAACATGAATTTAGGCTCAAGATTTAATGGCTTTGCTAGTATCAAAGGTGAAACAGCCAGCAATGAGGCTAGAAAATATACTGTCAGGTATAATGTTTTCCGCCAGTTGCGTGACCATTTATCACTATACTTTTTTCGGAATTCAATTTTGTGATTTTGTTCACTAAGTACTACATATTTTCTGGCTAAGACATAGTCTTTAAGACTTTTGTCGGGGCTCGCAAGCGAGATTAAGTGAGCTATTTCCGATGCTTTTATTGATGATGTTCCTGCAACAGCATAATATCCACGCTCTATGGCTAGAGGATGTGGTTTTGGGGTTTGGTTAATATCCCAGAGGAACTCTTTGGCGAACCTATATTCATCTCTTAGTCTAAGCTTGCTTCCTGCGGAAAGCTCGTAGATTATTTTGGCTACCCCTAGTACGCCTATTACCGCAGTAAGGGTTTTTATAATTGTTTCTGCATCCATGATGACCGATTCCTGTGGTTCTATTTATCCTGGTGAATGTGATTTTTTTACTGTGGATCTGGATGAAACTAAGAGCTGGAATTGTGGACTTCCCACGCTCGGATGTTGTAGCGCATCCTGATATGTCTCAAAGACCTAGCGAAGGCCAAGTCATTGAGTTAAGCCTTTATAGAGGCGCAAACATTTAGTTAGAGATCTAACCACTATCTTCAAAACCATTGAGTGCAACCTTGCTCCAATTGCTGTTCTACGCTGAGGGCCGGTTTGTCGGATGGCCTCATGTAGCTTTCTCCAGGCAAAGAAAACCCGCACGATTTGAGCTTGTTGACTGGGTCAACCTAGGCTTGGCGGGTGTATTGGACGCATTTTAGGTTGCTGGAGGAGATCGTCAACGTCGCGCTGAAGTGAAATTGTAACCGGTCAGTCAGATTTGGCGCGGGGGATAAGACGGTATCGACTGGGGCTGTTTGTAGCTGTTGGATTTCTGGGATACCAGAAACAACAAAGCCCCCACATTTCTGTGGAGGCTTTGTTTTGTATGGTGCGGCACCAGACGAACGGTATGTTTCGGCGAGACTAGGTTTTTCGGGCGTCTGGAGTTCGCTGGAAAACTCGGCGTACCCCAACTAGTAACTATAAATAAATCAGCTAGTTATGGCGTTCGGTGGAATCGAACTCGGGATTTTTTAGATGTCAGCACGTTGTCCGTCTGCAAGTAATTCAGAGCCGCATACGGAATGGTAAACCTCCCGAATTCGAACGTTGTTGATCATCCCCTCCGTCGAGAATAGGTAGGAATCCGCCAAAAGCTGCCGTGGCGACAGGCAGCAGACGGCCAGAAGCTGCCATTCGCGAATGGCTCCCAGGGCTGAGAGAGGCTACACGGCACGCGTTCGTGCTCCGCTTGCATATCGCAGCGAAATAGACATTGAAGTCATTGGCCTTGATAGCACGCTGCCACCCGTCTATATTCCAGCAGCCGGCATGGAAACGTGCAAAATCTCGGCCTATAGGCTCGAAGCTCAACAGACACGACCCCATGGACACAAAAGAAAACTTCAATACCATATTAAATCTCATTGCTCGCCAGCCTTGGATTGGAGATAAAACTTCCGAGCTCAGCCATGTGCTATACGAGGAATGCAAATGCGCCAATTCCCGCGAGATGCTAATAAAAATCCTTGACAACTTCTCCTATCTATCAGCTCAAGAGTATAGCGAGAAATTAAACTCGTTAGCTGAAGAAGTTATGTCCGAAGCTGGTTACGAGGATAACGCTCAGATAGTAGCAATGGCAGCTGACTCTGGCCCAGACAGCTCGCAAGAGCTTTTATATAACTTAAAATATATTTTCACCAAAAGGGAGTGGCATAGCTTTTGCGGTGTGAATACGTTTGGCGGGGCTCTAAAAAACTTTAAACGCACTGGGCGTAAAAAAATCTATATTATTGATGACTTTGTTGGTTCAGGCCAGACCGTCATAGGGCGCTATAAAGAGCTAACAAGTGTTTTCACTAATGCAGGTGTGGCCGATTTTTCGATTGCTTTCAAAGTGTTAGTTTCAACTCTTCACGGTGTTGAGGCAGTTAGGGCGGCTGGAATCGAAATCTCTGCTCAACTCATAATTAAAAAGGCCATTGATGGATGTTTTCCGGAAGAGGTTGCGGCTCAATACCGATCCTTGATGGATGATTTAGAATCAGGTCTTTCCCAAGATTATGAAGGCATAAAGCTGCCAAAGCTTGGGTACAACGGCGCTCAGGCCGCTTACTGTCGAGAGGCTGCGAATACTCCGAATAGCGTATTTCCTATTTTTTGGTGGCCATTTTATATTGACAATCAAAAACGAAAAACCATGCTTCACAGAGCTATGAGGGATGCATGATTAAATACACTACGCCCAGCATGCTTCGTGCAGACTTTGTGATAATGAAAGTTTTGCAGGAGTCATTATCCGGCTTGCAACCATATACAATATTAAAACGCAGCAAGCTCTCTGGCGAAATATTCTTCAAGGTGTTCAGCGCTCTAGCTGCAAAGAAATTAATAGTTGAACACGACTCTCTTATTCACTTAAGTCCGGCAGGAAGAGAAGTATTTTTAGCAGGTTCCGGAAGGGTGCTATCAGGCCGAAAAAGCTGGCGACAAGTCCCTAGCGAAATGAAAGGTCGCAAAATTCGAGTTGACGACTTCTACGTGCCTAACATCTATCTACTAGATCAATGACCTAGGACATAATAGAATTTGTTTTTTTGTTTGAATTTCTGTATTCTCACCTTCGCCCACAGAGGCTAGTACGTTGGAGTGCAGTCGCTCCCTAGGTTAAGGTGTCCGATAACCGATATTGCAACCACTGGCGGTGAAGCATACCAGTGGCTGCAATGCTACAACGCTTCGCGTTTCCGCAAACCGCAAGGCGCACAAAAGCGGGCTTCGCCCACTTCCGCACGCCTCGCGGTTTAGAGCGCAAGTCTAGAAGGTAGCCATCTGTGGGCTTATTATGAAAATAATAAATGAATGGAAGCACTTTTTTTTAAGTCGCGGAATCCCTCAAAAGACAATAGATCAATACCTTGATCAAATAAAGTCACTTACAGCATCTAACTCTCCAATCATATTCGAGGTTGAGCACTTATCCCTGTTGCTTGGAATAGAGTATTTAACCATCCAGGCAATGATAAACGGAACCCCCAGATTTTATAGGGAGTTCACTATTAAAAAAAGAACTGGCGGTAATCGTACTATACATGCCCCCTACCCCAGTCTTCTTCAATGCCAGGATTGGATCTACCAAAATATCCTTCTCAACTGCGCCGTTCATGATAACGCGCACGGCTACATTCCTAAACGATCAATTTTCACTAACGCAAGCCCCCATCTTAACTGCAAAGTTTTGCTTAAGATGGATCTAAAAGACTTTTTCCCATCAATAGGAATTGGTTGGGTAATAAATCTTTTCTCAGGGCTTGGTTATTCGCACGGCGTGTCATACGCACTGGCGTCTTTATGTTGCAACAAGGGCTGCTTGGTTCAGGGCGCGTCTACAAGCCCCTACCTTACGAATATTCTGCTGCATGGGTTGGACGAACGACTGGCCAAATTAGCATCCAAGAGCAACTTGAAATATACCCGTTACGCTGATGATATGACCTTTTCAGGTGGCTACATCTCGAACAAACTGCCCGCACTTATAGAATCTATAGTGAGTGATTATGGGCTTGTAGTGAATGCTACAAAAACTAGATTAATGATAAACAAAAACAAAAAAATTGTTACAGGCCTGTCAGTTGCTGCTGACAAACTTAGAATTACTAGAGAGCTCCGGCGCTCCATAAAGCAGGCGGTGCACTATATCGAGCGATATGGCTTTCTCTCTCATGTGTCACAAGAAAAAATCAAAGACCCGTTTTACCTAGATTCTATTTTAGGAAAAGTTAATTTTTGGTTGCAAGCGGAACCTCATAGTTCCGATGCTAAGATTTGTCGCGACATATTACTACCCCATTTCGGTAAAAATTATCAGGCATAACTACTTCGTAGAAATGTCTATAGCCCACCTTTTGCACTCCACTAACTTTACAAGGTGCTAACGACCGCTATTGGCCGATTTCTGCCTGTCGCCACCCTCAGTTAGGTGGCTTGGGGCTGGCGACCAGTTAAACATTGAGAGTTAGATGGAGTGATGGTGTTAAATCCAGTCAGGGATACGGCTATCGCCCCCTAATGTTCAGAAAATATGATCCGGGTACATCGAGGTAACTGACCATGGCCGTTTTGATGTTCTGCCCCGGCAGTGACCACTTCAGCGAAGCCTCTGCGCTGATAGAGGCGTTGTCCATATGGTTATGCACCCCTGCCGAACAAGGTCACGGTCCGATCCAGCACTCAGTGTCAGGCGGCAAACCTTCGGTTTCAGAAATCCACCGACGGATGAGCAGCCGGCGCGACGAGTTGTTGTGATCGTCGAACAGACTCCGCTGTTCCGGCGAAGGCTCGACTTATTAGGCAGATTTCTGCACCCATACCAACAACCAGTAAATAGACCAATAAAGCAAAGTTGATGCTCCAACAAACATCAGCCCCCAAACTACAGCGAGCTGAAGTTTGCTTGGCTGAATGGCGGGAGTAATATTTATGTACTTTGCCGCCATTTCATCTGACTTGCAGTGAGAGTGAATTTGACTCCATAAGCTAGGAGGAAAATACAAGTAAGAAATACTTATCTGCTCGCCAGGAACTAGGGTGGGAATAACTATCTCGGCTGAGTTATCTTTGCCTCTGATGATTTCATGTGCAAGTTGAGGGTGAATTTGAAAAGCCGGCAAGAAGTAATGACCAATGCGTACATTGTGCGCAGTTCTCTTCCCTGCATTGCGCACGACAATGCTGTGAGTATTGACGTTCGTGTTTTTTTCATCATGTAGAGGTATTGCTGAGGAATGAACAAGATAGGTTATAAGTTTTGGCCTTGCCTCAAGGTAGCTCTTAACAATTAAGCCAACTATGGCTGTAAGAGCTGGCGCCAGCAGCTTGGCAAAGACATTAATATCAAATTCCATCTATTTTCCCTGGCTAACGCTTGGTAAAGGGGCGGGCTTTAGCCCGTCCCGAGTGAGAGAAGCGAACGGCCTTGAACCGTTTGTTAGGGATCATGAACCAATTACTGCTTTACATACAGGGCATGAGCGACTCTTTGTATTTACTCTGTTGGTTAGGCTCTTTTTGTTTTTTGAATCATAGCACGCGGAGCAGTATAGACCTTCTTCGCCTTCAAATTTATAGCAGCCCCATTTGATGGAGGGCTTCTGCTTGCTCTCTGGACTTGCGGCCTTTAAAGCTCGTAAATTTTCTGTTTGATTTGCAAGCTGGGTTTTTAGGTCTGCAATTTGAAGCTTCGCGTCAGCAAGCTCGTTCGATAGATCTGCTAGTAAATTTTTGAACTCCGCTTCCGACAGATTTTTAGATATGTCGCGAAGCCTGCTCACTATGGAGATGGAGTTGTTGATTGTTGATACGATATCCATGGAGTCTCCTTGGATTCCTAGTGATTAAGCTAAGGGGCGCGCGGAACGCGGTCCCAGTGAGTGAAGCGAACGACTTGAACCGTTTGTTATGCGTGCTTGCTAGCTGCTTAATTTCGGTATTATTTCGAAGGCGTACTCATGTTGAGAATTTATAATGCTGTCGAGGACTTCATAATTTCCGTTCTCTAACTTAACCACAGGAAGTTTCACTGAGATCATGCCACTTTTACTATTATGAGCCACTTCAAAAAGCCATGCCAATGCGCCATGTTGATCTTGCTCATAGGAGGCGACAGACATTGGGATCTCGGCATGCTCGGATTCCCATTCAAACTCGCAATCCAGACCAAGACGTACAAATTCGTCATCATAATAATAGTAAAGGGTATCTTCGCCAGCATTACTAAATGATGCCTTTCCCACGCCATCTTCGCTGGTCGCTGAGTTAAGTAAATCTTGCTTGTCTCTAACTGAAAGCCTGCATATATCCAATAATGAAATCATGTTTATTTTGTCTAGGGACCATATCTTGTCACCAAGCTCATGCTGTAGTGGCTTTAGCCCTAGCTTTGCAATTTGGCCTGGCCCAACATACGGCCTTATGCTGCGAATGTTTTTGATGTTTATATGATGATACAGGAAGATAAACTTTATAAAATCTAGTGGAATCCTTTCCGGCGATAGATCCTTTAATGTGACAAGAAATATTTTCGAGCCGGATTGTCCAGCTTTCTCCTTGATGCTGGAAGCAAAGTCTTTTCTAGAAACACATATAAGATGTTGAGCTCCAACATCTTCAATTTTTCCTAGCCAGCCACGGAAGGTATTGATGTCGACTTTAGAGTTGCGATCTTGTACTTCTACAATTGTAAGTGTCTCTCTGGGAGGCGATCCATTTCTTATCACAATGTCACACTGAGCAGTGTGGCCTTGCGTTGAAGTCAACACCGGAAGAAATACGTTTTGTTCTATTCGTGCTGTAGGTGAGATAGAGCGCTCAATTATCTCTACAATCTTTTCAAGGTCATCACCTGGCTTGCTCATTCTTGCTTCTCAAAAGATTATCTGTGGGCAGTAAAGATTCAGCGCAACAGGTCGACGCTACCGATTTGCCACTAGTTTGTCCACAGGCTGCTTTTGGCCGTTTTCTGACCTTCGTTTAGAGGTTGAACTGCCAGGATTTTCCTAAGCGATGAGTGAGTAATTGCATGGTCAGCAAATAGTAATAGCGCGTCGATTGAGTGTGCTGGTTTAGGTGGTGATTCAAAAACCACGCAAGGTGTTTTCTCTGCCAAGTCCATGGATTGTCGCGTTGCCAGCGCTCAGCGATCGCTGTTTGGATGGCCTTCGCCTGACGCAGGTGGCGTTGGCGCGTGGTATGCGACCCGGTCAGGACACCCGTCAGGAACAGATCCATATCGAATACCGTGCTCATGCGCGACCACCAATGTAAGCGGCCACCACGACGATACGGTTGTGCCCCAGCTCATAGCTGATTTGTACTCGGGCTTCCTGATCGAGACGTCGGTCGAGTTGATAGCAATGGCCACCGTTGATGGGGGCGGGATGGTGGGTGATTTGCTCATAGCGTTCGCACGCATAGGCTGCCCGCAATTCGTGGAAGCCTTTGAGGTTGTACTGATGGAGGATGTCCCGTGCAGGACGAACGATTCCCCGTTGGAAATCGAGGTAGGTTTCGTTCGGTGCAAGTAGGTTGCGGCTACCGTCGGGTGAGACCTGTTCGGCGAATCTCAGCGCCTCGCGAATATGATCATCCGCCCTGATCCAGCGAGGTGCCGAGGCACCTGAGCGGCCCCCCTTGGTGCCATCCTGGATGTTGATCTTGCCGTATTGTTCGGCCTCACGTTTTAAGCGCGGAAGGTCGGCCAAAATGGCCTCACGTAAGCGCATGCCGGTGGCTCGCGCTAATTGAGCGATGGCCGCGGCACGCGGCTGCTGGTGTGCGCAAAGCACCTCTACGACCCTCTTCACATGTTCGCGGTCTTGGCCTTGCGGCACCGAACGACGAACACTGGTGCGCCGCATTCCTAGCGCCTTGCTCGGACTCGGTACTTTCACATATTGATCACCGCGAAGCGCTGCCAGGGTCCGATTGACGCTGGACAATCGGTTTTGCGCAGTGGCGATGGTGAGATCGCTGCGCTCAACCAGGTGACGCAGATGCTCCGCGTAATCCAGCAAGGTCTGCCGATCAATCTGCCGTGCGTCATTAATTCCCGGGCCATCCTCCGACCGACACCAGCGTACAAACGCCAGCCAACGATCACTGTGTGCTTTGACCGTCCCGTAATGCCCGCCGCCAAACAGATCACGTAGCGCCTGTGGCCCGGCATAACTCAGTTGCCGGCCATAGCCAAAATTGCGCCCGTCACGTTTACCTACCAGTGCCATGATCAAATTCCTGTCGAAGCCAAATCTTTGAAGCTTTCCCCACGTCATCCCGCCAAGAATGTTGAGTGTTATCAGGGATCAAGGCCCCTGCGACCTGTGAGGGTTGTCCACTAACGCGGGACTGACGGCTCTTTACGACCGGGAGCTCGGGCATCTCATGATCTGGCCTCCTGAACACCGATACAGGTGGGCGGGTGGAGGCTGCATTGGCTGACGAAACCAGTGCCGCGAGATCCTGAGTCGGGTGAAGGCAGTGATGCGATGACCGGGGCATGCCTGACTGTCAGTCAGGTGCAGTCCATTCTCTGGGCTGCGGCACCATCATCTGCATCGCTGTTGCTGGTGACATCGGTGTTTGTCACGCCGATTGTCACGAGGGGAAATGCGGCAGAGCCTTGTACGAGTTGGGCTGCAGCAGCGGTAGGAGCGCCCGTCTCTTTCCAGAAGAAAGAGACGGGCGCAGGTTGGCGCAGTGAAATGGCCAAGCAGATAGGTTGCTGCAGGGCAGCAGGGTAGGGGGATGTATTTGTCGCAATGGCAACGATCTGAAGTAGGCATCCATCACTCGGTGAGTGACCGTGCGAGCCGCCGGACGCTAATCGCACTTTGGGAGAACCACCACTGTGTGGCGTAGCCTTAAAGGTTCTGGCTACCTGGGTTGCTGTCAACGACAGCGCTTTGCCCTATCTTTTCTACGCCTGTGGATAATTCGGGTCAAGGCTCGAGTTGTCGGGGTTTCTGCGGCTGTGGATGAAATTATCCACCGGTGGAAATCAGTGGTTTTCCACAGACAGTTGCGTGGACTTTAGATTTTTTAAGTGACGTCCATCCAAGCAGGGCGGCTTTGCAGCCCCGCTTGGATGGACCCGCGTGGAAGGGCGGACAACGGTGATCTCATTGGCTTACCCACGTTTGGATGCGCCACGGCTATTTTGTAGGGCGGTAATGTTGTCGCCGACCGGGTGAGCGAATTCGTGGGGCGTCACATGCCCATTGCGGTTGGCGTCGATGTAGTTGCTCCACCACGCCATGATCAGCCTGCGCTGTTCGAGGAATTCGGCCTTGTGGATATAAGCGGCGCGCACGCGGTTGCGTTCCTTGTGACTCATTTGTCTTTCGATGGCAGCGTCGGTCCATAATCCGGACTCTAGTAGGGCGCTACAGGCCATGGTCCTGAAGCCGTGGCCGCACACGTCCTTGCTGGTGTCATAGCCGACGTTGCGGAGCATGGTGTTCACCGTGTTCTCGGACATGGGCTTCCAGTACTTGTGGTCTCCCGGTAGCACCAACTCTGAAAAGCGACTGAGGCTGCGCAGGCGCTCCAGTATTTCGATGACCTGCGGCGATAGCGGAACCATTTGAATGTCGCCGTTCATTTTGGTCCCGCGTGTGGAGTTGCGTACCCCTTCAATCGGTGCGCGCGTATCGGGGATTTCCCACATGGCGCGTTGAAGGTCGAACTCACTCCATCGAGCGAAGCGCAGTTCGCTGGAGCGGACGAATACATGCAACGTCAACAGGACGGCAAGGCGCGTCAGCTCGCGACCGTTGTAGTTGTCGATGCGGTGTAGCAGTTCGGGTAGGCGGTTGAGGGATAGGGCGGGGCGATGGACTGTGCGCGGCGCGTGAATCGAGCCTGCCAGATCCAGTGCAGGATTCATGGTGATCTGCCGAGCCCTTTTGGCCCCGCGCATGATGGTGGATAAGTAGTTCTGTACCCTCAACGCCACATCCATGGTGCCGCGTTCCTTGATGCGCTGGGTGATCTCTAGCAGGTCGTGGGTATCAAGTTCTGCGATGGGGCGTTGGCCGATCAGCGGGAAGACGTGGGTGCGCAGTCGGCTCATTACGGTTTTTGCGTGGCCTTCGGTCCAGCGGCGGGACATATCAGCGTGCCACTCCAGGGCGACGGTTTCGAAAAGCAGTGCCGCCCGCTGGGCTACGATCCTGGCCTTTTTCTTTTCTTCCATTGGATCGAGGTTGTCGAGCAGCAACGCCTTGGCTTCGTCTCGCTTACGTCGTGCGACGGAAAGGGTAACGATGGGGTAATTGCCGATGATGAGCGTGCCTTCCTTGCCGCTGGGCTTGGTGTACTTCAAGCGCCAGGTCTTCACGCCATTGGGTTTGACGAAAAGGTACATGCCGCCGCCGTCGAACAGTTTGTAGGCGCGTTCGCGGGTTTTGGCCGTGCGGCATTGCAGGTCGCTGAGGGGGATCGCTAGACGTGGCATAGGGGGTACGCGCTCCTGACCGGGAAATCGCAGTACCCCTAACATACCCTCGGGGAAGGGGGATTTTGTTGGATCCCGACGGAGGGTCCTGGAACGAAAAAACCCGCCAAAGGGCGGGTTTTCGGGGCTTCCAGAGCATTCGGTGGAATGCAATGGAGCCTAATGTGGTGCCGGCACCAGGAATCGAACCCGGGACCTACTGATTACAAGTCAGTTGCTCTACCATCTGAGCTATACCGGCGTGTCAGGGCGACGATTATAGCGATTGGCTGGCTTCTGTAAACCCCTGAATTTTGACTATTTTTGTTCGGGCTTCAGGTCAGGTGCGCAGCAGGGTTTTCTTGAGTTTCTGAATGGCTTGCCAGGTTCGACTGTTTTGCATCGCGCGCAGCTGTGCTTCGGCCTGTTCGGCGCGTTGCAGGGCGGCGGCGAGTTGGTGTTCGGCGTCGCTGACGGGGTGGCTGAAGTTGTGGCCTTTGCAGAACTGGAACTCGTCCAGGTTGCACGGCGGGATGTCGAAGGCGGGTTTGAGGTTCAGGTGTTCTTCGGCGAGGTAGTAGGTGTTGATGCCGTCGAACAGGATGGAGTGGTAGCCGGCGTCGGTGACGAGGGTTTCCCAGGCCTGGTCGCGGGCCCAAGGGGTTTCGATGAGGATCACCCATGGCCGCCATTGGCTGAAGTCCATGCCGCGCAGGACGGTTTCTTCGTGGCCTTCGACATCGATTTTCAGGAAGTGAATGGCGCGGCCCAGGGCGTGTTCTTCGCAGATGGAGGTCAGGGTGCGGGACTTGATCGTTTGACTGCGCACGTCCATGCCGGCGTCTTTGTGCAGTTTGGCCATGGCCGGCTCGAGGGTCGAGAGGCCGGTGCCGGCGATGCCGTAGAAGGTCAGGTCGTCAGCGCTTTCCCCGGCCGCGCATTGCAGGTTGGTGTCTTTGGGACGTTGCTGGCACAGGGCTTCGTAGTAGTTGGGCATCGGTTCGACGTTGATGCCGGTCCAGCCGTTGTCGTAGAACGCCCTGGTGACAGAGTCATGGGTGGGATCATTTGCCCCAACGTCGATGTAGAAGCCGTTCTCGACGGTTTTGAGGGCGCGCCACAGGCGTATGTCTTCGAAATTCTGTGCGTAGGAAATGAACGTCACTGGCGCATCCTGTCGGAGGAATGTTCTTGTTCGTGGCCGCGCTGCCGGCGCCCTTGCCTGTGTGTATATCAAGAGTGATGAAAGGGTGCAATTTCCCCTGTCTGCGGTCCGGGATTAGGCGTTTATGTCGTTTTGATTAAATGCTTATGCACATTGCAATTGGCGGCGCACTGGGTTTAGGCCGATTTTGTGGATCTGTTCTCATTTGTCCGCAAATGCCTGTTTTTTCGATTTTTTATGTGGGTGTACAAAAAATGAACAGTGCGGTTTTTGCCCTGAAACTGGCATGAATATTGGATCCATGATAATTCCATCAACAGAGTTATCCACAGGTCGGATGCGTTTAGGCGCGTTCGGCCAGGAGCAGGAAATTACGCGGTGTGAGCGGAGTTTCGCAGAAGGTGCCGACGCGGACGCTGTAGCCCTGCTCGGCGAGGAAAAGTGCCCGGTCAAGGACCAGCCAAAGCTCCAGTGGGCGTCGGAAAAGTCCGCGCAGTAGTTCAAGGTTGCGCACTTCGGCCAGTCGCTGCCAACCGGCGGCTTCGAGGGCTGGCCAATTTTGCGGGCCGATTGTGGATAACTCTTTGAGTGCGGCCAGGTGATGGCAGTAATCGGCGAAGGGTTTGTCCAGCCAGGCGCTGGGCAGGGAAGTGGTTGGCAGGTACTCGTCCATGCCGCGCAGTTGCCGTTGCAGCAAGTCGAAGCCCAGGCGCCGGGCCATGGAGGTGTCGCGTTGACGTCGCACGCGGGTGCCGGCGGTAACGGTTTCACTCATGGGCAGCGCGAGGTCGTCGAGGGAAAGCTGTAGGCGGGAGTCTTTGGCGGCCGAGGAAATCGGCGCGTATTGGGCAAGACTGATCCGGTTGTAGCAGCACGGCGCAATGGCGAGCTGTTTGCAGCCTGTGGCGCTGGCGAGTTGAATCAGTCGTATATGCAATTCACCGCAGGCGTGAAGCGCGACG
The DNA here is from genome assembly GCF_019956275.1 of Pseudomonas sp. GL-RE-26. Lineage (NCBI taxonomy): Bacteria > Pseudomonadati > Pseudomonadota > Gammaproteobacteria > Pseudomonadales > Pseudomonadaceae > Pseudomonas > Pseudomonas sp. GL-RE-26. Next base: position 38,622 of record NZ_JAHBDI010000016.1, read on the forward strand.
GGCGTGTGATACGCACTCAGTAAAGTAGCTGCGTCTGCCGCGAGCACATCCTGTTCGATATGCAGCGCATGCAGGTGATGACGCTGGCTGAGTGCCTGGCCGCTGGTGACCAGTGTTGGGTCGTATTCCAGGCATGTCAGTTGTTGCCCCGGTTGCAGCAAGCGGCGGCCCAAATGTCCCTTGCCTGAGCACCAGTCCAGCCAATGCATCGGTGCTTCGGAAAACTGCAATCGACTGGCGAAGGCTTCGATCTGCTGCCATTTACGCCCTGGCACATCGACGTTCAATCGATGGCCGGCCGCTTCGAGCGCGCGTGCGGGCAATTCATCCACGGCACTCAAGGCAACAGACATCCTGGCCAAGGAAGCAAAGGGCTCCGGTGCATTCAGGAGGGCAGGTTGGTTGTGTGCGTTTTCCGCGTCTTCCAGCGTTCGCTCGCGTAGCCATGCGGCCAGAGCAGGGTAGGACGCTTCCCAAGGTAGCTGTAGATGAGTAAACGGCCGGGGTTTCCACAGTGCCTGATGCTCTGTCAGAAAAGCATCCAGCGCGGTGAAGCGGGCGAGCAGGGCCTCGCCCGTCAACACGTGGGAATCAACGCCCTTGGCAGGCATCGACGCGCAACCAGCGCTCCAGCAGCTTGAAGCCGCGCACCAGCACGTAGGCCATCACCAGGTAGAACATGCCCGCGGCGAAGAAGATCTCCACCGGCAGGTAGGTCCGGGCAATGATGGTGCGGGCCATGCCGGTCAGTTCCAGCAACGTCACGGTGCTGGCCAGGGCGCTGGCCTTGAGCATCAGGATCACTTCGTTGCTGTAGGCGGGCAGGCCGATGCGCGCGGCGCGCGGCAGGATGATGTAGAACAGCGCCTTGGGTCTGGACATGCCCAGCGCCCGTGCCGCTTCGATCTCGCCCGGTGGAATCGCCTGGATGGCGCCCCGCAGGATTTCCGCAATGTAGGCTGCAGTGTGCAGGGTCATGGTCGCCGTGGCGCACCAGAACGGATCGCGCAGGTACGGCCACATCGAACTGTTACGGATCGCGTCGAACTGCGCCAGGCCGTAGTAGACGAGGAACAGTTGAACCAGCAACGGCGTGCCACGGAAAAAGAAGATGTAGCCGTAGGGAAATGCCCGCACCCACCACAGGCGCGACGAGCGGGCGATGCCCAGTGGAATGGCCAGCAGCAATCCGGCGATCACGGCGATGGCCACCAGTTCCAGGGTCAGGGTTGCGCCCTGGGCCAGTTTCGGCAGCCATTTGATGATGACTTCCCAGTTCATTGGGTGCTCCTCGCGAAGCCGCGAGCGGCACGTTTTTCCAGGAAGTGCATGCCGGTCATCGCCAGCACCGTCAGGCTCAGGTACATGAACGCGGCCACCATATAGAAGGTGAACGGCTGCTTGGACACGGTCACGCCGATTTGCGCATGGCGCATGATTTCTTCCAGGCCGATCACCGACACCAGCGCGGTGTCTTTCATCAGGATCATGAACAGGTTGCCCAAGCCGGGCAGGGCGATGCGCCACATCTGCGGCATGATCAGCTTGGTGAAAATGCGCCACTTCGACAGGCCCAGGGCCACGCCGGCTTCACGATGGCCTTTGGGGATGGCGAGGATCGCGCCGCGAAACACTTCCGTGGCGTAGGCGCCGAAGCACAGGCCCAGCGCAATGACGCCAGCGGCGAAGGCGTTGAGTTCAAGGTCGGGGTTGCCGAAGAACTCGCCCAGGGCACGCATCAGGTTGACCGTGCCGAAGTAGATCAACAGCACCCAGAGCAATTCCGGGATGCCGCGAACCAGGGTCGAATAAGTGCCGCCAAGCCATTGCAGCGGCTTGTACGGGGAAGTCTTGGCCAAGGCGCCGAGCAGACCGAGCACCAGCCCCAGGCTCAGGGCCGAGAGTGCCAGTTTCACAGTCATCAGCGCGCCAGCGGCGAGCGCCGGGCCGAATCCGTAGAGGTCGATAATCATGGATTTCTTTTCAAATCGCGGCAGGCAAGGCCGAGAACCGGCGCCATCAGGCGCCGGTCAGGCAGGTCAGTATCAATAGATGCTGAACGGGAAGTACTTGTCGTTGATCTTCTTGTAGGTGCCGTCAGCGACGATTTCTTTGAGCGCAGTGTTCAGCTTCTCGCGGATCGGGTCCTTCTTGCGCACGGCAATACCGATCTTGTCGCTTTCTTCCACCGGGTCGCCCTTGAACTCGTAGCTACGGCCCGCATCGCTTTTCAGCCATTCGTAGTTGACGTACTTGTCGGCCAGGATGCCGTCCAGACGGCCGGAAGTCAGATCGAGGTAGGCGTTTTCCTGGGTGTCGTAGAGCTTGATGGTGATGTCGTCACCATAGTTGTCTTCCAGGAAGGTGCCGGCCAGGGTCGCGCGCTGGGCGCCGATGATCTTGCCTTTGAGTGCGGCCTTGTCGGTTTTGAAGTCGATGTCTTTCTTGGCGATGAACTGCAGCTTGTTGGAGTAGTACGGATCGGTGAAGTCCACCGCTTGCTTGCGCTCGTCAGTGATCGACATCGAGGAGATCAGGAAGTCGAACTTCTTGGCGTTCAGGGCCGGGATGATGCCGTCCCAGTCGGAGGTCACGACGGTGCACTCGACTTTCATCTTGGCGCACAGGGCGTCGCCGATCTCTTTGTCGAAGCCGACGACATTGCCACTGGCATCTTTATTGTTGAACGGCGGGTAAGCCGCTTCGATGCCCATCTTCAGGGTTTCGGCCATGGCACCGGCGCTGAACGCCAGGGTGACGGCGGCAGCCAGGAAGACCTTTTTGTAGTTCTGCATGTGGGTAGCTCCGTTAGCGGTTGCTGGACATGAATTGTTTGCAGCGCGCCGAAAGCGGGTTTTCGAACACCTGCTGTGGCGATCCTTGCTCTTCTACCAGGCCCTGGTGGAGGAATACCACTTCGCTGGAGACCTGACGGGCGAAGCCCATTTCGTGGGTCACGAGCAGCATGGTGCGGCCTTCTTCGGCTAGCGCGCGGATGACATTAAGTACTTCCTGGACCATTTCCGGGTCAAGCGCCGAGGTGGGCTCGTCGAACAGGATGACCTTGGGCTGCATGGCCAGGGTGCGGGCGATGGCCGCGCGTTGTTGCTGGCCGCCGGACAACTGCGCCGGGTAGGCATGGCGCTTGTCGGCGATGCCGACCTTGGCCAGCAGGGCTTCGGCCACTTCGATGGCTTCGGCCTTGCTCTGGCCGAGCACGCGGCGCGGGGCTTCGATGATGTTGTCGAGCACGCTCATGTGCGGCCACAGATTAAAGTTTTGAAACACAAAACCGATTTCGCTACGCAGGCGATTGATCTGCTTGCCGTCGGCGGCCACCAGTTCACCGTTCTTCGCGGCCTTGAGCTTGAGTTCTTCGCCGGCGACCAGGATCTGGCCCTGGTGCGGGTTTTCCAGCAGGTTGATGCACCGCAGGAACGTAGACTTGCCGGAGCCGGAGGAACCCAGGATCGAGATCACATCGCCGTCGCGGGCGGTCAGCGAGATGCCTTTGAGCACCTCCAGCGAACCGTAGCGTTTGTGCAAGTTGCGGATTTCAAGCGCGGGCGCGGCCTCAGCCATGTGCGTTCCTCATATATGTTGCGCTCCTGCTGTTGGCGGCCTTCCTGGCGAGGCGGCCAACCTAGCATAGCGTTTCGATGGCAGCCAACAGCGCTACGGACGGTAAGCGGCTGGTGCGTGGCAGGTTGTCGCATCGGCGCAGCAGACTGTCGCCCCATCAACAACCGAACAGCCGTTTGAACCTTGCCTGTCGATAAAAAGCGCGGTGGCTGCCGCAAAAAAAGGCGCGATGTTGCCAGCTTTGACAGGGTGTTGGAAGCGCTATCCGGCCAAATGCACCGCTTGTGCACTTTTAATGTGCGCGGAGCCATTTTCAGGTGTGTTTCCGGTGCGCTGATTCACCCCACAAAGTGGGTGGCAGGGTAACGCTCTGGCGAAGTGCCATTAAATTCAATGGGTTGCGATGACTGTCCGGTCTAAGCGAGATCGCCGGGTTAGATGGTTTTGAAATATTTTGGCGCAATTATTGCGTGCAGAATCCAGAACGCCCCGTTGGCTTCTTTTTACGAGAAGGATTGCCGAACGGGATGCACGCATTCGCTTCTCCTTACAAAGGTAGTTTTAATGAGCAGTACCCAAAGCTCTAATGGCCTCGAACAGGGGCTCAAACCGCGCCACGTGACCATGCTGTCGATTGCCGGGGTTATCGGCGCCGGCTTGTTCGTTGGCTCGGGGCACGCCATCGCCGCTGCAGGTCCGGCTGTTCTGTTGGCTTACGCCGCCGCCGGCATGTTGGTGGTGCTGGTGATGCGCATGCTCGGCGAAATGGCCGTTGCCTCGCCGGACACCGGTTCGTTTTCGACTTACGCCGACCGCGCGATCGGTCACTGGGCCGGTTTCACCATCGGCTGGTTGTACTGGTGGTTCTGGGTGCTGGTGATTCCGCTGGAAGCCAACGCCGCCGCGACCATCCTGCATGCCTGGTTCCCTGGCGTGGACATCTGGGCCTTCGCTCTGGTCATCACGATGCTGCTGACCGTGACCAACCTCTTCAGCGTAAAGAACTACGGTGAGTTCGAGTTCTGGTTCGCCCTGATCAAGGTTGTGGCAATCATTGGTTTCATTGTGCTCGGCGTCCTGGCGATCTTCGGCTTCCTGCCGAACAGCCAGGTCAGCGGTGTTTCGCACCTGTTCGACACCCAAGGCTTCCTGCCAAACGGCATGGGCGCGGTGCTGGGTGCGATCCTGACCACCATGTTCTCCTTCATGGGTACCGAGATCGTGACCATCGCAGCCGCGGAATCGAAAGATCCGGGCAAGCAAATCTCCAAGGCCACCAACTCGGTGATCTGGCGGATCGGCTTGTTCTACCTCGTATCGATCTTCATCGTTGTGGCCCTGGTGCCATGGAACGACCCGATCCTGGCCAGCCTTGGTTCTTACCAGACTGTGCTTGAACGCATGGGCATCCCGAACGCCAAGATGATCGTCGACATTGTGGTACTGGTTGCTGTGACCAGCTGCCTGAACTCGGCGCTCTACACGTCCTCGCGCATGATGTTTTCCCTGGGCAAACGCGGCGATGCGCCGGCGATGTCTACGCGCACCAACAAAAGTGGCACGCCTTACTGGGCAGTGATGTTGTCCACTGGCGCAGCGTTCCTGGCAACATTCGCCAACTACGTGGCTCCGGCTGCCGTGTTCGAATTCCTGCTGGCCAGCTCCGGTGCCATCGCATTGCTGGTGTACCTGGTGATTGCGATTTCGCAACTGCGCATGCGTAAGCAGCGTATAGCGCGCGGCGAGAAAATCGCCTTCAGCATGTGGCTGTTCCCGGGCCTGACCTACGCGGTGATCGTCTTCATCGTCGCGGCCCTGACCATCATGCTGTTCCAGGATGCCCATCGCGTGGAAATTCTCGCGACCGGCTTGCTCAGTGCTCTGGTGGTAGCGGCCGGCTTGCTGGTGGCTCGCCGTCGCAACCTGGAAAAGCGTGGCGCGGTAGTGCTGAACTGATCCATATCGCGTAACGCAAAACGGCCGCTGTCAGAGATGACAAGCGGCCGTTTTTGTTTGAGTCGTAACCTTTACTCGGCTTTTTCTTCCGGCGCTTCCAGCGACTCGCGGTAGACATCCAGTGCAGCGCTGAAATCGGCGATGAACTGCGGCTCGCTCAGCCAGGCCTGGGCGCTCTCGCGATCCATGCCGTCGGCCCACATGCGGTAGTCGATCAGCATGTCGGCGGCCAGGTGGGTGGCGGCCATGCCTTCGTCGTCGGCGTTTTCCATGTCCAGCAGTTCTGGATGGTCGATGATGATAAAGGCCAGGTTCGTCAGCAGAACCGAGAGCATTTCGTTGCGGCTGACGGCTTCCGCGTCGCGCATTTTGCTGAACATCGCCAGGGTGTATTCCGGGATCGGTTCGGCGAGGTGGCCAAGGTCATCGTCCAGTGCGGCGGGTTTGCGGCCGTGGATATTGATCTGCTTGGCTTTGGCTTTTGCGCGCTTGGCGCGTTTCTGTTGCTTGTTCAGGGAGGCCATGGGAACTCAGTTCGGTTTCTGTTGGGTTTGCGCGGCAATGGCGTCGGACGCCGCCACGTAGTCGGCCTGGAAGGCCGGTGATTCGATCCACGCCAAGGCGCCGGCCTCGTCGGTTTCGGTCGCCCATTGGCGATACTCGATCAGCGCGGCAAGGATGAAGTCCATCGCGCCTTCCTCGCCTTCCTGTTCGTACACCAGTTCCAGCAGCGGGTCTTCGAGGAAGGCCGTGCACAGGGCTTGCTGGCTGATCTTTTCGGCGTCGATCATTTTCTTGAACAGTTCGGTCAGGTCCACCGACTCGAAGTCGATGCGATCATCGTTCGGGTCCAGTTCCACCGGCGCGGCAGCCCGCTGGGTGCGGTTCTGCTTGGCCTTGGCCTTGGCGCGGGAGGCGCGTTTGTGCTGCTTGTTGGCGGAGGCCATGGGTGTCGTTCCGTATTCGTTGAGAGGGCAAAGGGCCTAGCTGCGTGGCACTCGCCGCCCGGGGGTATCGGGGGCCAGTTCGCCGTTTTGCAGCCAGGCCAATGCAATGGGCCATAGTGTGGCTTGGTATGCGCTACGAAAAAAGGCGAAATGTCCGACTTCTTCTTCGCCGATGTCTTCGGGATGGATACGCAGGTGGGAGTTTGTGCTGCCGGTGAAGTAGCCGAGCAAGCGTTCGATGGCCGGGACAGTGCCGTAGGGGTCATCGCTGATGCTGATGGCCAGGGTTTGCGCGGTGACGCTGGCAAAGGGCAACTGCCCGGTGGTTTTGTTGATTGTGCGGCCGCTGGAGCGTTTCTCGTAGCGGGCAGTGGAGAGGCTCCAGTCACGGACCACGCCGGCGGGTGTGTCTTCCAGCCATCCGAGGCGTTTGCCCGGAAAGTAGCCGTAGATCATCGTCACCAGCGGCATCAGCACATGCCACTTGCCGAACATGCGCCAGCGATGGGCCGGCGCATAGTCGCGCCAGTAGGCGAATTGCGCACCGACCGTCACCAGACGCCGGATCAGGTGCCCGGACGCCCCCAGGCCCGCTGCACAGCCGCCAAAGCTGTGGCCGACCACATCGACAGGCTGGCCAGGAAACTCGCGCTGTGCGCGCTTGAGCATCGCCTCGAAATCCAGCGTACCCCAATCGGTCCACGAGGCTTGAAGCCCCTTGAGCGATGCCGGACGCGACTCGCCGATGCCGCGGTAGTCATAGGTGATGACATCGAAGCCGTGGGCGAACAGGTAGTCGGCAAAACGTGAGTAATGCCGGCAACGGACCGACGTGGCGGCATTGATGATCACCACCGGACGAGCTGCGTCCTGAGAGGCGTGTCGCCAGGTGAAGCCACCGAGGATGAAACCGTCCGGGGCGGTTTCCTTGAACGGATTGCCGGGGGTGGTATCCGGCAGCGGCAACTCGATGCGAGTGGGGGCCAGTGGAGGCGTGTCCTGCAAACTCATCGGTGTCAGTCCTTTGTGGGTAGCTGCCAACGATAGTCCTGATGCCGTTGATGAACAATCCGTTCGCCTCAGCGCGGTTGTTGATTAGTCAATCGCTCTTCAAGTGCTGCTCGCTCCCGATCCAGTGCGTCACGCAGTTCCTCTTCACTCGGCAGGACAAGCTTGTACTTGCTGGCGAGCAATTGTTCGATCAGCGCTTGTTCGATCTCGCTTTCCTGAAGCTTGCCGGCATTGGGTAAGCCAAGAAACTCCAGTACCACCGGATCACGGATGAAATCCCGAGGGCTGGCCTTCATGTTTTGAATGTGGGTGGCGGCCTCCTGCTTGACGCTGCCGCGATCGCGGCTCGCCAGCAGGCGTTCGTAGTACAACGTATTGATCTGGCGCTCCAGCGCTCGGCTTGACCAGTTTTGGGTGGCTGATTCGTTCATGTACCAGAGACGAGCGCTGTCGTTGTCGACTCGAAGCAAGCGGCGGTAGTGGGTCCAGCTCAATTCGTGACGCAGTGCGTCACGAATTGGAAAGGCTTGATAGAACAGACGCATATACCGCAGGTTGGAAGCGTCAAATCCCTTTCCGAACTCCGCAGTTAGCACTTTGGCCAAGGTCGACAGTAACTCTTTGCCATACCTGGCCCGTCGCGCGCCGTTCTGTTCGAACTCAACGATGTGCCGGCCAATCTGCCAACAGGTCTGCACTTGAACAGTATCGACCGCCCGAAGCACCTTCTGACGTGCCTGATGGATCAATTTTCCAAGGTTGCCAAGCAGTGATGCCAGATGTGGGTCGTGAGTGTCGTGGGGTGTGAGGGTCGTCATGAGGTCTTCCGCAGCAGGTTGAACAGCGAAAGAGAATGACAAGTGAGCACCCTTCAAAGATGCCGGGTGTTACTGAGAAACAGGCAGGAAATACCGGGTTCTCAGGCAGGACGGGTCTAAATCCTGGCGAGGGATGAGGAACAAATGGCGTAGTACGTTTCGTACTCAGGTCAAATCAATCTAAACCCCTCCCTCCGAATGGAAATCCAAAGGATGTAACGATTGGGTTCTGCAGAACCCGGGAGTCGTCATCATGAAATACCTCCATACACTCCTGTTGCCCCTCACCGCTGTAGGCGTGCTGATGTTTCCTGCGATGTCACCTGCCGCCAGCCTCGAGCCCATCGACAGCCAGGGGGTGCAGGCGCAAAGCCAGGAACAAAACGGCATCACCTACCTGTCGGGCGGTATTGGCGAGGATGAGTCCAAGGCCATCCAGCAGACCACCGGCTATAACTTGCACATGACGTTCTCTGTCGGGACGGGAAATGAATACGCTTCAGACGTGAATGTGGTTATTCAGAAGGCCCCGGGACAGACCGTGCTGACGCTCAATGACGCCGGTCCGCTGGTCTACGTGAAGCTGCCAGCCGGGAAATACACCGTCATTGCGACGCATCACGGAGAAACACGGCATGACGTTGCCGATGTTGGCAGTGGTGCAGCCCGTAACCTGGTTTTCCACTGGAATGATGCGAGTTAGCGAGAGGCTGCAAATCAAGGGGCGCAACCAGACCCTGAATCTTGTGATTCAGGGTTTCTTGTATGTGGTCTCATGAACGGCGTACAAACCCGTCTGGGGCGCCGATCATTATCGACGTGATGATCATAACGACGCCAATGTCTGGATGAGTGCAACGCGTAAAGGGTTGGTTTCTACGCTCAGCAGCTTGATGGCCAAGGCGCAGCAGACCACGATCAACATAGGTTTGATCAACCGTGGTCCGACCCGGACAGCGGCCCGTGCACCCAATTGAGCGCCGACGAAGGCCGCCAAAGCCATGGCAATGGCTATCGGCCAGATAATCACACCTTTGGTGATAAAGACCGACAGGGAACCGAGATTGCATGAGGCGTTGGCAAGTTTGGTAAAGCTCATGGCCCGCATCATGCCCAAGCCGCAGAGCAGTACGAATCCGACGATAAAGAAAGAGCCCACACCGGGGCCAAATATACCGTCGTAAAAGCCCAGAATCGGCGCCACGCTAAACGAAAAAAGCAGAATGCCGATTCTCTTGCGTCGATCTTCATTGGCCAGCTTTGGAGAGAGCGCAAAATAGATGGCCACCAGAATCAGCATGATAGGTACGCAAACTTCCAGGTAGCGCTTATCAATAGAGCTGACCAGCAAGGCACCACTGGCGCCGCCAATAAACCCGCAGATAACCAGGAAACGCCCTTCGCGCCACTCGATCATTCCTTTGCGAGCAAAGGTTACAGTTGCCGAAACAGTTGCCGAAGCGGCCTGGAACTTGTTCGTGGCAATCGCACTGATAGGGTCCACCCCAGCCAGAAAAAGTGCAGGCAAGGTTATCAGTCCGCCCCCACCCGCAATTGCATCAAAAAAACCGGCGCAGAACGCCACGAGCGCCAATAGGCCAATTACATCCCAAGACATTCCGATCCCTCTTTTACAGTTACTGGCAAGTCATCCAAAAGTCAGCCCAGCAGCCTCAGCGGGTCTTCTGAAATAACGATAGGAGACGAAAATTTCGACAGGCCAAAAATGCGAACTAGCACCCGTCTGTTGTCTTGAATGATGTCCCGGCCGTGCAGCGCCCGAACGTTATTGATGAGCAAGGCGGACTCTTGCGTCAGTGTGTATTCGATTGGAGTTGCTTCGCGCACACCCTGGCAAAGGGCGGCATAGGCCGTTTTGACGAAACGTGAGGCATTGCCGTTAACCGAAAATCGGTATGAGTTGAAACGGGCGGCGAACCCGACGTTGTCATCGAACTCCAGGATTGAAACATTGTGACCATCCTCTCCCTTGCCTCTGACGAAGGAGTCACTGCGGGTGAACTGAAAACTCCCCGTAGTCAGCGCGAGGCAGTTGGTTACGCCGATTTTTTCGAGTATGGGAGTCAGTGGAATGACTCGTGTTGGCTCCAGGCTCGGGTTCCACAAGGCTGAGAGTATCAGCGACGACGGCGAGGGTGAGTGCCCGTCTTTCGCGTTTATGGCGCACCAGTAAGGAGCCTCGGTGTGTGGACCTAGCGCCAGGCCGGAGTGGGAACTCAGTTCTTTGATATCCGGCTCGGCAGGGATTCTGATCAGTCCGCCGCCCTCGAAGTTGGCCACCAGTCGAACCAGTTTTCCTTCATTGTCCATGTCGTAGGCAAAGGCCCTGTTATCTACCAGTTTCAACAAAATCTGATTACGGGCGGCCAGGCAAAGGACGTCGTATCGGTTTTCCAGGAAAGTCTGGTCTGGTAGTTCATCTGGAGGGCTGGCGTCTGAGATTTTTTGCAACCCATCAAAGATCAATACGGAAACAAGCCCATTGGAATAGGCACTCAACAGTTCGCATTGGTCTTTCGAGAACGAGAACTTCAATTCAATAGCTGCACAAGCGGCTTTGGACTTGGCTCCCGGTGCCTGCGGTCCACCGATGGCGGCCAGTTCTTCGGCGAATGTGTGAAGCAACGTTGACTGCGGAATATCAAAGCTGAAAGTTCTGATTTCTTGTTCGGTAAAAAGCTCAGCGGTTTCGACGTCTGGTTGAACGGCGTCAGTCATTTTCTACATCCCTGCTGTGTATCTGCTGCCGGTTATGCGGCAGCTCCTCCTTTGATTCTGCACAAACTGTTAATCGGCGTATGTCATCCATTTCCGTTAAAGCAGACGGAGCGTTCTGACAGGCCGGGGGCAACCAGGAATTACCGATATCCGATGCCTGAAGGCTTTTCGGGAGTCAGCCTCGGCAACCGTTACGGGCGCTTGCTGGCGTGGTGACAGGAGGTGGGGAATTGTCGCTTCGATGGTGGCTGGACCGATGCCTCATCAAATCGCAGGCATAAAAAAACCCTGAATCTTGCGATTCAGGGTTTTCGGTATTTGGTGCCCAGAGACGGAATCGAACCGCCGACACGGGGATTTTCAATCCCCTGCTCTACCGACTGAGCTATCTGGGCAACGGGGCGCATTAAACGGGTTTTTCAGGGGGTCGTCAAGCAAGTTTTCAAAAAAATTTTAATTATTACCGTCGCTTACGTTCCGACCCCCGAGAAATCGGGGTTACTCCGACGGCGGCACGTAGCCTTCGGCCTTGGCGTAATCCTCGCCGGAGAAGTACTTGTCCATCTCGCCCTGAAGATATTTGCGGTCTTCGGCGTTCATCATGTTCAGGCGTTTTTCGTTGATCAGCAGGGTCTGGTGCTTTTGCCAGTCGGCCCAGGCCTTTTGCGAGACGTGGTCAAAAATGTCCTGGCCCTTGGCGCCCGGGAAGGGAGCGCGCTCCAGACCTGGCAATTCTTCTTTGTACTTGCGGCACATGATGGTGCGGGTCATGACGACTCTCCTGCGTTCAATACGGCGGCCGCGCGTTCGAGCAAGGTTTTGACCGGGGCGGCAAGGCCCAGGCGCGGCGGGGTGGCGAGGTTATACCAGAGCCAGTCAGCCTCGGCCACGTGATGGCCGGACTCCTGGACCTGAACCAGCCAGGGTTCGATGGATAACTGAAAATGGCTGAAGGTGTGCACCAGGCTCGGCAATGCCTGTTGGGTGCCCAGTTCCAGCGAGTGCTGCGATGCCAGGTGCGGCAGGTCGTCGAGGTCGTCGAGTTCCGGCAAGCTCCACAAGCCGCCCCACAGGCCCGTGGACGGGCGACGGTAAAGCAGGATCGCGCCCTCGCCGTTGGCCAGCATCGGCATCAGCGTGCGTTTCTGTGGGATGGCTTTACGCGGCTTGGGGATCGGGTAGCGGGTTTCCAGGCCGAGCATGTGCGCCTCACAGCCCTTTTCCAGCGGGCACAGCAGGCAGCTCGGTTTGCTGCGGGTGCAGAGCGTGGCGCCCAGGTCCATCATCGCCTGGGTGTAGGCGTTGACCCTATCGTGAGGCGTAAAGCGCTCAGCGTTGGTCCAGAGCTGTTTGGCGACCTTCGGCTCGCCGGGGTAGCCCTCTTGCGCGGTAAATCGCGCCAGCACCCGTTTGACGTTGCCGTCGAGGATCGGCGCGCGCAGGCCCATGCTGATGCTGGCAATGGCGCCAGCGGTGGACAGGCCGATCCCCGGCAGATCAGTGAGTTTTTCCACGTCCCGGGGAAACTCGCCGCCATACTGCTCGACGACGATCTTCGCGGTCTTTTGCAAATTGCGTGCGCGGGTGTAGTAACCCAGGCCCGTCCACAGGTGCAGCACTTCGTCCTCCGGTGCCGCCGCCAAGGCTTCGACCGTTGGCAACGAGGCCATGAAGCGGTCGAAGTAGTTCAGCACGGTGCTGACCTGGGTCTGCTGCAACATGATTTCCGAGACCCACACCCGATACGGGTTGATGTCCTGCTGCCAGGGCAAATCGTGACGGCCGTGGCGGTCGAACCATTCCAGCACCGCCGTTGAAAACTGCTCGGCTCTCATCGCTTGAACAGCTCCTTGAGCGCGTCTTTCAGTTTCGGGTCGACCTTGTCGCCCCATTTCGCGTCGATTTTTTCGCTGATCCTGTCGCCAGCCAGTTTGGCCGCGACCTGGCTCATGCGCTCGTTATCCAGGCGGCAAGCCTTGGCGCCCAGCTCCAGCGGGCCGCGGCAGCGCAGTGGCCACTCAATGCCGACAAACTTGTCGCCGACCTGGCAGGCCGGGTCCGGCATGGCGCTGGTATCGCCTTCGACGATGATGCCAACGCGGTAGTCCATGCCCAGCACTCGCAGATCGATGTCACCGCCACCGTTGACGGTCATGCCCGGGATGCGCACTTTCAGGTCCGGATTACTGGCCACGCCGTTATGGAAGGTCAGATTGCCTTTGAGTTCCTGGAAGGGTGTGTCCTTGCCCCGGGGTTCGCCGTTGAGGGTTTTGCGGTTGAGCGTGGCGATGCCTTTGCACAGCTGTTGCTCAAGGTTGGCGTTGAGCAGCACGCCATTGTTGATGATGAAACTGGCGTTGCCGTTGAGGGTTTCGATCAACGCTTTCTGGCTGTTGCCGCTGCCGGTCAGGCTGCTGTTGAGCGTGACCAGGCCTTTGACCGGCGGATTCTTGCCCTGGCTTTCGAGGATTTTTTCTGCCGGTACCCGGCTGATCTTCGTCTGCAGGTTCAGCGCCGGCACCGGCTGGCGCACATCGAGCGTGCCGGTGGTTTCGAAGTTGCCCTCGTACAGGTCGCCGCGCAGGTTGGCCAGTGTCAGCAGGCCGCCCTGGCCGGTAGCCTTGAGTGCGGCGTTATGGATCGGCAGTTTTTGCAGGGTCAACTGGCCGAAGGTCAGGTCGGCGTCCACATCGAGCTTGCTCAAGCGTTCTACGGGCAACAGGCGCTCACTGCTCCAGGCGTCCTTGGTCGGCGCGGGAGGCAACGGAGTACTGCCGGCGCCGGCCATGGCTTCGGCTTCGGTGTTGGCGACTTCGGCCTGACGCACTTGTGTTGCGCTATTGGCCTCGGCGGATTTCGGCGGCAGGTAACGGTCGACGTTGAAGGTGTCGGCCTTGAGTACTGCGCGCAGCGATTGCTTGGCGAAATCTTCGACGGCAATGCGGCCGCTGAAGGTGCTGTCGTCGACTTTCAGGTTGAGGTTGTCGAGCGCCAGGCTGGTGGGTGTAGCTGCCAGACGGCTGACCAGTTCGACCTTGCTCAGGCTGCCTTCGGCCATAGCTGGGAGTTTCTGGCCGATGCTGTCGACGAATTTCGCCAGGTCGAACTGGGCAATCGAGATACCGCCGCTGACTTGTGGGGTCTTGTCGAGGTCGTTGACTTTCAGTTCGCCCAGTGCCCGCAGTTGGTTGGCGGAGATCTTGATTCCGGTCCACTCGGCGACATTGGCGGCCTTGTCCAGCACCAACTGGCCCTGGGCGGAGAACGTCATGGTCTTGCCTTGCAGCGGGTCGCCGGTCACTTCACCGGACAACTTCATGTCTTCGAGCTGATAGCGCTGCAGTGCACGTGCGATACGCACCTCACCATTGAGCTCGGTACGCACTCGCAATGCCGGCTGGTTGGCGGACAGGAAAGCCGTGAGTTTGAGCGGAATGTTGACGGAGTCGTGAACCGCGCCGGTGCTCAACTGGATGCTTTCGGCGCTGAAACTCTTGCCGGTTTTTTCGTCGCTGTATTCGACCCGTGCGTTGTTCACGGTCAGGCTGTCGATGTCCAGGCGGATCGGCTGCGGCGGTTTTTCGGCCGCGACGCTGGTGGCAGGTGCAGGTTCACTCGCTGCGGGCGCAGTGCTGGTCGTGTCGGTGTTGGCCGGTGCCGGTACCTTGCCGACGTCTTGCCAATTGCCGTGGCCGTCCTTGTCACGGTTCAGGCGCAGGTTCAGGCCCTCGACTCGCACGTCGCTCATCTGCACTTCACGGCGCAGCAGCGGCAGTACGCGCACCGACAGGCCGAGCATCTGCAAGTCGGCAAACGGTTCGGCCGGTTTGATCAGGGTCGCCACACTGGCGTCGTGCAGTTCCAGGCCCAGCCAAGGGAACAGGCTCCAGCCGATATCGCCATTGAGTGTCAGCTCGATGTGCGCCTTGTCGCGGGCAATCTGGCGGATCTCGTCTTTGTAGTCGTTGGGATCGAATAGGTGGGTCAGGGCAAAGCCCAGCGCCACAATGATCAGCAACAGCCCGAGAAGTACCAGACCCAGGATTTTGCCGAACGCTTTCATGGGCGAGTCCTTGTAATTAATCGAATTCAAAATTTAGCCGAGGAGTATAGCGCCCCCGAACAGACGACCGGTCAGTGATCACGCCGGCAATACGTCCAGAGGCAGTTTCAGCTTGGCGGCCAGCGCCTGAGCCTCCAGATGCCCGGCAGGCGCCAGCAGGCGCAGGGGCATGCCCGATTGCGCGGCCATTTTCCGGGCTTCGGCGACCAGTCGCTCGGCAACACCACGGCGACGGGTAATTTTTCGCACACATATTTGGGACAAGTGCCAGGCGTCTTGGTGCCTTTGCAGGCGGGCCGCGCCCAGCAGGCGATCATTGAAGCGCCCGGCGATCAGCGTGCCGTCGCGCAAACAGTCTTCGATCAACTGCTCGGCCCCGGAAAAAGGGGCGAACAGCCAGTCCGGGGCGTCGCTGTAGATCTTCTGCAGATCCTGCCGATCCTGGGCAGTGACTTGGTTCAGCGGCTCGACAATGATCGGCATGGTGATTCCTGTGAGGTCATGAAGCGATAGAGATCAGATGACGTACAAAAGGTGATGTCAGTTTGGTTTTTCTGTCACTTGCAAATGGTAACCTTTGCCCGTTCGTCCGTCCTTCTGCGACCTGTTGTCGCACAACAAGGTGCTCCACCAAAAAACGGTCATGCCTGCGTGCATTAAGGCCGGGAGCGGACAGTGGCTGGCGAACCATACTGATAATTGGGGGATACACAATGACCACGAGCATCACGGCGGGTGGCTTCAGCGCCGACCAGCCTGCGTTCCTGTCCAAGGAGCGGATCATCGCCAAGCCCGGTTTCAACCGCTGGCTGGTGCCACCGGCCGCGTTGGCCATCCACTTGTGCATCGGCATGGCCTACGGTTTTTCGGTGTTCTGGCTGCCGCTGTCCAAGGCGCTGGGTATCTCCACTCCGATGGCCTGCGCACCGGACATGAGTTTTATCGCACAAGTCTTTTCGTCCCAGTGTGACTGGCCGATCTCGATGCTCGGCTGGATCTACACCCTGTTCTTCATCTTCCTGGGTTGCTCGGCCGCCATCTGGGGTGGCTGGCTGGAACATGCCGGACCGCGCAAGGCTGGTGTCGTATCGGCACTGTGCTGGTGTGGCGGCCTGCTGATTTCGGCGCTGGGGGTGTATACCCACCAGATCTGGCTGATGTGGATCGGCTCCGGGGTCATCGGCGGTATCGGCCTGGGCCTTGGCTACATTTCGCCGGTGTCGACCCTGATCAAGTGGTTCCCGGACAAGCGCGGCATGGCGACCGGCATGGCGATCATGGGCTTCGGCGGCGGCGCAATGGTCGGCGCTCCGCTGGCGGCGGCGCTGATGGGGCATTTCGCCTCGCCAACCAGTGTCGGCGTGTGGCAGAGCTTCCTGGTGATGGCCGCGATCTACTTCGTGTTCATGATCGGTGGCGCGCTGTCCTACCGTGTTCCGCCAACCGGCTGGAAGCCAGAAGGCTGGGCGGCCCCGGCGAAAAAAGCCTCGAACGCGATGATCACTCATCGTCATGTGCACGTGAATGTGGCCTGGAAGACGCCGCAGTTCCGTCTGGTGTGGCTGGTGCTGTGCCTGAACGTATCGGCCGGTATCGGCATCCTCGGCATGGCGTCGCCGCTGTTGCAGGAAGTGTTCGCGGGCAAGTTGCTGGGGAATGACCTGACCTTCGGTCAACTGGACGCCTCGCAACTGGCTTCGATTGCCGCCATCGCTGCCGGTTTCACCGGTTTGCTGAGCCTGTTCAATATCGGCGGGCGCTTCTTCTGGGCTTCGTTCTCGGATTACCTGGGCCGTAAAAACACTTACTTCGTGTTCTTCGCCCTTGGCTTTGCCCTGTACGGACTGATTCCGAACCTTGGTCACCTGGGCAGCATCGCGCTGTTCGTGGCGGCGTTCTGCATCATCCTGTCGATGTATGGCGGTGGTTTCGCGACCGTTCCGGCGTATCTGGCGGATCTGTTCGGCACGCAAATGGTCGGTGCGATTCACGGTCGTCTGCTGACCGCGTGGGCGGCTGCCGGTGTGCTCGGTCCGGTGCTGGTGAATTACCTGCGTGAGTATCAGCTGAGCATCGGCGTCGAGCGTGCGGCGGCTTACGACATCACCCTGTACATCCTCGCCGGCCTGCTGGTGCTGGGTTTCCTGTGCAACCTGCTGGTGCGTCCGGTGGCGGACAAGTACTTCATGACCGACGCCGAACTGGCCGCCGAACAGGCCCTGGGCCATGACAAAGGCGCTGACAGCAGCACCGTGCTGGAGTGGAAAGCCGCGCCGGGCACCAAGCCGCTGGCGATTGCGGCGTGGCTGGTGGTGGGCATTCCGCTGGCGTGGGGTGTGTGGGTGACCCTGCAGAAGACGGCGGTGCTGTTTCACTAAGTAAACGCATCACCCTTGTAGGAGCGAGCCTGCTCGCGATAGCGGTCTGACAGTCGACAATGATGTTGAATGTGAGGGCCCCATCGCGAGCAGGCTCGCTCCTACAGTTATTTTGTGGTGTGCCAAATAGCTTGTATGGACATGTCTATCGTCGGTACCCCCGGATTCACTCCGTCAGGGATATCACCTCTCGTGTTTCTGTTTGGCGCCCGCAAGCCTATAATGGCTGCCTTTTTCGCCCAATGATTTTGCGGAGCTGGTGATGGCCGAACGTAAGGCGTCTGTCGAGCGCGACACTCTGGAAACCCAGATCAAAGCCTCGATCAACCTCGATGGCACCGGAAAGGCCCGATTCGATATCGGTGTTCCTTTTCTTGAGCACATGCTGGACCAGATCGCCCGTCACGGGCTGATCGACCTGGATATTGTCAGCAAGGGCGACCTGCATATCGATGACCACCACACGGTGGAAGACGTCGGTATCACCCTCGGCCAGGCGTTTGCCAAAGCCATCGGCGACAAAAAAGGCATCCGTCGCTACGGCCACGCCTACGTGCCGCTCGATGAAGCGCTGTCGCGCGTGGTGATCGACTTCTCCGGCCGTCCAGGCCTGCAGATGCACGTGCCGTACACCCGCGCCACTGTCGGCGGCTTCGACGTTGACCTGTTCCAGGAATTCTTCCAGGGCTTCGTCAACCATGCGCTGGTCAGCCTGCACATCGACAACCTGCGTGGCACCAACACCCACCACCAGATCGAAACCGTGTTCAAGGCTTTCGGCCGTGCCCTGCGCATGGCCGTCGAGCTCGATGACCGCATGGCCGGGCAAATGCCTTCGACCAAGGGCGTCCTGTAATGCAGACAGTCGCGGTTATCGATTACGGCATGGGCAACCTGCACTCGGTGGCCAAGGCCCTCGAGCACGTGGGTGCCGGCAAGGTGCTGATCACCAGCGATGCCAACGTGATTCGCGAAGCCGACCGGGTGGTTTTCCCCGGCGTTGGCGCGATTCGCGATTGCATGGCGGAGATCCGTCGCCTCGGTTTCGATTCGCTGGTGCGTGAAGTCAGCCAGGACCGTCCGTTCCTTGGCATCTGCGTGGGCATGCAAGCCTTGCTCGATACCAGCGAAGAGAACGATGGCGTCGACTGCATTGGCCTGTTCCCGGGTGCGGTGAAGTTCTTCGGCAAGGATCTGGTCGAAGACGGCGAACACCTGAAAGTCCCGCACATGGGCTGGAACGAAGTGAAGCAGAAGGTCAGTCACCCGCTGTGGCACGACATTCCGGACATGGCGCGGTTCTACTTCGTGCACAGCTACTACATCGCTGCCGCCAACGCGCGGCAAGTGGTGGGTGGCGGTCACTACGGTGTCGATTTCGCCGCGGCGCTGGCCGAAGGCTCGCGTTTCGCCGTGCAGTTCCACCCGGAGAAAAGCCATACCCATGGCCTGCAGTTGCTGCAGAACTTCGCTGCGTGGGACGGTCGCTGGTAAATGGCAGTCAAGAAGAAGCCCCCGATCCTGACCCTCACTCCCGAGCAGGAGAGCGAGGCCAATCGCAAGATCAAGCGTTTCATGGAAGACCGCTTCGAACTCGACCTCGGCTCGTTCGAGGCGGCGGAGATTCTTGAGCTGTTTACCCGTGAAATTGCTCCGCACTATTACAACAGGGCGATTTTCGATGTGCAGGCGCACCTCAAGGAGAGGTTCGAAAGCATCGAAAGCGACTTGTGGGCGCTCGAGAAAAACTGATTTCCGAGCCAAGCTGAACATTCAAATTTGAAGGTTTGCCAGATGCTGATTATTCCCGCTATCGATCTTAAAGACGGTGCCTGTGTTCGTCTGCGCCAGGGCCGCATGGAAGATTCCACGGTGTTCTCCGATGACCCGGTGAGCATGGCTGCCAAGTGGGTGGAGGGCGGTTGCCGTCGTCTGCATCTGGTCGACCTGAACGGCGCCTTCGAAGGCCAGCCAGTCAACGGTGAAGTGGTCACCGCCATCGCCAAGCGCTATCCGAACCTGCCGATCCAGATCGGCGGCGGTATCCGCTCCCTTGAAACCATCGAGCACTACGTGAAAGCGGGCGTTAGCTACGTGATCATCGGCACCAAGGCCGTGAAAGATCCGGCCTTCGTTGCAGAAGCCTGCCGCGCGTTCCCGGGCAAGGTGATTGTCGGCCTGGACGCCAAGGACGGTTTCGTTGCCACCGACGGTTGGGCTGAAATCAGCACCATCCAGGTGATCGACCTGGCCAAGCAGTTCGAAGCTGACGGCGTTTCCGCGATCGTTTATACCGACATCGCCAAAGACGGCATGATGCAGGGCTGCAACGTACCGTTCACCGCGGCACTGGCTGCTGCAACAAAGATCCCGGTGATCGCTTCCGGCGGCATCCACAACCTGGGTGACATCAAGACCCTGCTCGACGCCAAGGCGCCAGGCATCATCGGTGCGATCACAGGCCGCGCGATTTATGAGGGCACTCTGGATGTTGCTGAGGCTCAAGCTTTTTGTGATGGCTACGCGGCCAGCTCCAAGCTGTAAGCTGCAAGCTGCAAGTTAAAAGCGCGACCGCGATCCGCTCTTACTTGCAGCTTATAGCTTGAAGCTTGCAACTCTTAATCGGAGATTAAGTATGGCTCTGGCCAAACGCATCATCCCTTGCCTGGACGTGGACAACGGCCGGGTGGTCAAGGGTGTGAAATTCGAAAACATCCGCGACGCCGGTGACCCGGTGGAAATCGCCCGTCGCTACGACGAGCAGGGTGCCGACGAGATTACCTTTCTCGACATCACCGCCAGCGTCGATGGCCGCGACACCACGCTGCACACCGTCGAGCGCATGGCCAGCCAGGTGTTCATCCCTCTGACCGTGGGCGGTGGCGTGCGCACCGTGCAGGACATCCGCAACCTGCTCAATGCCGGTGCGGACAAGGTCTCGATCAACACCGCCGCGGTATTCAACCCTGAGTTCGTCGGGGAAGCCGCGCAGCATTTCGGTTCGCAATGCATCGTGGTGGCCATCGACGCGAAGAAGGTTTCCGGGCCGGGTGAAACCCCGCGCTGGGAAATCTTTACCCATGGCGGTCGCAAGCCAACCGGCCTCGACGCCGTTGAGTGGGCGAAGAAAATGGAAGGCCTGGGCGCCGGCGAAATCCTGCTGACCAGCATGGACCAGGACGGCATGAAAAACGGTTTCGACCTGGGCGTCACCCGCGCCATCAGCGATGCGCTGGGCATCCCGGTGATCGCTTCCGGCGGTGTCGGCAACCTGCAACACCTGGCCGACGGCATTATCGAAGGCCACGCCAGCGCGGTGCTGGCGGCGAGTATTTTCCACTTCGGCGAATACACCGTGCAGGAAGCCAAGGCCTATATGGCCCATCGCGGAATCGTGATGCGTTAAACAAACCGATACAGGCCAGTGGACACCATGGCGTACCCAAGGCACTCTTGGGTACGCCATGGATTTCGGTAGCCAGACATGCTTAAACGCTTTCTTCTCGTCCTTGTCAGCGCTTCTCTTTTGTTGATCAGCGGAGCAAACGCTAAAGACAGCCCCGATACCGACCTGGTGTTGCTGACGGAGAACTTCCCGCCGTACAACATGGCGAAGAACGGCAAGAACTTCGCTCAGGACGAGAACATCAATGGCATCGCCACCGATATCGTCCGCGAGATGTTCAAGCGCGCCGACATTACCTACAGCCTGACGCTGCGTTTCCCTTGGGAGCGAATCTACAAACTCACCCTGGAAAAACCCGGTTACGGCGTATTCGTCATGGCGCGGTTGCCGGATCGCGAGAAGCTATTCAAATGGGTCGGCCCGATTGGCCCGGACGACTGGATCATGCTGGCCAAGGCTGACAGCAAGATCACCCTCGAAACCTTGAATGACGCGCGCAAATACAAGATCGGCGCCTACAAGGGCGACGCCATTGCCGAGACGCTGGCCAAGCAGGGCCTCAACCCGATCGTTGTGCTGCGAGATCAGGACAACGCCAGGAAGCTGGTCAACGGGCAGATCGACCTGTGGGCCACCGGTGACCCGGCCGGGCGTTATCTGGCGCGCCAGGAAGGGGTCAGCGGGTTGAAAACCGTACTGCGTTTCAACAGTGCCGAACTGTACCTGGCACTGAACAAGGACGTGCCGGACGAGACGGTGGCCAAGCTCCAGGCGGCGCTGGACCAGATGCGCAAGGAAGGTCGGGTGGACGAGATCATGGCGCAGTATCTCTAGGATTCAACACCGACCCTTTAGCCATGCTCGGACCACTGTGGGAGCGAGCTTGCTCGCGATGACGGTCTGCCTGTCGATAGAGATGTTGAATTTGATGGCGCTATCGCGAGCAAGCTCGCTCCCACAGGGGTTCTGTGGTGTAGTTGCTAGCGGTACACCCCATCCTTCCCATGCGCCGCCGTCGCCCGGTTACCGCGCACACTGATCATCTGCCGGATATCAATCCACTCGATTCCCTGAGCCTTCAGCTTGGGCAACTCACGCTCCAGCACCGCCAATGTCTGCGGATACGGATGCCCGATCATCACCGCCGAACCCTGCTTGTGCGCGAGGCTGATCGCGGTCTGCAGTTGGGTCAGGATCGCCGCTTCAGCGCGCTCATCGTCGAGAAACACATCCCGCGAAACGCTCGCCAAACCGATTTTCTGCGCTTCGGCTGCGGCCACGGTCTGGGCGCTGGTGCGGCTGTCGACGAAGAATTTATGCCGGCGCTGCAAATCCGCCATCAACCACGCCATGGCGGCTGGCTGTGCGGTCATGCGGCTGCCCATGTGGTTGTTGATGCCGCTGGTGTACGGGACCATTTTGAACGCGGCGTCCAGGCGCTTTTCCAGCTCTTCGATGGGCAACTCGGGGTGCCAGGCGAACGGTCCGGTGGCCGGGTCCATAGGCATGTGCAGGATGACGATCTTGCCGGCGCGATGGGCTTCGCGAGCGAATTCGGTGGCGTGGGGCGTGTCGGGCATGATTGCCGTGGTCACCGGGCCGGGCAGGGCGAGCACGCGGCGATCCCGGGGCAGGTTCTGCCCCAGGTCATCGATGATCAGACTCAGGTAGGCTTTGTGGGGCGTTGGTCCGGCGGGTTCTGCGTGAGCAACACCCGCCAGACAACACAACAGACCAATCAGCAACCGCAGAAACATCTCAACGGCCGGACGTGATGCTCAACCCTTTGAGCAGGCTCAGGGCCTGGGCCAATTGGTAATCATCGTCCTGCGGCATCGGCTTGGCTTTGCCGCTGGAGCTGGTCGGTTTATCGGCGCCGCCGTTGCCATTGCCCAGGTGACCCTGCAAGTCAGCTTCCTTGAAGTAATCGCTGTCCTGCTCGCTGGTGATCTTGGCCTTGCGTACTTCGATGTCCGGCACGATGCCCTGGGCCTGGATGGAGCGGCCGTTCGGCGTGTAATACAACGCCGTGGTGATCTTCAATGCGCGCTCATTGTTCAGCGGCAGCACGGTTTGCACCGAGCCCTTGCCGAAACTGGTGGTGCCCATCAGCACGGCACGTTTCTGGTCCTGCAGGGCGCCGGCGACAATTTCCGAAGCCGAGGCGCTGCCGCCGTTGATCAACACGACCATTGGCACGGCTTCGCTTTCGTCCTTGCCGGTGGCAGAGAACCGCAGCTCGGAGTTGGCGATGCGGCCCTTGGTGTAAACGATCAGGCCCTTGGTGATGAAGTGGTCGACCACTTCCACCGCCGCCTGCAGCACGCCGCCCGGGTTGTTGCGCAGGTCGAGAATGATGCCCTTGAGCTTCTTGCCGTTGTCCTTGCGCAGCTTGGCCAGGGCCTTGGAGACTTCTTCGCCGGTCTTGACCTGGAACTGGGTGATGCGGATGTAGCCGTAGCCCGATTCCAGTAGCTGGCTCTTCACGCTCTTCACCTGGATGACGGCGCGGGCCAGGGTCACGTCGAACGGCGTGCCGCCGTCGCGCACCAGGGTCAGGGTGATTTTCTGGCCGATCTTGCCGCGCATCTTGTCTACGGCTTCGGTCATGCTCTGGCCGCGGGTCGGCTGGCCGTTGATCTTGACGATGAAGTCGCCGGCCTGAATGCCGGCCTTGGAGGCTGGAGTATCGTCAATGGGCGACACCACCTTGATGAAGCCGTCTTCGGCACCGACTTCAATGCCCAGGCCGCCGAATTCACCGCTGGTGCTTTCCTGCAACTCGGCGAAATCTTCAGGGCCCAGGTAGGCGGAATGCGGATCGAGGTTGCTGAGCATGCCCTTGATGGCGTTTTCCAGCAGGGTCTTGTCGTCCACCGGTTCGACATAAGCGGCCTTGATCCGGTCCATCACCTCGGCAAAGGTGCGCAACTCATCCAGCGGCAGTGGCGCCTTGGTGGTCGCAGCAGTGCCCGCAGGCGCAACCGCCGGCGCTGGTTGAGCGGCAAACGCCAGAGGCGCGCCGATCACCAGGGCGATCGTCAGGGCCAGCGAGGTAAGGCGGGACAAAT
This sequence comes from Pseudomonas sp. GL-RE-26, assembly GCF_019956275.1. Taxonomy (NCBI): domain Bacteria; kingdom Pseudomonadati; phylum Pseudomonadota; class Gammaproteobacteria; order Pseudomonadales; family Pseudomonadaceae; genus Pseudomonas; species Pseudomonas sp. GL-RE-26. The sequence continues at coordinate 62,593 of NZ_JAHBDI010000016.1, forward strand.
GCAGCATGTCTAACAAACTCCTGAATTAGGTAACGCGCTTATCCTTGCGCGCGGCACCATTGTGCCGGATCACTCGGGTGACCCTGCTGACGAATAGCAAAATACAGCGCTGGGGTGTCCTGCCCGCCACTGTTGCCGACAGTGGAGATGGACTCACCGGCTTTAACAACATCACCCGCAGACTTGAGCAGCGTCTGGTTGTGACCATAAAGACTCAAAAAACCGTTGCCGTGGTCGAGGATCACCAGCAACCCGGCGCCTCGCAGCCAGTCGGCAAACACTACGCGACCACCATGCACCGCATGCACGGTGCTGCCGGCAGACGCGCCGATCATCACGCCATCCCACTTGGTCCGGGCATCGTCGCCACGGCTTTCACCGTAGCGCGCCAGCAGTCGACCGTCGACAGGCCAGGGAAGTTTGCCGCGGGTTGACGCAAACGGGCCGCCAAAGGTCTCGCCGGAACTGGAAACCAGTGCGCCAGGTGTCGACCTGACCGGTTTGCGTGGGGCGTCGTCGCTGGCATCTGCCTGCGCCTGGGCCTCACGTAAACGCTTTTTTTCGGCTTCCTGCTGGGCAATCAGCGCTTTTTGCCGCGCTTCTTCTGCCTCACGAGCCTGGCGGGCCAGGGTTTCTTCAATGGTTTTAAGGACTTTAGACAGGTCTGCCTGATCCTGCTCGCGCGTCGCCAGTTTCTGATCGCGAGCCTTTACGTCGTCATTGAGCTTGGCCAGGACTTGCTGGCGCTCCTTGCGGACTTTCTCAAGCTCGTCACGCTGAGTGTCGAGGCTGCTTTGCTGCACCAGCAATTGCGCCTGCTGCATGGCGATGTCTTTCTCGACATTGGACAGTTGGCGCAGGGTTTCGTTGAAATTCTTCAACTGCTCCAGGCGAGCCTGGCTCAGGTAGTCGTAATAGGTGAGGGTACGGGCGAATCTTTCCGGATTCTGCTGGTTGAGCAGCAGCTTGAGGTATTCCTGGCGACCGTTCTGGTAGGCCGCCCGAGCCTGAATGGCGATCAGTCGTTGCTGTTCAATGCGCGCGCTCTGGAGTTTTTTTTTCTCCGCATCGAGTCGCTGCAGCTCGGCTTCGCTTTTCTTCAGCTCTTTTTGCAGGGCGTCGACCTGCTTCTCGAGCTTGCCCATTTCGGTTTCGGTGCCCTTGAGCTCTTTCTGCACACCGGACTTTTCTTCCTGCAGCTTGCCCAGCAGCTTTTTCAGCTCGGCAATGTCCTGACGCGTGGCGTCCAACTGTTGTTGGGTATCTGCGCGCTCGTCAGCAAAGGCCGGTTGGAGCAGGCAAGTCAGAGCTAGGGCTATCAGGACGCGGAGCATAGGGGCGGGCGGCACCAGGGAAAGGGACGGCCTAGTATGCCCGCCATGGGCGGCAAAAAAAATGCCCATTTCTGACTGTGTGATGACTGGAGCAAGCGACAGACTGAATTCCATTTCGAAAACTCCATAAACCACTGTGGGAGCGGGCTTGCTCGCGATGGCGTCCGATCATTCAACATAGATGTTGGCTGTCAGATTGCTATCGCGAGCAAGCTCGCTCCCACAGGTTTTGTGGCGTTTTGGAGATCCAGTCAGACCAGAATCGAAGTCCCGGTCATTTCCGCCGGTTGCTCAAGGCCCAGCAACTTCAGCATGGTCGGCGCCACGTCCGCCAGTACGCCGCCCTCGCGGACCTTCAGATCGCGCTTGCCGACATAGATGAACGGTACCGGCTCGGTGGTGTGCGCAGTGTGCGCCTGGCCGGTGGTTTCATCGGACATTTGCTCGACGTTGCCATGGTCAGCGGTGATCAAGGCTTCGCCACCGACTTTTTCCAGGGCATCGACGATGCGACCCACGCACAGGTCCAGGCATTCAACGGCCTTGACCGCCGCCTCGAACACGCCGCTGTGGCCAACCATGTCGCCGTTGGCGTAGTTGACGACGATCACGTCGTAACGCTGGTTTTCGATGGCGTCGACGATGCGGTCGGTGACTTCCGGTGCGCTCATTTCCGGCTGCAAGTCATAGGTAGCGACTTTCGGCGACGGAATCAGGATGCGCTCTTCGCCCGGGAACGGTTCTTCGCGGCCGCCGGAGAAGAAGAAGGTCACGTGGGCATATTTTTCGGTTTCGGCGATGCGCAGCTGGGTCTTGCCGTTTTTCGCCAGGTAGTCGCCCAGCACGTTTTCCAGGCTGCCGGCAGCGAAAGCCGACGGTGCAGGGATGCTGGCGGCGTATTGGGTCAGCATGACGAAACCGGCCAGTTTCGGCTGGCGGGCACGCTCGAACTCACTGAAGTTGTCTTCGACGAACACGCGGGTCAGCTCGCGGGCACGGTCGGCGCGGAAGTTCATGAACACCACGGCATCACCGTCTTCGACTTTTACCGGCTCACCAATGGAGGTGGCTTTGACGAATTCGTCGCTCTCGCCGCGCTCGTAGGCCGCTTGCAGGCCTTCCTGAGCGGTGGCGGCGTTGAATTCGCCCTGGCCATCGACAATCAGGTTGTAGGCCTGGGACACGCGGTCCCAGCGATTGTCGCGGTCCATGGCGTAGTAGCGGCCGATGATGCTGGCGATCCGGCCTTTGCCCAGGGCCTGGAAGGTCGCGTCGAGCAGTTCGATCGACGACTGAGCGCTTTTCGGCGGAGTGTCACGGCCGTCGAGGAAGGCGTGCAGGTAGATGTTTTGAGCGCCGCGCTTGAAGGCCAGTTCGGCCATGGCGACCAGGTGATCCTGGTGGCTATGCACGCCCCCATCGGACAGCAGGCCCATGAAGTGCACGGCTTTGCCGGCAGCGACGGCTTTGTCCACGGCAGCGCAGATGGTCGGGTTCTCGAAGAACTCGCCGTCACGGATCGATTTGGTGACGCGAGTGAAGTCCTGATATACCACGCGGCCGGCGCCCAGGTTCATGTGGCCGACTTCGGAGTTGCCCATCTGGCCGTCCGGCAGGCCGACGTCCATGCCGCTGCCCGAGATCAGGCCGTTCGGCACGGTGGACCACAGACGATCCAGTACAGGCTTCTTCGCCGCAAAAATGGCGTTGGATTCGGGATTGTCGCTGTGACCGAAGCCGTCGAGAATCATCAGGACCAAAGGTTTAGGCGTGGTAGTCATGGAATCCGCTCTGGCTTAAGTAAAAAGGGGCAATGGAAAAGGGAGTCGCAGTTTAAAGCGAAGTTCCGGCCACGTCACCGCCGGACGGGGTTTGGCCCACCATAGTGGCTGTGTATACTGGCCGACATTTTAACGCCCTGGAACCTCCTTCGATGGTTGCTCACCTGATTGAATTTGCCACTAACCACTACATTCTCGTCGGTATCTTCGTCGTACTGGCGGCCCTGCTGTTGGCCTATCAAATGCAGGGCGGCGGCCGCAGCCTGAGCACCGGCGAACTGACCGGGCTGGTCAACAAGGACGCAGGCGTGGTGATCGACATTCGTCCAACCAAGGATTTCGCCGCCGGTCACATTGTCGGCGCGCTGAACATTCCCCAGGACAAACTGACCGCCCGCGTTGGCGAACTGGAAAAGCACAAGGCCAAGACCATCATCCTGGTTGACGCCATGGGCCAGACCGCCGGCACCCACGCTCGCGAATTGATGAAATCCGGCTTCACCGCCGCCAAGCTGTCCGGCGGTATCTCCAGCTGGAAAGCCGACAATCTGCCGCTGGTGAAGTGATATGAGTAGCGTCGTCGTCTATTCCAGCGATTACTGCCCTTACTGCTCGCGAGCCAAGTACCTGCTCGAGAACAAAGGCGTGGCCTTCGAAGAGATCAAGGTCGATGGCAAGCCGCAGGTGCGCGCTGCGATGGCCCAGAAGGCCGGGCGTACGTCTGTGCCGCAAATCTGGATCGGCAGCACCCACGTGGGCGGTTGTGATGATCTGTTCGCCCTGGAGCGCGCCGGCAAGCTCGACGCGCTGCTCAGGGCCTGACGGCAATACCCAAAACAAGCAAACCTAAAAGAACCCTGGATCAAGAAGGATCTGCGATGACTGACCAACAGAACACTGCTGCGAACGAAGAAGAAACTGCACCGCAATTCTCCTTGCAGCGCATTTATGTGCGTGACCTGTCCTTCGAAGCTCCGAAAAGCCCGGCGATCTTCCGCCAGCAGTGGGAGCCGAGCGTCGGTCTGGATCTGAACACCCGTCAGAAGACGCTGGAATCTGACTTCCACGAAGTCGTGTTGACCCTGTCGGTTACCGTGAAAAACGGTGACGAAGTGGCATTCATCGCTGAAGTGCAACAGGCCGGGATCTTCCTGATCAAGAATCTGGACGACGCTTCGATGAGCCACACCCTGGGTGCGTTCTGTCCGAACATCCTGTTCCCGTACGCTCGCGAAACCCTGGACAGCCTGGTGACCCGCGGTTCGTTCCCGGCACTGATGCTGGCTCCGGTGAACTTCGATGCGCTGTACGCGCAAGAGCTGCAACGCATGCAGGCTGCTGGCGAGACTCCGACCGTTCAGTAAGCATTCCTGAGCGTCGAAGCAAGTCCAATGTGGGAGCGGGCTTGCTCGCGAAAGCGGTTTTTCAGTCAACATTCATGTTGAAGCTGATGACCCCTTCGCGAGCAAGCCCGCTCCCACATTTGCTATGCGGTGTTATTTGAAGTCGTTCTGACGCCAGGCTTCGTAAACGGCCACCGCCACGGTATTGGACAGGTTCAGGCTGCGGCAGCCCTCGCGCATCGGCAGACGCAGGCGTTGCTCGTTGGGCAGGGCGTCCAGTACGTCGGCGGGCAGGCCCCGGCTTTCCGGGCCGAACAGGAACGCGTCGCCCGGGACGAAGCTGGCATCGTGGAACGGCCGCGAACCCTTGGTGGTGAAGGCGAACAGCCGTGGATGGCCGAGGCTCTCCAGGCAGCTGGCGAGGTCCGCGTGGCGTTGCAGGGTGGCATACTCGTGGTAATCGAGGCCGGCCCGGCGCAGGCGCTTGTCGTCCATCTCGAAACCCAGCGGCTCGATCAAATGCAGGTGGCAGCCACTGTTGGCGCACAGCCTGATAACGTTGCCGGTATTCGGCGGAATTTCTGGTTGGAAAAGGATGACGTGAAACATGCACGGCTCCGAAGGCAAAGATGACGCGCATTCTACGCCGCCAGAAGGCGTGCGTTCGAAACTATTCCTGCGGGTAATGGGCTCGCTGGCGATTGTCGGGGTGATGGTCGGGATGATGATCGGTCGCCTGACTACGCCAGACCCCAGTCAATTGCAGCAGGTTGAAGTGACGAACGACGGGCTGGTGGTGTGGTTCAACAACGAACCCAAGACCCACGGCGAGATGGTTGATGGCAGTGTCGCGCTGCTGTTTGGCGCCGAAGGCAAGGCGCAGAAAGGTCAGCTCAAGCTCGGCGGCAAGGACGTGAACTGGCGGGTACGTTTGAGCGATGGGGGGTTGTTGCTGACACTGGTGGCGGCCCGGCCCCTGCAGGGCGAGTGGGCCGGTAGCGAGGTCGATGACCGCTGGCGGCTGGAGATCCATCTCCGGGAGCAATAAAAGAGGGAATCCCCGGCCTGCCTGTACCAAGGTTCCCGAAACGGGAGGCTCGTCGCGAATGCGGTGTGAGCCCGGTGTAAAGAGGGAACCCCTGACCTGCCTGTATCAAGGGCCCCAAAACTGCTGGGCTCGTCGCGGATGCGGTATGAGCCCGATGTAAAGAGGGGAATCCCCGGCCTGCCTGTACCAAGGTCCCCGAAACCGGGTAGGTGAACTGATTCACTTGAAAGGGTTATTGCAGGGGGCGTGCCAGTTTTCATAAAGAGAAACAAAAAGCCGGTTTTAAACGCTGAAAGCCCCGAGATTCGGGGCTTTCGTGTTTTTTCGAAAGGGATTCGATTGCGAAAGCAGGCGGGGATTCGAAGCTGTTTTTGTGCGCGATTGCGGTTCACGGTGCATTGCGGCGGTGCACTGTTAACCCAAAAAGCATCGCGAGCAAGCTCGCTTCCACAGGGTTCGATGGTGTCTACACGATAGTGAAAACACCGAAAATCCACTGTGGGAGCGAGCTTGCTCGCGATTGGGCCTAACGATCAGCGAAGTACTAAAGGCTGTTTAGCCCTCATCCCCCTCATCATCATCCCCGCCATCTACCTTCATCCCCAATTCCTTGATCTTGCGCGTCAGGGTGTTGCGTCCCCAACCCAGCAAGACGGCGGCATCGCGGCGGCGACCGGCGGTGTGTTTGAGGGCGGTTTCGATCATGATCCGCTCGAAGGCCGGCACGGCGCTGTCGAGCAGGCTCGACTGACCACGGGCCAGCGCCTGGTCAGCCCACTGGCGCAGGGCCTGTTCCCAGTTGGTCACGGGCGCCGAGTCCTGAGGCAGGCTCAGCAGCTCCGGCGGCAGGTCGCTGATGTGCACTTCGCGACCCGAAGCCATCACCGTGATCCAGCGGCAGGTGTTCTCCAGCTGACGCACGTTGCCGGGCCACGGCAGGTTCTTCAGGTATTCCTCGGTTTCGCTTTTCAGCAGCTTTGGCTCGACTGCCAGCTCCTGGGCAGCGCGGCCGAGGAAGTGCTTGGCCAGGGTCGGGATATCTTCGCGGCGATCCGACAGGCGCGGGATATGGATGCGGATCACGTTGAGGCGGTGGAACAAGTCCTCACGGAACTTCCCGGCGTGTACCAGGGTTTCCAGATTCTGGTGAGTCGCGGCGATGATGCGCACATCGACCTTCACCGGCACATGACCGCCGACGCGGTAGAACTCGCCGTCGGCCAGTACCCGCAGCAGACGAGTCTGGGTGTCGGCGGGCATGTCGCCGATTTCGTCGAGGAACAGCGTACCGCCATCGGCTTGCTCGAAACGCCCGCGACGCAGGTTGGCCGCGCCCGTGAACGCGCCTTTCTCGTGGCCGAACAGTTCGGATTCCATCAGGTCTTTGGGGATCGCCGCCATGTTCAGCGCAATGAACGGCGAAGCGGCGCGCGGGCTGTGACGGTGCAGGGCGTGGGCCACCAGTTCTTTACCGGTACCCGATTCACCATTGATCAGCACGGTGATGTTGGAGTGGCTCAAGCGCCCGATGGCGCGAAACACTTCCTGCATCGCCGGCGCTTCGCCGATGATTTCCGGGGTGCGGGTCAGGGTCGGGGCAACTTCCAGGCCTTGTTGTTCCTGGGCGTGCTGGTTGGCGCGCTTGACCAGGGAAACCGCCTCGTCGACATCGAACGGCTTGGGCAGGTACTCGAAGGCGCCGCCCTGATAGGACGCGACAGCGCTGTCCAGATCGGAGTGCGCGGTCATGATGATCACCGGCAGCCGTGGGTGCTGTTCGCGAATCCGCGCCAGAAGCTCCAGGCCGCTGGCGCCGGGCATGCGGATGTCGGAGATGATCACGTCCGGCTGCTGACGCGCCAGGCGGCTCATCACGCCATCGGCGCTGTCGAAGCTTTGCGTGGTCATGCCTTCCTGTTGCAGGGCTTTTTCCAGGACCCAACGGATAGAACGGTCGTCATCGACGATCCACACGGTTTCACTACGGCTCATGTCGATGTGGCTCCTTGTTCCAGTGGCAGAAAGATCGAGAAGGTGGTGTGGCCGGGGTGGCTGTCACATTCGATCAGGCCCTGGTGCTGGCTGATGATGTTCTGGGTAATGGCCAGGCCCAGCCCGGTACCGTCCGGACGACCGCTGACCATGGGAAAGAAAATGGTTTCCTGAAGTTCTGCCGGGATGCCCGGACCGTTGTCGATGATTTCGATCTTGGTCACCAGGCGATGGCGCACGTGGCCGATGGTGAACTGGCGCATGGCGCGGGTGCGAAGGCTGATGCGGCCCAGGCGCAGTTCGTTCTGGGTGCTGATGGCTTGCATGGCGTTGCGCACGATGTTCAGCACGGCCTGAATCATTTGCTCGCGGTCGATCAGGACGTCGGGGATGCTTGGATCGTAGTCGCGCACCAAGGTGATGCAGCCCTGGCTTTCGGCCTCCACCAGATGGCAGACGCGCTCAAGCACTTCATGGACATTGCACATGGCTAGCGACGGCAGCTTGTTGGAGCCGAGCATGCGGTCCACCAAGTTACGCAGGCGGTCGGCTTCTTCGATGATGACGTTGGTGTAGTCGCGCAGGCTTTCTTCCGGCAGTTCCCGGGCCAGCAATTGTGCCGCGCCGCGAATCCCGCCCAAGGGGTTCTTGATTTCATGGGCAAGGCCGCGAACCAGCATCTTGCTGGTTTCCTGTTTCGACAGCTGTGCTTCTTCCTTGGTGATCCGCAACAGGCGGTCACGGGGGTGGACTTCGAGCAGCAGCATCGTGTCGCCGTTGCTCAGAATCGGCGTTACCGCGTAGTCGACGGTCAGGGTCTGGCCGGTGAGGGCGGTGAGCATGGCCTCGCGCTTGGTGAACGGGTGCGCTTGCTCGACGGCCTGGCGCAACGAGTTCAGCGCCTCGGTCGATTCGGTAAACAGCTCGCTGATGAACTGCCCATGGCTACGCTGGCCGCTGATGGCCAGCAGCATCTCCGCCGCCGGGTTCATGTACTCGAGGCGCAGTTCGGCATCAAGCAGGATGGTGGCAGTGGTGAGGTTGTCGAGTAGCAAACGGTGGAGTGCGTCGCTAATGGTCATCGGGACCTCTTTTAGGGCAGAGCATGCGCAAAAAAAACGCTGGTACGGGCAAAATGCAAAAACCAAACCAAGGCTCCGAAAAGAAGCGTTCAGCGCCTGAAACAGGCGTTTGACGCTCGTTTGCGTGGCGTTCTGCCAGCTTTCGCGGGTACTTTCGAACCAAAATGGGTTGGAATGTGAGTACGGTGCAATCTATTGCACCAATATAGTGCGCAAACCTGAACGAGGTTAGAAAAGTCTCAGGAAAGGATTTTTTTCTTCGCCGGGTTTGTCGCTGAGCGGGCATTCCGGCCGCTGGCCGTAGTCTTCGAGAGTGCAGGGTTTGATCCTGCGCTTCTGGGCGAGAGACGTGCGCTGCATGTGGAAAGGCTGGCTGGCGGTGCGTTCGACGATGCGTCCCTGTTCGTCGAGGATTTCCACGGACAGGGTATGGCTGCCGCGATCGATGTTGCTCAAGGCGAACACCGGGCTCAGGCCGGGTTCGGCGGTGGGCTGGCCGTCGAGCAGTAACCGGTAGCGGTGACCGGGTTGCAGGGCAGGTTCGTTGGTCGCGCTGACGATGACTTCGCCGGTGTTGCTGCGGATGGTTGCGTCGGGTTCCGGGATCAGGATGCGCAGCACCTCATAGTGGAACAGCGCTTGTACTTCGGGACTGCTCTGGGCAATCAACGGCGCTGCGCTGGTGGGGTTGGCCGCTATTCGATTGGTCGTTGTCAGCGGCACGCGCCTGGCGTCGCCGGGTTTGGGCTGGTCGGTGAATACCCGATTGCCCTGGGCGCCGACATACATGAAGACCTCTGCCGAAGTGGGCAGGGCTATCAGGCAGGCGATCAAAAGCCAGGCCTTCAAGGCTTGTGCACCCGCTGTACGGTGAATGTCACCGCAGGGCTCTGCTGTACAACGTTTTCGCCATCGATCACTTGCACGGCGAGGCGGTGCTCGCCGCGATCGATGTTCACCAGTTGCAGGGTCGGCACGTTGCCTGGCTGGCCGTAGGGTTGACCGTCCAGCAGCAGGCGCAACAGGTGGGGCCCTTGCAGGCGCGGCTGGATCAGTACTGTTACGGTGAACGTGCCGTTGTTGGCGCGCAGGGCTTCGGTGCTGGGCAGGCCTGTCAGCTCCAGCGCTTCATAGGTCTTGTGGGGTTGTTCTTTACGACCGGTCTCGGCAGCAGGTGCGACTTCGCCGGCAGGCTGGCGCTCGACGCTGTTGAGGGGCGGCAATTCGACCGGTTGGACGCTGACTCCGTCAGGCGGTTGATTGCTGTACGCGGTGGCACCGTTGGCGTCCGTGTACTTGTAGATCTGCGCCGTGGCGGGCAGAACGATCAGCAGCGGGATGAAGAGAAAACCACGACCCATGGAATCGACCGGAAACGAAAGCATTGGGTTGCAGCATAGGCCAGGCTGGGTGGTTATCCCAAGCCGCTAAATATTTGGATATGGTCTGCGAAATATTCACAGCGCCACAAATCCCACAGGGTCCATCGTCAATCATCGAAATGTGGGCAATAAAAAGGCCTCCCGAAGGAGGCCTCTTTTTGTCACGCCGCGTATTGCGACGCTACCGGATCAGCAGCTGTAGTACAGCTCGTATTCCAGTGGGTGTACGAAGGTACGTACCTTGATTTCTTCTTCGCTTTTCAGGGCGATGTAAGCGTCGATGAAGTCGTCGCTGAAAACGCCGCCTTTGGTCAGGAACGCACGACCTTTGTCCAGCTCTTCCAGGGCTTCTTTCAGGCTGCCGCAAACTTGTGGGATCTCTTTGGCCTCTTCAGGCGGCAGGTCATACAGGTTTTTGTCAGCTGCGTCGCCAGGGTGGATCTTGTTCTGGATGCCGTCCAGGCCAGCCATCAGCAGTGCGGCGAAGCACAGGTACGGGTTGGCAGCCGGATCCGGGAAGCGTGCTTCGATACGGCGGGCTTTCGGGCTCGACACGTAAGGAATACGGATCGAAGCGGAACGGTTGCGAGCCGAGTAGGCCAGCATCACTGGAGCTTCGAAGCCTGGAACCAGACGCTTGTAGGAGTTGGTTGCCGGGTTGGTGAAGCCGTTCAGGGCCTTACCGTGCTTGATGATGCCGCCGATGAAGTACAGGGCGGTGTCGGACAGGCCGGCATAACCTTCGCCAGCGAAGGTGTTCTTGCCATCTTTCCAGATGGACATGTGTACGTGCATACCCGAACCGTTGTCGCCGTACAGAGGCTTAGGCATGAAGGTAGCGGTGCGGCCGTAGGCGTCGGCTACGTTGTGCACGACGTACTTCAGGGTTTGGGTTTCGTCGGCTTTCTTCACCAGGGTGTTGAACTTGACGCCGATTTCGTTCTGGCCGGCAGTCGCCACTTCGTGGTGGTGAACTTCGACGGTCAGGCCCATCTCTTCCAGTGCGTTGCACATGGAGGTACGGATTTCGTGGTCGTGGTCGAACGGCGGAACCGGGAAGTAGCCGCCTTTGACGCCTGGACGGTGGCCTTTGTTGCCGCCTTCGATGTCCTGGTCGGACATCCACGAACCTTGTTCAGAGTAGATCTTGAACATGGAGCCGGAAATGTCGGACTTGAACTTCACCTGGTCGAAGATGAAGAACTCTGGCTCTGGACCGGCGTATACGGTGTCACCGATTGCGGTGGCTTTCAGGTGCTCTTCAGCGCGCTTGGCGATCGCACGTGGGTCGCGGTCGTAGCCTTGCATGCTCGAAGGTTCGATGATGTCGCAGACCAGGATCAGGGTCGGTTCTTCAGTGAACGGATCCAGAACAGCGGTGGAGTCGTCCGGCATCAGGATCATGTCGGAGGCTTCGATTCCTTTCCAGCCAGCGATGGAGGAACCGTCGAACATTTTGCCGACTTCGAAGAAGTCGTCATCCAGCGCATCGCGAGCCGGCATGGTCACGTGGTGCTGAGTGCCTTTGGTGTCCGTGAAGCGCAGATCAATCCACTTGACGTCATGATCTTTGATGAGTTGAACCGACTTCGACATAGTGTCCTCCGGGTGGCTTCGGGCTAGTAGTGGATGCCCTTAAATGTGGGTGATGCCGGCGCGAATACTCTGCCAAGGCAACCTGCCTCACAAGGGAGCAAATTGCATGCCAGTGCCCCACCATGGGTTTTTTGCCCCAATTTCACGCCTGTCAGGCGGAAAAGTACCTTAAAGCGGAAAAACACGCCCTACAATGTGGCGCTCATTTCAATAAATGACCTGTTTTGGTGCGCGCGAAACCTTCTGCACATTAACTGGTTAAACCTTGAGCAATTTCCGCTATAATCCGCGCCCCCCTTTTTCGGCAGGCCATGCGCGCGCTGTTTCCATGAAATTAATCGTAAAAGTCTTCCCCGAGATCACCATCAAGAGCCGCCCGGTACGGATGCGTTTCATCCGTCAATTGGCCAAGAACATCCGTGCCGTGCTCCGCGATCTGGACCCGGCCGTGGTGGTGAACGGCGTGTGGGACAACCTCGAGCTGGAAACCCGCGTCAGCGACCCCAAGGCCTTGAAGGAGATGGGCGAGCGCCTGAGTTGCATGCCGGGCATCGCGCATTTCCTGCAGATCGATGAGTACCCGCTGGGCGATTTCGACGACATCGTTGAAAAGTGCAAGCAGCACTACGGTGATGCACTGGCCGGCAAGATCTTCTCGGTGCGTTGCAAGCGCGCCGGCAAGCACCCGTTCAGCTCGATCGATATCGAAAAATATGTCGGCAGCCAGTTGCGCCGTCAGTGCGGTGCCGCCGGAATCGACCTGAAAAAGCCGGAAATCGAAGTCCGGATCGAAGTTCGCGACCAACGGTTGTTCGTGATCCACAGCCAGCACAACGGCATCGGCGGATATCCGCTGGGCGCGCTGGAGCAGACCCTGGTGCTGATGTCCGGTGGCTTCGACTCCACCGTGGCGGCCTACCAGATCATGCGCCGCGGCCTGATGGCGCATTTCTGCTTCTTCAATCTGGGCGGACGTGCCCACGAACTGGGCGTCATGGAAGTCGCGCATTTCATCTGGAAGAAGTACGGCAGCTCCCAACGCGTGCTATTTGTCAGTGTGCCGTTCGAAGAAGTGCTGGGAGAAATTCTTGGCAAAGTCGATAACAGTCATATGGGCGTAGTATTGAAGCGTATGATGTTGCGCGCTTCCTCCCAAATTGCCGATCGACTGCACATTGAGGCGCTGGTCACTGGTGAGGCGATCTCCCAGGTATCGAGCCAGACACTGCCGAACCTGTCAGTGATCGATTGCGTGACCGACAAGCTGGTGTTGCGTCCGCTGATCGCGAGCCACAAGCAGGACATCATCGACCTGGCCAACGAAATCGGCACCGCCGATTTCGCCCGGCACATGCCGGAGTACTGCGGCGTCATCTCGGTCAACCCGAAGACCGCGGCCAAGCGCTATCGCGTCGAGCATGAAGAGAAAGAATTCGATATGGCGGTACTCGAGCGTGCGCTCGAAAACGCCAAGCTGGTGCCGATCGATCGCGTGATCGATGAACTGGGCCAGGATTTGCAGATTGAAGAAGTCAGCGAAGCGCTGGCCGGTCAGATCGTCATCGACATCCGTCATCCGGATGCCGCTGAAGACGACCCGCTGGACCTCGCTGGCATCGAGGTACAAACGATGCCGTTTTATGCAGTGAACGCTCGTTTCAAGGAACTGGACCCTACTCGCCAGTACCTGCTGTATTGCGACAAAGGCGTGATGAGTCGCCTGCATGCCCACCATTTGCTCAGTGAGGGGCATGCCAATGTGCGCGTTTATCGACCGAGCTAAGTGCCCGGGGCTGTTTGCCTGTGGCCTGCGTCACCGGCCCCCCGATGCCACCGTCAAGCTGTAACGGCTTTCACGGACGCTACTGTTAATCGCTGCCAAGACTTGTCAGCACACCGAATCCTCTGATCGAGATACACAAGTGATCGAAAATCTACGCAACATCGCCATCATTGCCCACGTTGACCATGGTAAGACCACCCTGGTAGACAAACTCCTGCGTCAATCCGGCACCCTGGAGCGCAACGAGCTCAACGACGAGCGCGTGATGGACTCCAACGACCAGGAAAAAGAGCGCGGTATTACCATTCTGGCGAAAAACACCGCCATCAACTGGAACGGCTACCACATCAACATCGTGGACACCCCGGGCCACGCCGACTTCGGCGGCGAAGTTGAACGCGTAATGTCGATGGTCGACTCCGTTCTGCTGCTGGTTGACGCTCAAGACGGCCCTATGCCGCAAACCCGTTTCGTGACCAAGAAGGCTTTCGAAGCCGGCCTGCGTCCAATCGTGGTCATCAACAAGGTTGACCGTCCAGGCGCGCGTCCGGACTGGGTTCTGGACCAGATCTTCGACCTGTTCGACAACCTGGGTGCTACCGAAGAACAGCTGGACTTCAAAGTCGTCTACGCCTCGGCCCTGAACGGTATTGCCGGTCTGGACCACACTGAAATGGCTGAAGACATGACCCCGCTGTACCAGTCGATCGTCGACAACGTACCAGCGCCGAAAGTCGACCGTGACGGTCCGTTCCAGATGCAGATCTCCGCACTGGACTACAACAGCTTCCTGGGTGTGATCGGCGTTGGCCGTATCGCTCGCGGTCGCGTCAAGCCGAACACTCCGGTCGTGGCTATCGACGCTGACGGCAAGAAGCGCAACGGTCGTATCCTGAAGCTGATGGGTCACCACGGCCTGCACCGCATTGACGTTGAAGAAGCTTTGGCTGGCGACATCGTCTGCATCAGTGGCTTCGACCAGCTGTTCATCTCCGACACCCTGTGCGACCCACTGAACGTCGAAGCGATGAAGCCGCTGACCGTTGACGAACCAACCGTTTCCATGACCTTCCAGGTAAACGACTCGCCTTTCTGCGGTAAAGAAGGCAAGTTCGTGACCAGCCGTAACATCAAGGAACGTCTGGACAAGGAACTGCTGTTCAACGTTGCTCTGCGCGTTGAAGAAGGCGACACCGCCGACAAGTTCAAAGTCTCCGGCCGTGGTGAGCTGCACCTCTCGGTACTGATCGAAACCATGCGTCGCGAAGGCTTCGAAATGGGTGTTGGTCGTCCGGAAGTGATCATCCGTATGGTTGATGGCGTCAAGCACGAACCGTACGAAAACGTGACCATCGACCTGCCGGAAGAATCCCAGGGCGCGATCATGGAACAGATCGGTATCCGTAAAGGCGACCTGACCAACATGGTTCCGGATGGCAAGGGCCGTGTGCGCCTTGAGTACAACATCCCGGCCCGTGGTCTGATCGGTTTCCGTAACGAGTTCCTGACCCTGACCTCCGGTGCAGGCATCCTGACCTCGATCTTCGACCGTTACGACACCATGAAGTCCGGTGACATGTCCGGCCGTCAGAACGGCGTCCTGGTATCGGTTGCTACCGGTAAGGCACTGACCTACTCGCTGGAAACCCTGCAGTCGCGTGGCAAGCTGTTCATCGAACACGGCCAGGACATCTATGAAGGTCAAATCGTTGGTCTGAACAGCCGCGACAACGACCTGGGTGTTAACCCAACCAAAGGCAAGAAGCTCGACAACATGCGTGCTTCGGGTAAAGACGAAACCATCGCTCTGGTTCCGCCTGTACGCTTCACTCTGGAGCAAGCTCTGGAATTCGTACAAGAAGACGAGCTGTGTGAAGTCACGCCTAAGTCCATCCGTCTTCGCAAGAAGATCCTGGGCGAAAGCGAGCGTACCCGCGCTGCCAAGAAGTCCGGTAACTAAGTCATTTAGTTAGCTGACAAAAAAACGCCCCCGACCGCAAGGCCGGGGGCGTTTTTGTTTGTCTGCGATTTACTCGATTACTGTGGCGAGGGGGCTTGTCGGATCGCCGCACCGTCCCGTTCGGCTGCGTAGCAGTCGTAAAATCTTGGGGTCGCTTCGCAACCCGGCGGGAGCAAGCTCCCTCGCCACAGATGATGCAATACGGATCAGAACCGCTCGATACTCCGCGAATGACGCTCGCGCTCCACTTCCTTGGGCTTGTACGCGCAATATCCCGGCCGCGGGCCGATTTTCGGGTGATTGCGACAGGTATCCGGGCGCTTTTCATAAATAGTGCACAGACGGCTCTTACGATCCAGGTACAGGCAATCGTTGTTACTCATGCGCTGGAGGGTAAAGATTCCTGATTTCTGGTTGAAGCGTTCGACCAAACCTTCCTTTTGCAGGCGCTTGGCGATGTTCTTCGGCGGATCACCCAGCTCGAATTCATCGACCACGCCGATGCGGATCAGATCCTTGATCTTGACCTCGACGGGCAGGGTGCAGCAGCTGGACATGCACGAGCCGCACATCGGGGCAGAGTACTTGGCCCAGGTATCGAGGCGGTCGATCTCTGCGGCAGCGATCAGGTTCGGCTTCATCATCGTTTGTTACCAGCGTGTGCATCAGGGCGCGCGATCATACCGGGACTGGTGGATTTTTGAACAACCTTTCGCCAGTTTTTTTCGCAGGTGGTGCAAACAACCGGAAAATAGGCACGGGCCCTGCATTGATTCAGGCACAAGACAACGCAATGTCGATCCAGCTCGTATTCAAAGGAAAAACTGCCGAACCAGAGCCTCTACCGCCTGTCAGACCGTCTAGGCTCAGACAACTCCAAGCTCGCTCGAGGTCCTATCGATGACTCAAGAACCACTTGTTCGCGAAGCAGAGGTGGCCGCATTCCGCGACGCCGTCTTGACCAAACTCACTTATGCAGTGGGTAAAGACCCGGATCACGCCTTCGACCACGACTGGTTCGAAGCCATTGCCCTGGCCGCGCGGGACCACATGGTCGAGCACTGGATGGACCACACGCGGCAGATCTACCGCAAAGGCCAGAAGCGCGTTTATTACCTCTCCCTGGAATTCCTCATCGGCCGGCTGCTCTACGACAGCCTGAGCAACCTTGGCCTGCTCGACGTGGCCCGCGAAGCCCTGACCGAACTCGGCGTCGACCTTGAGCGCATCCGCCTGCTGGAGCCCGATGCGGCGCTGGGCAACGGCGGCCTGGGACGTCTGGCGGCGTGTTTCATGGAAAGCATGTCGACCCTCGGCATCGCCGGTCATGGCTACGGCATTCGTTACGAACACGGCTTGTTCCGCCAGGCCATCGTCGATGGCTGGCAACAGGAGCAGACCGAACACTGGCTGGATTTCGGCAACCCCTGGGAGTTCGAGCGCCCGGAGGTGGTTTACCCGATCGGCTTCGGCGGCGGTGTCGAGACCGTGACCGATGACAGCGGTAAGTCCAGGCAAGTCTGGCACCCGGCGGAAACCGTACGGGCCATTGCATATGACACGCCGGTGGTCGGTTGGCGCGGGGCAAGCGTCAACACGCTGCGGTTGTGGCGCGCCCGGGCCATGGAAGATCTGCATCTGGAGCGTTTCAATGCCGGCGACCACCTGGGCGCCGTGGCCGAAGTAGCCCGGGCCGAAAGTATCTCCCGGGTGCTGTACCCGGCGGACAGCACCGAGGCCGGCCAGGAATTGCGCCTGCGCCAGGAGTATTTCTTCGTCGCCGCCTCGTTGCAGGATCTGCTGCGCCGCCATCGCAACATGCACACCTCGGTGCTGACCCTCGGCGACCACGCGGCGATCCAGCTCAACGACACCCACCCTTCGATTGCCGTGGCTGAACTGATGCGGCAACTGGTCGACGTCTATGACGTGGCATGGGATGCGGCGTGGCAAGTTACTGTCGACACGCTTTCCTACACCAACCACACGTTGCTCCCCGAAGCGCTGGAAACCTGGCCGGTGGGCTTGATGGAACGCATGCTGCCGCGGCACATGCAGATCATTTACCTGATCAACGCCCAGCACATCGACTCCCTGCGGGCCAAAGGCATTCACGACTTCGACGTGCTGCGCGCGGTGTCGCTGATCGAGGAAGACAACGGACGCCGGGTGCGTATGGGCAACCTGGCGTTTCTCGGTTCCCACAGCATCAACGGTGTGTCCGGATTGCACACGCAACTGATGCGACAAACGGTGTTCTCCGAACTGCACAAGCTCTACCCGGAGCGGATCAACAACAAAACCAACGGCATCACCTTCCGCCGCTGGCTGTATCAGGCTAACCCCGAGCTGACCTCGATGCTGGTCGATACCCTTGGTCCTGAAGTGCTGGATAACCCGGAAGAGCGTTTGCTCGCCCTCGAACCGTTCGCCGAGAAAAGTGCATTCCGCAAGGCGTTTGCCGAGCAACGCCTGCACAGCAAGAAAGCCCTGGCGTACCTGATTCATGAGCGGTTGGGCGTGGCGGTCAACCCGGCGGCGATGTTCGACGTGCAGGTCAAGCGGATCCACGAATACAAACGCCAGTTGCTCAACCTGATGCACACCGTGGCGTTGTACCAGGCGATTCGCGCGGAACCTGAAATCGACTGGGTGCCACGGGTGAAGATCTTCGCCGGCAAGGCGGCCGCGAGTTATCACCAGGCCAAACTGATTATCAAACTGACCAACGACATCGCCCGGGTGGTGAACAACGACCCGACCGTGCGCGGCTTGCTCAAAGTGGTGTTCCTGCCCAACTACAACGTCAGCCTGGCGGAGAGCATCATTCCGGCGGCGGATTTGTCCGAGCAGATCTCCACCGCCGGTTTCGAAGCGTCAGGCACCAGCAACATGAAATTCGGGCTGAACGGCGCGCTGACCATCGGCACCCTGGACGGGGCCAACGTGGAAATGCGCGACCGCATCGGCGCCGAGCACATGTTCATCTTCGGCCTCAGCGCGCAGCAGGTAGAGGCGCGCAAGCAGAATCATGAATTCAGCGCGGTGCCGGATATCGCTGCCTCCCATCGTTTGAACGATGTGCTGCAAGCGATTCGTGGCGGGGTGTTCTCGCCGGATGATCCGTCCCGTTACACCGGGTTGATCGATTCGCTGGTGGACTACGACCGCTTCCTGGTCTGCGCCGACTTCGATTCCTACTGGCACGCCCAGATGCGCGTCGAAGCCCATTGGCACGATTCGAAGGAGTGGTGGCGCTCGGCGGTGTTGAACACGGCGCGGATGGGCTGGTTCTCGTCGGACCGGACCATTCGCGAGTACGCCACGGAAATCTGGAAGGCACTGGAGTAAGTCTTCAGGCAGGTGGATATACTGGCGCGCCGAAAAATATCCCAGCCTTCGGCAGCTCCTGCAGGATCGCGTAATACCGCGACTATGTAGGAACTGCCGAAGGCTGCGATCTTTATGGATACGGCTGAGCTAATCTTTCCGGATTGGCCAATGGGCTTAGGGATATCGACCATGCAATGGATGTTCATGCTGATAGGGCTGGTGCTCGGCTGGATACTCGACGAGTCATTCAGCGATGCGCTGCTGGGCGCGTTACTCGGATTGGGTATCGGCCAGGCCCTTCGCTTGGCTCGCATGGACTCGCAGGCCGTCGAGCAGCAGCGTTTGCTGGAGCAGGCGCAGGTAGCGCTGCACGCGGTCGAGCAACGGCTGGCGCTGCTCGAAGCATCGGGCGTCAAGGCGCCGGAAACCCGCGAGCCGCTTGTCTCACCTGAAACCATCCTCGATGAAGCACCGGCTGCAGCCCCGGAGCTGGTCTGGGAGCTGCCGCCCGAACTCGAACCGATCACCGCAGCGGCCACCGAAACCGGTCGTGCGCAGCCCGCCGATGCCTGGAAGGCCGAGACGACCGCTCGCGAGGCACAACCACCTGTCCCCCCGCGAGATCCGAACCTCATCGACCGCGCCATCAGCCGGGCCCGCGCCTGGTTGTTCGGCGGTAATACAGTGTTGCGGGTCGGCGTGGTGCTGCTGTTCCTCGGCCTGGCCTTTCTGCTGCGCTATGCCACCGAAGGCGTGGTGGTGCCGATTGAATTGCGTTACGCAGGCGTTGCGGCGGCAGCCTTGGGGTTGCTCGGCTTGGGTTGGTGGTTGCGAACGCGCAACAGCAGTTATGCGTTGATCCTGCAGGGCGCCGGGATCGCCGTGCTGTACCTGACGGTGTTTGCCGCGATGCGCCTGCATCCGCTGCTCGACCCTTCGGCGGGGTTTGGCTTGCTGGTGGCGGTGACAGTCTGTTCGGCGATTCTCGCCATTACCCAGGACTCCCTGGGGCTGGCCGCCGCTGCCGCACTGGGTGGCTTCGCCGCGCCCATCCTGGCCTCCACCGGCGCTGGTAGCCACGTCGCGTTGTTCAGCTACTTTGCCCTGCTCAACGCCGGCATCTTCGGTATCGCCTGGTTCAAGGCCTGGCGGCTGTTGAATGTCATCGGGTTCAGCGGCACCTTCGGCATCGGTTTCGCCTGGGGCCTGCGCTCCTACTCGCCGGAACTGCTGTGGAGCACTGAGCCGTTTCTGATTTTGTTTTTCCTGATGTACCTGGCCATTGGTCTGCTGTTCGCCCGACGCAGGCTGCTGGAAATGAGCGATGCACCGGTAGAGGGCAGTCGCGAATCGCTGCTGCAGTGGTCGGCGCGCAAGGGTGACTATGTCGACGGCACGCTGTTGTTCGGTCCGCCGCTGGCGGGTTTCGGCTTGCAGTTCGCACTGGTGCAGCATCTGGAGTTCGCAACGGCGTTCAGTGCCTTGGCGCTGGGCATGATTTACATGGGGCTTGCCCGTTGGCTGATGGCCGGGTGCACGCTGTTGCTGGGGGAAACCTGCCTGGCCTTGGGTGTGATCTTCGCGAGCCTGGCGATTCCGCTGGGGCTCGATGCACGCTGGACGACAGCGGCGTGGGCGGTGGAGGGCGCGGGTATCTTCTGGCTCGGCCTGCGCCAGCAAAGGCCCTTGGGGCGGGCTTTTGCCTTGCTCCTGCAACTGGGCTCGGCGCTAGCGTTTCTCAGCGAGCTGCATGACAGCGAGAGCAGCCTGCTCGGCGGTGTACCGCTAGGTGCGCTGTTACTGGGCGTCGCGTTGCTGTTCAGCTTCTACCAGTTGCGTAAAGCCTTGCCGGAGCAGATCAGGCCTTGGGAGCTCAAAGGCCTGCCAGTCCTGGCGTGCCTCGGGCTGGCGTTTCTCTATTTGCTGGCGCCGTTGTTTTTCTTCAGCCACGGCACGGTGATCAGTTGGGCCCTGGCCGGGGCGCTGACCTTGTTGGTTGGCTTGCGTCTGCCATCGCGCACCTTCGTGTTCACCGCGCTCGCTGTGCAGCTGTTGGGCGGCGCGCTGTTCCTGACGGCAGGACCGCTGTTCAGTGAAGGGCTGAATCCCTTGGCACATGCTGGATTCTGGGCGCCGCTGGTGTTGGGGTTGGCGGCGATGGTCGGGGCCTGGCGTTTGCAGATTGGTCATTCGCTCGGAGCGTTGGAAGGGCTGAGCCTGTTGCGATTGTCCCAGGCGCTGCTGGTGTGGGGCGCAGGCTGGTGGGCGCTGGCCTGGGGCATCGAAGTGCTGCATTTTGCGCCGTTGCCGATGCGGGCGACTTTGTTGTTGGGCATCGCTGCCGTGAGTGTGGCGCTGTGGACAGTATTGGCGCTGCGCCTGAAATGGCCGTCACTGGGGGTACTCGGCACGGTTTTGATTCCCGCGGCGGCACTGGTGCTGCTCGCGGCCTGGCATTCGCGTTATCACCCGGCGGCCAACTTTGGCTGGCTGGCGTGGGCCGCCGTGTTCGTCGTGCATTTCATGTCCCTGCGACGCCTGGCGCCCATGCTGCCGGTGCGCGTGACGAGCGTCGCCCATGTGCTCGGCTGTTGGCTATTGATGGGTGTATTGGCTCTGGAGCTGCGTTACGGCTTGCTGGTGTTGTCCGAGCAATACAACGCCTGGCGCTGGTTGGGTTGGGCGATTCTGCCCAGTCTGTATCTGGTGCTGATGGCGGCACCTCGCGCGTGGCCTTGGCCGGTGTCGGCGTATCCGCGCGAATACCGTGTATACGCCGCCGCGCCGCTGGCGTTGTTGATGCTCGGCTGGTTCTGGCTGGCGAATGTCGCCAGTGACGGCAACGCCGAGCCACTGCCCTACGTGCCATTGATCAACCCGCTGGAGCTGGGCCTGTTGTTCGCGCTGTTCGGCGTCTATGTCTGGTCCCGCAGCGCCATGACACAACTGGCGGTTCGCGAGGATTACGCCGCCATCGCCACGCAAGGGGTCGCAGGTGCCTCGTTGTTCGTGTTCTTTACGGCATTGGTAATGCGTACGGCGCACCATTGGAGTGGGGTGCCGTTCGAGCTGGATCTGTTGCTGGAATCGATGCGGGTGCAAGCCGGCCTGTCCATCGTCTGGACCTTGATGGCCCTGAGCCTGATGATCGGCGGTCATTTGCGTCGCCGCCGTGAAGTCTGGCTGATCGGCGCTGCCTTGATCGGCGTGGTCGTGGCCAAGCTGTTCTTTGTCGAATTGAGTAATCGCGGCGGACTGGCGCGGATCGTGTCGTTTATCGGTGTCGGCGTGTTGCTGCTGGTGGTGGGCTATTTCGCCCCGCTGCCACCTAAGCGCGCCGAAGCTGTGCCGGATGTCGAGAAACCGGTCCCGGAATCCGAAGGAGTGTCATCTTGAGTCAGAAGCTGAACCTGGGTTGGCTGGGCGCTGTTGCCATGGGTGTGATGTTGTCGGCGGTTGCCCAGGAAAAACCGGCGGACTTCACCACCCAAGTGCCTTTGTCGGTGACGGGTGAGGGCCCCTGGTATCGCCTTGAACTGCCCCTGAACATACAACTGAATGCACGGCAGGCCGACCTGAGCGACGTGCGTGTGTTCAATGCCGTGGGCGATGTTCAGGCTTATGCCTTGGCCCGGGAGTCGGCGCGGAGCAATGAAACGCGCACCTTGAACGAGGTGAAATGGTTTCCGTTGTACAACTCGTTGGACGCTACTGAAACCGCACCGAGCGTGCGGGTGCAATCGAGCACCAACGGCACATTGGTCCAGGTGCAGCCCTCCAGTCCGCTGGAGGCGGGTGAGGAGGAGCTGCGCGGCTGGTTGCTCGACGCTTCGGCTATCAAGGCGCCTTTGCAGCAGTTGATTCTCGACTGGACCAGCGAGCGCGACGGCTTCCAGCGTTTTACCGTCGAAGCCAGCGATGATTTGCAGCAATGGCAGTCCTGGGGCGAAGGGCAGGTGGCGCGCCTGACCTTTTCCGACGAGCGGGTCGAACAGCATGAAGTCAATCTGCCGGGCCAGTCGGCGCGCTACCTGCGGTTGCTGTGGATCACACCGCATTCGGCACCGACACTGACTTCTGCGCAATTGCAGAGCGCCACTATCCGCAGTCTGCCGCTGCCGTTGGTCTGGTCCCAGGGGTTGGCCGGCAGCAGCGTGAAGGCGGGTGAATACACCTGGCAGTTGCCGATGGGGCTGAATGTCGAGCGGGTGCAGGTCGAGTTGAGCCAGCCCAACAGCCTGGCACCGGTGAGCCTGGCCGGCCGGCGCGACAGCAGCCTGCCATGGCAGTCGTTGAGCAGTGGTTTGCTCTATCGCCTGACCCAGAATGATCAGGACGTGGTGCAAAACGAATTGCAGCTGTCAGGGCAAATCGTCCAGCAATTGAAACTGACCGTGGACGAGCGCGGCGGCGGCCTGGGTGATCAGGCGCCGACGCTGAAGTTTGCCGTGCGTGCCACGCAACTGGTGTTCCTGGCGCGCGGGCCGGGGCCTTACACGCTGGTCGTGGGCAATTCGACGGCGAAGGCGGCGAACTTGCCGCTGTCGACGCTGGTTCCGGATTACAGCCCGGCGAAGCTCGCGACCTTGGGTCGGGCCATGGTGGATGTCGGGGCGGTGGTCTCGAATGCATCGACAGTGAAAACGCTGGCGACGACGGACACCCAGTGGAAGAAGTTCGGCTTGTGGGCGGTGTTGTTGCTCAGTGTCTTGTTCCTGGCGGCGATGGCGTTCAGTTTGCTGCGTAAACCGCCGGTCAAACCCTAGGCTGGCGCTTCGCGCCAGATCGCGGGCTTGCCCGCGATAGCGGTATATCAGTCAGTAAAGATGCTGATATGACCGCTACTTTCCGGCTCACCCCCAGCCCTTTTCCAACTACGCTCATCCCCGCACATGAACTCTCTTCAGCCGATCACGTCTGATAGGAGGAAATGCGCCCCGACTCGCGTTAAACTGCGCGGGTTTTTAGCCCCCCCATTCCACCGGAGCCTTCCATGTCCCGCGTTACCTTGAGTCGCTATTTGATTGAGCAGACCCGCAGCAACAACACTCCTGCCGATCTGCGCTTCCTGATCGAAGTGGTGGCGCGTGCCTGCAAGGAGATCAACCACGCCGTGTCCAAAGGTGCCCTCGGCGGCGTTCTGGGCAGCATGGACACTGAAAACGTCCAGGGCGAAGTGCAGAAGAAGCTCGACGTGATCTCCAACGAGATCCTGCTCGAAGCCAACGAATGGGGCGGTCACCTGGCCGGCATGGCGTCCGAAGAAATGGACAATGCCTACCAGATCCCGGGCAAATACCCGAAAGGCGCGTACCTGCTGGTATTCGACCCGCTGGACGGTTCGTCGAACATCGACATCAACGCCCCGGTCGGCACCATCTTCTCGGTACTGCGTTGCCCGAACGAATACCTGAGCCAGAACGAGCCTTTGAACGAAAAGGCTTTCCTGCAGCCAGGCACCCAGCAAGTGGCCGCCGGTTACGCGATCTACGGTCCGCAGACCATGCTGATCCTGACCCTGGGCGACGGCGTGAAAGGCTTCACCCTGGACCGTGAAATGGGCAGCTTCGTCCTGACCCACGAAAACATCACCATTCCTGAAGCCACCCAGGAATTCGCCATCAACGCTTCCAACCAGCGTCACTGGGAAGCACCGGTACAGCGCTACGTCAGCGAATTGCTGGCAGGCGATGAAGGCCCGCTGAAAAAGAACTACAACATGCGTTGGGTTGCCGCGATGGTCGCCGACGTACACCGCATCCTGACCCGCGGCGGTCTGTTCATGTACCCACGCGACAGCCGCGAGCCGTCGAAGCCGGGCAAACTGCGCCTGATGTACGAAGCCAACCCGATGTCGTTCCTCGTGGAGCAAGCGGGCGGCGCGTCCACCAACGGCCACCAGCGCATCCTCGACATCCAGCCGGAAGGCCTGCACCAGCGTGTTGCGGTGTTCCTCGGTTCGAAAGAAGAAGTTGCCCGCGTCACGGCTTACCACAAGGAATAAACCATGACCACGCCCTGGCAGCCGTTGCTTGATTGGTGGTTCGGAAGCTCCGGGTCAGCGAGGGAAGTGGCGGCGCAGAAGGGCAAGTTGTGGTTTGGCAAGCGCGACAGCCAGGACCTCGAAGCGCGTGAGCGTTTCGGGGACCAGGCCGAGCAGGCACTGGCCGGCGGATTGACCGAGTGGATGCAACGTCCCGAAGGTTGGCTGGCCCTGGTGCTGTTGCTCGATCAAATCCCGCGAATGATCTTTCGCGATACACCAAAAGCATTCTCCGGCGATTCCCGCGCACAGAAACTGGTAGCCCAAGGCATTGCCGCGGATTTCGATCGGCAGTTGCAGCCGATTCAGCGGGTGTTCATCTACCTGGTATTCGAGCACAGCGAGAATCTCGCGGTGCAGAACGAAGGTGTCTCGCGTTACATCGAGTTGGTGGCGCAGCAGCCTGAAAGTGATCGAGCCCTGTTTGCCGATTACCTGGATTACGCCGAGCGGCATCAGAGGGTGATTGCGCAGTTTGGGCGGTTTCCCCATCGCAATGCGGTGTTGGGAAGGGAGTCTACGGCTGAGGAGTTGGCGTTTCTCTCAAAGCCTGGTTCACGGTTTTAAATCTTCATTGTGGCTGATGCCGCCATCGCGAGCAGGCTCGCTCCTACAGTGGATTTGTGAACGCCACAGATCAAGTGTAGGAGCGAGCCTGCTCGCGATGGGGCCTTCAGCAGCGCCTTAGATCCTGAAACTACCCACCAACTGCTTCAACCGCGCCGCCTGCTGCTCAAGATCGGCACACGCACGCAAGGTCGACTGCAGGTTCTCCACACCTTCCTGGTTCAGCGTGTTGATCTCGGTGATGTCGACGTTGATCGACTCCACCACCGCCGTTTGCTCTTCAGTGGCGGTGGCGACCGACTGGTTCATGCCATCGATCTCACCGATGCGCTGGGTCACGCTGCCCAGGCGTTCGCCCGCCTGGTTGGCGATACCGACGCTGCTTTCGCTCTGCCGCTGGCTGTCGGTCATGATGCCCACCGCTGCCCGGGCGCCGACTTGCAGCTCTTCGATCATCGTCTGCACTTGCTGCGCCGAGTCCTGGGTGCGGTGAGCGAGGTTGCGCACCTCATCGGCCACCACCGCGAAACCACGCCCGGCCTCGCCAGCGCGTGCCGCTTCAATGGCCGCGTTTAGTGCCAGCAAGTTGGTTTGCTGGGAGATGCTGGTAATCACTTCCAGGATCTGCCCGATGTTGACCGTGTTGCTGTTGAGGGTCTCGATGTTGCCGCACGAATCGCTGATCTTGGCCGACAGCTGCTGCATCGCCGCGATGGTTTTATCCACCACCTGTTGGCCGTCTTCGGCCAAGCTGCGGGCATCGCTGGAATGTTGCGAGGCCAGGGCGGCGTTCTGGGCGATTTCCTGGGCGGCGGCACCGAGTTGGTTGATCGCCGCGGCCACGCTGCTGGTGCGCGAGGCTTGCTGGTCTGAGTTGTACATCGAAGAGTTCGACGCGGCGACCACACGCAGCGCCACCTCGTTGACCTGTCCCGTGGCCGAGGATACTTCGATGATCGAGGTGTGAATGCGCTCGACGAAGCGGTTGAATGACAGTCCCAGCGCGCCGAATTCGTCGTGGCCGTGAATGACCAGGCGTTTGGTCAAGTCACCTTCGCCTTCGGCGATGTCGTGCATGGCGCGGCCCATGGTCAGCAGCGGCTGCATCAACAGGCTGATCAGCATGCCCAGCAACACAATGATGATCACCACGGCAATCACCATGGCGATGATCGCCGAGGTGCGGAATTCGCTGAGCATCGAGAACGCGGTGTCCTGGTCGAGCACCAGCGCTACGTACCAGTCCGCCGACGGTACGCCGTTGACGTGGGTGAAGGAGATGAATTGGCGCTTGCCGTCGATTTCGACTTCTTTCATGCCCGGGCTGACTTTCGGCGCACCGTTGGAGTAGGCCTCGGTCAGGTTCTTGAGTACCAGCTTGCTGTCCGGGTGAATCAGGATCTTGCCGTCGGCACCGACGATGAACGCATGGCCGTGACCGCCGAAGTTCAGCGAATTGATGATCGCACTGACGCTGGACAGGTCGATGTCGGCGCCGGCGACGCCGATCATCTGGCCCTGGTGCTGCACCGGGGTGGCGACTGTGATCACCAGCTTGCCGGAGGAGGCGGCGATGTAGGGTTCGGTGACGATGGTCTGTTGCGCACTATTGGCCGCCTTGTACCAGCCGCGGGCGCGCGGATCGTAGTCCGCCGCGCGGTTGCCCGCCGGGACCGAGAACATCACGCCGTCGGCGCCACCGAAGTAACTCAGCTGGAAATTGCCGGTGTAGGCGGGCAGGTCGATGATTCGTTTCAGGCCAGCGGGAGCATTGCCGTCGGCGTTGATCTGTTGGGCCATCGACTGCAGCAATTGCATGCGGCTTTCCAGCCAGGTCTGGATGTTTCTGGTGGTCAGGCTGCCGAGTTCCTGCATCGAGGCTTCGGTACTGTTGCGCAAGGTTTCGCGCTGGCGATAGTCGTTGAACAGGATGAAACAAGCGAATGCGACGGCCACCACGAGGGCGGCAGCCAGCAATATCTTGTGGCTGAACTTCATGTTTCTGGTCATGGATGAGCTACCGCAGAAGGGCTGTTCTACAAAATGGGGGAGCAAATGCCACCGACGTGGCTTTGCGTTGCATTTATGTCGACTGAACGGCGCCAAAGATTAGGCGGGTTTTCTGAAAAACGACGAAATGCTCGGTAAACAGGCAAAGTGGCTGATTTTCGGCAAAAGGTAGACGAGTGGCCCGATAAATAGCCTGCCTGGCAGGGAACCTGACAGGGGTTTTCTCTTCTAAGCTTCAGCTTGGCAGCCATGCCAATCCCCTACGCCCCCGGAGTTTCACCATGTCGTTGCGTTCCATCGCCCTGCTTTCGTTCTGCGTATTGCTCGCTGCCTGCAGCAAGGTCAATCAGGAAAACTACTCGAAGCTCTCCGCCGGCATGGCCAAGGCCGATGTGGAGACCCTGTTGGGCAAACCCGCCGATTGTTCAGGCGCGCTCGGCATGTCCAGTTGCACCTGGGGCGACAAGAACAGCTTTATCAGCGTGCAGTTCGCCGGTGACAAAGTGCTGATGTTTTCCGGCCAAGGCCTGAAGTAAACCGGGGCGATCGCCCACGGGAGAAAAACAATGAAGCGGTTATTGATCATCCTTTTTGCCGGCCTGGTGTTGGCCGGCTGTGCCTCGTCTGGCCAGGACACATTGGCCCCCAAGACGGTCAAAAGCGTCAATCTCAAGCGCTACCAGGGTACCTGGTACGAGCTGGCTCGCATGCCGATGTACTTCCAGCGCGACTGCGCGCAGTCCGAAGCCCACTACACGCTCAAGCCCGACGGCAACGTCGCGGTGTTGAACCGCTGCCTGACGGCACAATGGCAATGGGAAGAGGTCAAGGGCACGGCTTTTCCACAGGTGCCCGGCAAGAACGACAAGCTGTGGGTCGAGTTCGATACCTGGTTCTCCAGGCTGATCCCGGGTACGGCGAAGGGCGAATATTGGGTGCTGTACGTCAGCGATGACTACAAGACCGCCATTGTCGGTGACCCGAGCCGCAAGTATCTGTGGCTGTTGTCGCGCACGCCAACCGTGAACGGTGTGGTGCGTGAGGAGCTGCTGAGCAAGGCGCGCCAGCAGGGTTACGACACCACGCGGCTGATCTGGCGGGCGTCGGAACAGCAGATGGCCGAGACGTCCAACTGATACATGTAACCCTGTGGGAGCAATCGAGCGTCGACCGGCTGCTCCCACAGGTTTTTGTATCAGCCTAAAAGTTCGCGCAGTACCTGGGTGAAGGCGCGGCTGCTTTCTTCCTCGTCAGCATGCCGCCCGTCACGCACCACCCACTGGCCATTCACCAGCACATCCCGCACCTGGCGATCGCCACCGGCAAACAACCAGCGGTTGAGAATTCCGTCGCCGCTGGCTGTTGCCAGGTACGGATCGTTGCCGTCGAGCACCAGCCAGTCGGCGCGCTTGCCGACTTCCAGCGCGCCAATCGGCTGACCCAGCGCCTGGGCACCGCCATCCAGCGCCGCATCGAACAGCGTACGCCCGACCATCGGCTGATCCGCGCCATACAAACGATTACGCCGCTGGTCGCGCAGACGCTGGCCGTATTCCAGCCAGCGCAATTCTTCCACCACGCTCAACGACACATGGCTGTCGGAACCGATGCCCATGCGGCCGCCCTGGGCTAGGAAATCCACCGCCGGGAAAATTCCGTCGCCCAGGTTGGCTTCGGTGGTCAGGCACAGGCCGGCGATGGCACGGCTCTTGGCCATCGACGTGACTTCTTCCGGGTTGGCGTGGGTCGCGTGGACCAGGCACCAGCGCTGATCGACGTCGACGTTTTCGTACAGCCATTGCAGCGGACGACGACCGCTCCAGGTCAGGCAGTCGTCGACTTCCTTCTGCTGCTCGGCGATGTGGATGTGCACTGGGCATTGCTTGTCGCTGGCCGCCAGCACTTCGCTGATCTGCTGCGGCGTGACCGCGCGCAGCGAGTGGAAACACAGGCCCAGGGCTTGCGCCGGCTGCTGCGCCAGGGCCGGTTGCAGGCGCGATTGCAGCTTGAGGTAGTTTTCGGTGCTGTTGATGAAGCGGCGCTGACCTTCGTTCGGGGTCTGGCCGCCGAAACCGGAGTGGCTGTAGAGCACTGGCAGCAGGGTCAGACCGATACCGGCGGAACCCGCGGCCTGGCTGATACGCAGGGCCAGTTCGGCCGGGTCCGCGTAAGACTGGCCGTTAATGTCATGGTGTACGTAATGAAATTCCGCCACCGATGTGTAACCGGCCTTGAGCATTTCGATGTACAGCTGACGGGCGATGACGCCGAGTTGTTCCGGGCTGATTTTTCCGACGAGGCGATACATCAGGTCGCGCCAGGTCCAGAAACTGTCGTTCGGATTGCCCGCCACTTCCGCCAGCCCGGCCATGGCCCGCTGGAAGGCGTGGGAGTGCAGGTTCGGCATGCCAGGCAGCAGCGGACCGCTTAGCCGTTCGGCGCCATCTGCGTTGGAATCGGCCTGGATATGGGTCAATACGCCGTCGGCGTTGACCTCAAGACGTACATTGTTGGCCCATCCACTAGGCAGCAGCGCGCGTTCGGCAAAGAAGGCGGACATGGTTCAGCACCCCATCGTGTGTTATTTGTATATACATATACAGACGTTTGCCTGCCCGGTAAACTCCGGCAAGCTAGCGACATCTACTAAACGACCAAGGATTAACCGTGCCGACTCCGCCTACAGTCTCTCCGTTGGCCGCGAACATGGGCGACAGTCCGGCGCCCTTGTACGCCCGCGTCAAACAAATGATCACCCAGCAAATCGACAGTGGAAACTGGCCGCCGCACTATCGCGTTCCGTCGGAAAGCGAACTGGTCAGCCAGTTGGGCTTCAGCCGTATGACCATCAACCGCGCCCTGCGCGAGATGACTGCCGATGGCCTGCTGGTGCGCATGCAAGGCGTCGGCACGTTCGTCGCCGAGCCGAAAAGCCAGTCTGCCCTGTTTGAAGTGCACAACATCGCCGACGAAATCGCTTCTCGCGGTCATCGCCACACCTGCAAGGTCATCACCCTTGAAGAAGAGGCCGCCGGCTCCGAGCGCGCCCTGGCCCTGGACATGCGCGAAGGGCAGAAGGTGTTCCACTCGCTGATCGTGCATTTCGAAAACGATATCCCGGTGCAAATCGAAGACCGTTTCGTCAATGCGCTGGTGGCGCCGGACTACCTCAAGCAGGACTTCACCCTGCAAACGCCTTACGCCTACCTGAACCAGGTCGCGCCGCTGACCGAAGGCGAGCACGTGGTCGAGGCGATCCTGGCCGAGTCGTCCGAATGCAAGTTGCTACAGATTGAAAAGGGCGAGCCGTGCCTGCTGATCCGTCGCCGCACCTGGTCCGGTCGTCAGCCAGTGACCGCCGCTCGCTTGATCCACCCCGGTTCCCGTCATCGTCTGGAAGGTCGGTTTCATAAATAGAGAGCCATAAATGAGTATCGCAAAGCTTTTACGCGCCAAAGACTACCCACGCATGCCGTGGAAAAGCGGCGGCGGCAGCACCGAAGAAATTACCCGCGATGCCGGCACCGGCCTGGATGGCTTTGGCTGGCGTCTGTCGATTGCCGACATTGGCGAATCGGGCGGCTTTTCCACCTTTGCCGGTTATGAGCGGGTAATCACCGTGTTGCAAGGCGAGGGCATGACCCTGACGGTGGATGGCCAGGACACTCGGTCACTGTTACCGCTGGACCCGTTTGCCTTCAGCGGTGAAAGCAAGGTTTCCTGCACATTGCTCGGCGGTCCGATTCGCGATTTCAACCTGATTTACGCGCCGCAGCGTTACGCTGCGCGGTTGCAGTGGTTGAGTGGCGAGCAGCGGTTTTTCAGCTCGGCGGGTACGGTGTTGGTGTTCAGCATCAGCGATGCGCTGGAAGTGGTGGTCGGTAACAGCGCTTCGAAGCTCGGTCGGCATGATTGCCTGCAACTCGACGGTAACACTGGCCTGCTGGAAATCTCCGTTAGTAGCCCATGCTGTGTGATTGAGCTGGCCGCACACTGATTACCAGGCCAATGAGCCTCTCTGTGGCGAGGGAGCTTGCTCCCGCTGGAGGCCGAAGGACTCCAAATTCCGGCGGATGTCGGTTTTGGGCCGCTTCGCAGCCCAGCGGGAGCAAGCTCCCTCGCCACAAAAGCATTCACACTTCTTGTTTCCAAAGCCGCACCAACTTGTTACCGAACGCCCCAGCGTGGCGCAAAACCACGCTCAAGTAACAAAACCTCCTCGCCACAAAAATCCCCCGTAAAACTTTTCATCTTCGCCAGAACCCTTGCTCCAGGCGCTCTCCAGCCGTTTCAGGATTTTTCTTGAATGCTCATCCAACAAGTTGGCCGCTTGATTGCATATGCTTGTATGTACAAGTAAAGACGTATGCGTATGAGTCACGAGGACTCAACCATCGTCCACTGATTCGCCGGTGTGCATTGATGCCCATTGGCTTGCTCGCCCACTGCCTGGGTTGGTTTGGATTGATTGCTGAGGAGTCTTTTTCGTGACTGACATTAAACCTACTAAGTTTCGTGACGTTGAAATCCGTGCCGCACGTGGTAACAAGCTGACCGCCAAGAGCTGGCTGACCGAAGCGCCGCTGCGCATGCTGATGAACAACCTCGACCCGGAAGTCGCCGAGAACCCTAAAGAACTGGTGGTTTACGGTGGTATCGGTCGCGCTG